>CACZPR010000071.1 GCA_902783155.1 uncultured Spirochaetaceae bacterium
ATCCGTAGCCGAGGTAAAGCGGAACGAGATTTTCCGCAAGGAGTATCTGAGCATGGGAGTTTGGGAAACAGACATAAGACATGAAGCAATGCGGGAAGGATTGGAGCAGGGCATACAACAAGGAATGCATCAGGGTGCGCAGGAAAAAGCCATTGAAGCTGCTATGAATTTTTTGAAAAAGACCAAGCTTTCACCAGAAGTTATCGCAGAATGCTGCTCGCTCCCGATTGATGAAGTCAACCGATTGGATATGGAACTGAAGAAAGAAACAGTGCAAGCTTAATCACCAACCCCAACGCAGAGCATAGGAGTTGGTTATTCTCATTCAAAATCAGTTTACACAGATTGCCGGAACAACGCCCAGATCTTTTGTATCCACATTTGAATCTTCGAACGACCCAGCCGTTTTTACAATGACGCTGTTATGGATTTTCTCTACAAAATAAGCCGACTTGCCAAAATAATCAACAACCACAGGTGTACGGAGAAGCCAATCCACTTCACCACGGTCCTTAGTATAACCGCTAAAGTTTGCCTTATAAAAATCCGGGACCGTGCGGACCAATTCCTTGCATGTACGGGCCAAATCAAACCAGTTCCACTCCTGTCCCCTTAAAGACATCTGCAATGCCTGGTCCTGTGTCAGCTTCGGAGGGATTCTTATAAAGCCATAATTTTTATTAATGGCTTCGGCTCCACTGAGCAAAAAAACCTTGTCCCTTGTTGTGTTTGAAATACTTCCGGGCCACTTGAAATTTTTATTACTTAAAGGATTTCCTCCCTGATACAGTGTCAAATCATAGTTTTCATACGTGACGTATTCAAAAAGATCGTTTATGGCAGTGCTTTTATAGCTGTTGTCAACGTTCGTTACCGCAATCTTTGCCTGCAATTCAGAAGTGAAAGCAGTCTGCAAAAATCCTTTCGAGGCAAAATCATTTACCACGTGCTCATTCTCTCCCCTTGCGTCCCTTGTGGTGTAGGAAAGTCCGTTCAGATATGCACGTATGCGGCTGTACTCGTAATTGCCATGAAGAATAAGCGTTCCGTCCGACTTAGTTCTGAGACTGTCTGCAACATGAAGAACAAGTCTGTCCCCTGATTGCGGCATTCCTTTTCCAAGACCAGTGTTATCAGTACACACGTCATAATATCTTTCTGCCGTCAAAGCTGATTCTGCAAGCAGGAGTTTTTTTCCGCTTCCGTTGTAGTTGGTGGTGAGGATCCTCCACTTGATTGGTTCGACTTTGAAATATGCGGTCTTTGAAGGACTTGCAGACCTTACCTCCCCTTTGCTGCTTCCGTTGCTAAATTTATAGCTTGAATCGCCAGAACCCACAATGGCCTTCGCATACCAAAATCCGTCGCTGCCCTTGTAATACGTGTAGGCTCCCATCACCGCGTATTTTGATTCATCAACAGTTACAGAATTTGCCTTGATTGTCTGAGGCCAGTCACCGAATAAAACATAGGTCCCGCTTTTACCGACTGTTCCATCAGTACCATAAGGAAGCACTGTGTATGGAGTCCCCTTAAACTCAAGTGATGACGAAGCTTTTGCATAGGTACTTGTTGAAGCATTCGTTGAATTTGAGCTGCTCGTTGTTGTGGATGAACTTGATGAGCTTGATGTGGATGAGGAGCCGGATTTTTGTGTGCTTGAAGAACTAGATGTTGATGTCCCCGTATTTGTTGATGCGACCGCCGCATCATCCGCAAAAAAATTGTCCAGAGCCGCCATCATCGCATCAAGACTTTCACATGCAGTAAAGGTAAACGACAATACAGCCGCCGCAAAAAGAGCGAATATTTTCCTGTTTCTTTTCATGATTTATCTCCCCTTAGTATTCTATGGTTCTGGAACCCCAGTTTATTATTTCGCTTTCGTAGTTTAACTCTGGATGCTCATATCCTTTGAATTTCTTCCCCTCAAAAGTCGGTGGAGTCTGAACCAGAGGAGCTGCGGCAACAAGATCCATCCATCCAAAATAGCGGAGGAAAAATCCTTCAACAATGCTGTTCGTCTGCATCATTGCGGAAATATATTCTCTGGTCATCTCTCCTCCGTTGCGGATTGCCTCAATGTCATTTACATATCCAATCAGCTGGGAGATATATCCCTTTTCTTTGTTCAGATACGGAGTTATTTTTTGAATCCAGCGTTTTAAAATCTGCTGATTATATGACTGCACTTCCGAAAGCTCCGATTTTCTTCCGTCAATGAACCACTGCGGTGTCTTTTTTGGATTCTCAGACTTTGCCCTTGCAACAAGATTGGCATCCATCTGCGCAATTTTCTTGCACTGGGGAGAGACAAACCACTCATGGCACAATTGCTTTCTGAACGGAGCAAACTCATTGAAATACGGTTTGTAGCACACTACACCGTCAAACACGGACAAAAACTTTCTGTACCCCTCGTCGCTTGTAGCAAAACTCCAGCTGTAGTGGTAGCTGTTATTTTGCTCCTTGGAAATAATTTCATTCATCGCATAGACTTTCTTTAAAATCGCATTGTATTTGCTGGCATTTGGATCGAAGTGGAGCTCAGTGTCATAGGAAAGTCCCCTTGCGGCACGAATGGCATTTTGCATCTGGGCATCGTCAAGTTTTTTATTTACCGCAGAAAGCTCATCCTTAAACTTGGACGCATAATTTGGAACTGCATCACAATAAATGAGCATGAGATTCCGGTGCGCCGACATTTCTTCCCGTGTGTCAATCTTACTGAGCTCCGGTATTGGCGGAAGATTTTTATACGCCTCTGCATACGAACTGTATGAGAGTGCCTTTATCTGATTCTTGGTATCCTTTTTGGATCTGTCGATTGACGATTCAATCCATAGGTACTCGGTTTCCATGTAGCCACCCAATTCCTGGGCGAAGTTGCGGTTTTCCCTTGCCACAAATCCACTTGAATCCGGCGTGGAATTTACGTTCACCGTTCCTTTTACCGTGGATGCCGTGCTTGAACTTGAAGACGTAGATTTATTTGTTGATGAACTTGTACTTGCAGTTACAGTGGATGTTTCCTCTGTGTCATCATCAAAAATCGCAAGAAGCCCATCAAGTGTCTTACAGGCATTAAACGTCAGTCCGACCAAAAGTGCCGAAACCAATACAGCCGAGTGCTTTTTCTTCATGTTCTTTCTCCAATTTAGAATTTAAAACAAAAAAACCCGGAATCCTTCGCGAACGAAAAATTCCGGGAATATTTACCTTGAGAATAAATCAGGCTATAATCTACGCTGTTGCCTGTTGCCTGTTGCCTGTTGCCTGTTGCCTGTTGCCTGTTGCCTGTTGCCTGTTGCCTGTTGCCTAAAGATTGTACCTGACATAAAAAATCTGTCAAGAAACGAACAAGTATTTTCCATATAAATCTCTCTCATCATGTTTCCATTCTAAGGGCAGATTTATACGTTGTCAATCAAATTCTTTAACAGTGAATTTCAGACATCTTTCCTAAGCCTATGCTAACTGATATAATTAAAATATGAACATTCTTTATGGACTTTTGATTCCTTTTCTTGGAACAACTTTAGGTGCGGCATGCGTATTCTTTTTGAAAAAAGATTTGAGCGCGAAACTTCAAAAGACACTGCTCGGTTTTGCATCCGGCGTTATGGTTGCGGCATCGGTGTGGTCGCTTTTGATTCCGGCAATCGAAGAATCACAGTCGATGGGAAAATTTGCTTTCGTTCCTGCGGCTGTCGGTCTTGCGCTGGGATTTTTGTTCCTTCTGCTTCTGGATTCGATAATTCCACATCTGCACGTCAACTCTGAAAAACCTGAGGGCGTAAAATCGAAGCTCAAAAACACAACCATGCTCTGTCTGGCAGTCACTCTCCACAATATCCCGGAAGGAATGACTGTCGGTTTACACTTTTGAAAGCACGTATGTTACGGAAGACGGCCATGAACTACATCTGAATGACGGTTCATATAAAATTTTTTACAATATAAATGAAAGTGAAAAATTTCCAACAAAAGCTAAAAGAAACTTCTTCAAATACCTGAAAGAAAACTCAGCGGAAGATGA
This sequence comes from uncultured Spirochaetaceae bacterium, assembly GCA_902783155.1. GTDB lineage: Bacteria > Spirochaetota > Spirochaetia > Treponematales > Treponemataceae > Treponema_D. Next base: position 4,040 of record CACZPR010000071.1, read on the forward strand.
TTTCACAAAAAAACTTGAAGAAAAAGTCCAGTGCATAAAAGCGGACAACGGCTTCAAAAAAACGTGCATACCGGAAAAGGAAACAGTGCAAGTGTAATAGACCAGATGTGGTGGTTGTCACGTTCCGCAACTTAGCACGACAAACTCAACCACCGCACTGAACATTTTCGAGCAACTTTGCCGCTACTCAAATTTTCCGGGCAATACGGAAACCAAAAAGTTCCGGCCAGTTTCCATAAATATGGGCTACATTATTTGGCCTGAACAAAGTTCCCGAACTGCTTCCCATATTATAATGAAAGCAGTATGCAGAATAAGTTGTTCCATCAAGCATAAGTTCCGCCACATTTCCAATCGTATCGTAGATTCCAAGGGAGTTTGGCGTAAATTGAGCAAAAGCATGAATATACTTCAATGCCGCAACGTCCCTATAATCATCGGAAACACCGTACGCCTTTTTATCCTTGCCGCCGCTTTTAGCAGCATTCAACCAGTCGCCTTGACTCGGGAGCCTGTAACCCTTTGCATCATCTTTTGTAGAAAAATTTGATTTTATGCTGTAATCGTATGATGTAATCGGATTTCCGTTTATATCAGTAAGTTTTCCGTCATACTCATCAATTTCCTGATAATTTGAAATGAGCCATGCGCTTCGGAGAACTTTCGTATATCCAGAGTCCTCATAATAAACAGGTTCAAGACCATTTTTTTCGGACAGTGCATTCAGCCAGACAATAATATCAGCAGGATGTGCGCTTGTTACAGGAAGATATCCGTACAACCCCGGCTCACTCACCTCTTTATCCCCGGCTTTTCCGGACAGAATAAATTTATAACCGTTATCATTCGCCCACTCCCGGACATCATGCCACAAAACGAATGAAGTTTCATAAGCGTTGATTTCAAACGAATTAGAAACAGAAACCATTTCCAGACTTCTGCGTTTTGTCTCAGAGCCGGAAATCTCCCTGATGTCATGAATCATGTCCCTGCATGAAAAGAGCGCAAAAGAAGAAAAAAGGATTACTGATGCTAAAAAAAGTTTTGCGATTTTTTTCATTTTCCAGTTCCCCTTGAATTACCCAGCTTAAAATCAATTTTAAGCCCAACCGTCGGTCCGAGGGTTAAGAATGATTCCGTCTTTTCGTGATAGAACGCAAAATGACATCCAGTGCAAAGAAGAACATTCACCTTGTCAAAATCCAGCATGACTTTACGGACGCTCAAATCCGACTCAAGCATAAAGTCGTAATAAACATCGTCTATGATTCCTTTTTCGCTGCTGAGAAATTTAATCTCGCTGATTAAAAAACCGGCTCCCAAAGAATACGCGATAGAAATATCCTGGGGCAAAAAATATTCACCATATATGCCTGCCGAAAAACTGTAGCTGCAAAGTTTATCAAGCTGAAGACTGTACGGAATGAAATTTTGAAATGACGCGCGACCATAGAATCCGAAGTCGGTATTTTTCAAAAGGGTCTGGAAAAGGGCGAACTCGCATCCAAGGTTAGCCCCGACGCTGGATTTTGAAAAATCATTCATATTATATAGAGGAAAACCGTTGGTATAGTTCACGTTTATCTTAAATCTTGAAAGCTCGTTCAAAGCATCAGTTTTGGTATCCGCAAAACAAAAACTACTGCAAACGCTCACAATGCAGACGGTTAAAAACAATTTGATGATTTTTTTCATTTTTCTCTCCACTTTTTGAGATAAATTGGAAACGTTACTGGAAACGTTTCCATCAACAACTATAGTATACACCCATGTTTTTTGTTTTGTCAAATTTGTTTTGTCAAATTTGTTTTGCAAAATTTATTTCGCAATCACTTACCAATCAAAAACAATAATGCACATCTTCCAGCCCGGGACGCTAGATGTGGTGATTAGGGCAAATGTCGAGTTTTAGTATTCCAACAACAAAATTGGCTCTCAGCGGGAACCCTGTTGTAAAAAACGGCAGTACCGCTTCGCGGTGGCTGAGTGTTTTTTACAACAGGAACCCCGCTTACGCCAATTTTGAATTAATATTCCGAACACAACATTTATCCTTGTATTTTACTTGTTTCAGAAAACTAAATTTTATATCCCTGCTTAAGCCTTATTTCAAACTGCTCTACTGGAAGAG
>CACZPR010000072.1 GCA_902783155.1 uncultured Spirochaetaceae bacterium
GGGTATTAAATCCGACTGCGATACCTTATGAGAACACCATACCGTGCCACAAGGTGGCGTATTGCTCTGCGGCGGGGTTGGTGATTTTGGGGAACATTTATGAACAGACTTTGGTATAAATCACCGGCGAAGGACTGGAACGAGGCTCTTCCTGTTGGCAACGGACGCATTGGCGGAATGGTCCATGGAAATCCTGGACATGAAATCATCCAGTTGAACGAGGAGTCAATCTGGTCGGGGCCGTACCGGGACAGAAACAACTACAGCTGCAAATCAAATCTTGAAAAAATACGCTCGCTGATTAACCAGGGCAGAATCGAGGAGGCACAGGAGCTTGGTCTTGAATCAATGACCGGCTGTCCTTCCCAGCAGGCTGTATACCAAACGGCGGGCGAACTGCACATAGACTACTACACCGCAGAAAAAACAGGTCTCGCGGGTCCGCTTCCAGAAAGAAAAGATGTGTTCGAGGGGGCATCGGGATATGTCCGCGAACTGAATCTGGAAACCGCAATCGCCTCAACAAGTTTTTCAAGGGAAACCAAAGTTCCAAGCACAGCAATCTTCGGACGCAACTCACACGGAAGCTCCATCGAGTACAAAAGGGAAGTCTTTGTCTCCGCCGTCGAGGATGTAATGGTCATACACATCACGGCATCAACACCGAAGAGCATCTATTTCAGGGCCTACATTGACCGTGGGGATCTCACCGGGAACCTATATTCAATGAACGGCGACACAATCGCCATGGACTCATCCAGCTGCATTCCGTTCTGCGTCATGGCAATGGCCACCACATCGAATGGAAGCGTTGAAACCCGCGGCAACTTTTTGATTGTGGAGGGAGCAGACGAGGCAACCATTTTCCTTGACATAGAAACCGCCTACAGAAACAGATTCTACAGAAGGAACGGAGGAAACACAGTCCGCACTGCAAAAAGCCTGATTTCCTGGTGCATGAACGAGGCGACAAAAAAACTATGCTTCGCATCCAGCTCGCCATACAGCGACATAAAAAAATACCATGTCGAAGAATACTCCTCATTCTACAGACGGACAAGCCTCAATCTTTCCGGCGAAAATCCAGAGGAATCAAACATGGCGACCGACGAACTTCTGAAAAGCCGCACGGACAGTCCCGCGCTCGCAGAACTCTACTGGAACTTTGGACGCTACCTGCTTCTTTCATCAAGCAGAAGACCGGGAACCCTCCCCGCAAATCTACAGGGAATATGGAACAAGGATTTTCTGCCTCCATGGGGAAGCAAGTTCACAATCAACGTGAACACGGAAATGAATTATTGGCCCGCCAACATGCTTTCGCTGGACGAGACGGAGCTGCCATTTTTTGATTTGCTGAAAAAAGCGAGGAAGCACGGAAAAAAGACCGCCGGAACAATGTACGGATGCGATGGATTTGTTGCGCACCACAATCTGGACATCTGGGGAGACACAGCTCCGCAGGACAAATGGATTCCGGGAACATACTGGGTTCTTGGGGCCGCATGGATGGCGACACATATCCGCGAGCATTTTGAATACACAAGGGACACAAAGTTTTTGAAAAAGAATTTCAAAATCCTGAAGGATGCCACCGACTTTTTCTGCGACTATCTGGTTCCCTCTTCGGACGGAAAACATCTGGTCGTTTCCCCATCGGTGTCACCCGAAAATTCATTCAGGCTTCCATCGGGAGAGACAGGATGCTTTTCGGCTGGAACCGACATGGACAACAGAATCCTGGAGCATCTTTTCAATTCAGCAATCCAGTCCGCGCTTGACCTTGGAAAAAAATCAACGGACCGCGACATTCTGAAATGGAAAAACATTTTGGAAAAAATCGAGCCGCCCGCAATCACAAAGGACGGATGCATCCGCGAGTGGCCAATCGAATGTGAGGAAGTTGAACCGGGACACAGACACATCAGCCAGCTCTACGGTCTTTTCCCCGGACACAGCATCAGCGTAAACAGGACACCGGAACTTGCAAAGGCAGCGTCGGCGACAATAGAAAAGCGTCTCGCAAATGGAGGTGGACACACAGGTTGGTCCCAGGCATGGATTATGAATTTCCGGGCAAGCCTCCACCAAAGCGAAGAAGCATACAAATCCCTTGTCTCGCTTTTTGAAAAATCCACGCAGCCAAATCTTTTTGACAGCCACCCGCCGTTCCAGATTGACGGAAACTTTGGTGCGACAGCCGCAATTACAAGGATGATTGTCCAGAGCGAAATGGACGGAGACAAAGTTGTCGTAGACATTCTTCCCGCCCTTCCTGAAAAATGGACATGCGGAAATCTTGACGGACTTTCGCTTAAGGGAAATCTAAAAATGAACATCGCATGGGAAAACGGACACCTCAAGTCGGGCGAAATTTTTGCGCACGAAGGACAGAACTACGTGAAAAAGATGGCCATAATCTACAACGGAAAACGCTACGAGGCTCCAATTGAAGATGGACATCTGAACATCAAGAACATTCTGCCCACGACAATCTGAAACCATGGAAGCAAAAAAAATTATTGGACCGGTTCTGCGTTTTGTCAAATCGGAGGCGGTCCTTTGTGCGGCATGGATTCTTGCGGTGGTCTCAATGTTTTTTGTCCACCCTGACAGGGAATATTTTTCGTACATAGACTGGCGTTCACTCGGAATACTCTGGAGCCTGATGGTCATAATGAACGTGTTCAGGCAGAACGGATTTTTTGATTTTCTTGCGCAGAAACTTTTGTCGTCGGTAAAAAAAATCTGGATGCTGATTGGGACCCTTGTTTTTCTCTGCTTCTTTTTGAGCATGGCCATAACAAACGATGTCGCGCTTCTAACTTTTGTTCCCTTCGCAATAACGATTCTTGAGGGGAGCGAGCTTCTTGTTCCGACAATAGTTTTGCAGACCATAGCGGCAAATCTTGGAAGCATGCTCATGCCAATTGGAAATCCACAGAACCTGTATCTTTTTGCTGTGGGAAATTTTTCGGCAGCCGACTTCATAAAGCTGACAATCCCCTACTGGATTCTGAGTCTGGTTCTGCTTGTGCCGTCCATTTTTTTTGTGACAAGAAAATCCAGCGGAAAACTTCCCGAATCAAAAATCGTTGCAAAAAACAAAACAGGCGGCGAATCAAAAAAACTTAGAATCATAAGCTCCTCCGTTTTCGCACTGCTATTTGTTCTTGCAATCCTGACGGTCGTAAGGGTAGTTCCCTTCTATATACTTGTCGCGGTCGTGTTGATTTTTTCACTGATTTTACAGCGACATGCCTTTTTGGGCGCAGACTATCTTCTGCTTTTAACCTTCGTTGGATTTTTTATTTTCACAGGAAACATGGCCCGCATTCCGGCAATAAACGGCGCACTAAAAAAACTGGTCGAGGGGCGCGAACTTCTTTTGGGGATAGCATCCAGCCAGATTATAAGCAACGTACCTGCCGCGCTTCTTCTTTCTGGCTTCACAAAAAACATTCCTCTGCTCATTGTCGGCGTGAACGTTGGCGGACTTGGAACTTTGATTGCGTCCATGGCAAGCTTAATCTCGTTCAAGTTTTACTCAAGGACAAAAAAATCGCGTCCAGCAAAATACATTCTATATTTCACCGTCGCGAATTTAATCTTCCTTGCGGCATTGATTGCGGAACACTTTTTGATTTAATTATTTTTGCATACGGTCGAGCCTGTTCAAATCGTTCTTCAGAGTGGAGCTTGACGGATAATTTTTCAGTCCCTCGTTCAAAACTTTTCTCGCCTCGTCGTATTTACCTTTGTTCGCAAGGTCCGCAAAAGAATTGTGGACAGTCACCGCATAATTGTTGAGGCTGTTCTGTCTCATCTGTTTTAGCTTTGAACTGGACGGCAAATCGGAAAGCGCCTGGTCACAAAGTTTTGCAGCTCCAATAAAATCGTCCGCACCTATCACATCGGCAATTCTTTTTATCCATGCGTTCTCCAAAATTGTATTGAGTCTGGTCGCCACCTTTTTGTTTTGCGCAAGCGGATTCGACATCTGTTTTTTTATGTACGAAACTTTTTCATTGAACGAAGAAATTTTTTCCGCCGCATTTGATGTGGAGAAAACAAAAATATTCTGCGTAAGCTCTTCATAATCTTTCTGCGCCACATATTTTTTTCGCGTCTCAAGATTTTCAGTTGCGGAATCAAAATCCTCTTTATCAATTAGAGAAACAATTGCATTGTAGATTGCGTCCGAATAATTCTGCCTTAATCCGTCGCTCATTCCCCAGCGCTCGACAACGGAATCCATCCAGAGCATACTTTCATAAAACTTTTTCTTTTTTTGAAGCTCGGCGGCATAGTTTGAAAGGGTAACATCCAAATCCTTACGGCCATCATTGCGCTGACTTACACCGTCGTTCTGGATAAAAACAAAACGGGATGCGGCAACAGGAACAGCGGTCTCATAATTTTTTTTGTCCATCTCAATGCTGGTTATGTTTCGAGCGACAAGACTCACCAACATTGCGTCGCTGATTTCGTAACGGCCGTTGTATATTTTTTTTGGAACCGTTGCATATTTTGTGCCGGAACCGTTCTGCTCAATCATACGCTTTTCACCGGGATTGAAGCCCATTGGATTTGTCGTCTCAACATCAAATTTTTTCCCGTCGATTATTACGGAACAAAAACAATGGTCGGGGGCGCGGTTTCCAATCACATCAAGTCCGGCGGCCTTTGCAAGCGCAAGATACAGAACCGATGAAGAGACACAGTTGTAGGTTCCCTCGTCGAACATGGTCGTAATCCTCGTCTGTTTGGCTGAATACCGTCGCAAAGTTTTTTCATACATCAGCATCAAAACTTCCTCAGCCTTGACACGCTCGCTGTATTTTTGAAATTTTTCACTTGTGACGCGGGACTCCAGTTCATTGTAGAGCGAAAGATATTTTGAAAAATCCGCAGCCGACATTTGTGGATAGGAAGAGAACGAAAGACCGATTGACACAATCTGCTTTGGGGTCAGATTTGGTGACGAAAGCCCAAACGAAAGATACGGCTCAATCGACGGAAATGTTTCCACCGATTTTGTCTGCGCGAATCCACCTGAAAAAACAAGCGTCCAAAAAATCAATGACAAAACAAAGGCCATCTTTTTTTTCACCGCATCCTCCTTGGGCACACATAAAAATCAAATTCCAATCGCCTCTATATTATAGCCGAACGCCCTGTAGACAAAATTGCCACGGTAGATTGTTGCGACTATTTTTCCGAAAACTTTTTTTCCTTCAAGCGGGGTGTATTTTCCTTTGCTCGCAAATTTTTGTCCACGCACAGTCCACTCCGATTCAGTGTCCACCAGAACAAGATTCGCGTCATATCCTTCCACAAGAAGCCCCTGATTTTTTAGACCAAGAATTTCGGATGGCCGGGCAGACATTTTTTCGGAAAGAAGACCGAGCTTCATTCCATTTTCCCTGCACAGAACGGAATAGCAGAGCGCGAACGAAGTTTCCAGTCCAGAAAATCCTGGAGCACCTTCCGACTTGTCGCGCAAAGTGTGTGGAGCGTGGTCGGTCGAAATCACATCGGCGGTTCCATCAAAAAGAGCGTCAACAACAGCCTGCCTGTCGCTTTCCGCACGGAGCGGTGGATTCACAATCTGAAAACATGTGGAAGAACTTTCGCCGTTCAGTCCAAGATGGTGGGGAGTGACTTCGCATGTAACTTTCTGTCCAATTGATTTTGCACGTCGGACCGCATCAAGAGACTCCCTTGTGCTGACATGGCATAGATGGACATGGACATTCGCATCCCGGGCAAGACGGATGTTTCTGAAAGTAGCTGCATCCTCCGCCGCCGAAAGAATTGAGTTTGCCTCCTGCAAATATTTTTTCGCAAGTTTTTTGTCCTGCGCTGAAACATTTTTTTTGTTCAAAAGCTCAAGCGCGTCCCTGCGGAAAGGTTTTGCGGCGGCTGCAAGAAATGGGTCCTCCGAGTGGCACGCAACAATTATTTTTTTTGCGGCGGCCTTTTTCATTCCATCAAGCATGACCGCGGAATCCTCAACCTCGTGGCCATCCTCAGTAATAAGAGGGACATTTTTTTTGTCGAGCGAATCAATATGCTCCGTTGACTTTCCCTCAAATCCATCCGTTATGCTCACTGACTGGTAGACTTTCAGAAGCCCCATCTTTTCCGCCCTTGACATATTTTTGAGCGCCATATCCTGACAGCTCACGACAGGGCTTGTATTCGGCATAAGGACGACCGTTCCATATCCACCGGCGACAGCAGCCTGGCAACCTGATTCCAAATCCTCTTTCTGCGTCTGGCCCGGGTCCCTGAAATGGACGTGCATATCCACAAAGGACGGCATCAGCACCATGCCATTTGCATCCAGCCTGTCAACGGATGAATCGGAAATCAACTGCTTAACGGCATCGGGGGACGGGAATCCTTCAATCCTGTTTTTGCGGACAAGCACGGCTCCCTTTTTTACATCGATGTCCCTGTCCACAAGTCTGGCGTTGTAAATCAAGAGCGGTCTTTCCATTACTCCTCCCCCAAAGTTCCTGCCGTATAAAGAGCGTCGCAATAGTAGCAGCGGTACTGCTTTTTTGCCCGGTCAACAAGGCGGAACTCCTGTGGAACATAATGCTCGGTCATTGTGATGCAGCGCGGATTTTTGCACTGGATTACGTTCTGGACTTTTTCGGGAAGCTCCATCCTGATTTTGCGGACAATCTTTGAGTCCTGGATTACGTTGACCGTGATGTTCGAGTCGATGAATCCAAGAACGCTGTAGTCTATGTTGATTATGTTGTCCACCTTGATTATGTCCTTCCTGCCAGATTTCTGGGACGCAGCGTTGACAATCAGAGCGGTGGTGAAACGTGCGTTGTCCAGTCCAAGCCACTTGAAAACTTTCCATCCGCTTCCGGCCTGTATGTGGTCGATTACCAGTCCATTTTTTATTTCAGCAATGTTTATCATAATTTTTCTCCATCAAAAAAATAAAAATCAAAGGCTTCCTGTCACTTTTGAAATCAGGGCCATGCGTGCGTACATTCCGTATTTTACCTGCTTGAAATATGCGGCGCGTGGGTCGCTGTCAACTTCCGGCGAGATTTCATTTACACGTGGAAGAGGGTGCAATACAATCATGTCCTTCCGTGCGAGCTGCATCTTTGCCTTGTCCAGAATATAGCTGTCCTTGAGCCTTATGTAGTCCTGCTCGTTGAAAAATCTTTCCTTCTGTACGCGGGTCATGTAGAGAATGTCAAGGTCGCCGATTACTGACTCAAGACGCTCCGATGTTGTGTACTGGACACCCGCCGGTTCGAGAACACTTTTTACATAATACTCCGGAAGGATAAGCTCGTTCGGGCTGATGAAAACAAACTTGTTGTTCGGGTAGCGGCTCATGGCCTTGGCAAGCGAGTGTACCGTGCGTCCAAATTTCAGGTCGCCGCAAAATCCGATTGTGTGTCCGCTGAATCCACCCTGAAGGGCGCGTATTGTCAGAAGGTCGGTCAAAGTCTGCGTCGGATGATAGTGTCCACCGTCTCCGGCGTTTATGACTGGACATGCGCTGAACTGGGATGCAAGCAGGGCGGACCCCTCTTTTGGAGACCTCATTGCGATTACATCAACATAGGAGCTTACCACGCGGATTGTGTCCGCAAGAGTCTCTCCCTTTGTCGATGATGTGTAGCTTGCGTCGGCAAATCCCTCGACTGCCCCACCAAGATGCAGCATGGCGGCCTCGAACGAAAGTCTGGTTCTTGTGCTTGGCTCAAAAAAAAGTGTCGCAAGAATTTTCCCGCGACACACGTCCTGAAAAGAAGCTGGATTAACAATAATCTGTTCCGCCAATGAACAAATCTCTTCAATCTCCGACACCGACAAATCGCCCGGCTCAATAACATGCCTGCCTGTTAACATTCATTTCCCCCTGAGAAAATTGCGGAAGCAAAAAGCATCGCCTCCATAAATCTTTACGATTATATATTTTTTTTGGGGAACTTTCAACTGGGAGATTTTTTATAAAATCTTCTCTCAGGCATTCCTTTGGCTTTCCACAGCCTCCTTGATTTGTCCGTATGTGAAGCCAAGCCGAATCAACGCGGCAAACATTTTTTCTTCCCCCGGATTTTCGTGTGTGCAGAGATATTTTTTTACCGCCCTCCGGCAAAGTCCACTCTGGCTGTGGTCCGCAAAAAAATCATCCAGAGCCTTTTTGACAGCATGGGGCTCGACACCACGGGAACGAAGCTCCGCCGAAAGTTTGGTCCTTCCCTCGGCATGGTTCACATATCTGGTCCTCAGCCATGCCCCAGCAAATCTGTAGTCGTCAAGAAAGCCCACAGACTCCAGATGGTCCAGAGCCTGCGAAACATCATCCCTGTCCATGCCTTTTTTAATCAGCTTGAGCGAAAGGGATGACCTGCAGTGTTCCGCGCGCGAAAGATATGTCATTGCCGCATTCTCGACAGCGTAGACCACCGCCGCATGCAGAATGTCACCAGTCTCCTCGTCCGAAAAAACACCGTCCATGCCACAATCCAAATCGCCGGGACCAACGAAGAGCGAATCATTTTCGCCAAGCCCTCCAGCGACAGGAACCAGACGTTCCTCAGAGACAGACCTCAAATATTCCGCGCGCAAAAAAAATGCAGACCCCGCATCGGGAGTAATTTCATACACGCCGGGCGAAGTCTGCCTTATGCTACGAATTATCATTATCGGAAATAACTTTTCGCAGTAAATGTAAGTGCCAGAAAAAGACTAGCGCTTGCTGAACTGGAATCTTCTACGAGCTCCACGCTGGCCGTACTTCTTGCGTTCAACCATACGGGAGTCGCGGGTAAGATAGCCGTTTGCCCTAAGAGCCTTGTGGCAGTTAGGATCAACCTGTGTCAGCGCCCTTGCCAGACCATGCAGACAAGCACCAGCCTGTCCGTTAAGTCCACCGCCACCAACATTGATGAGGATGTCGAATTTGTTTGTGTTTGATGTCACAAGCAACGGCTGGTTAACTGTACGAACCTGCTCGGCTGTCGCAAAGTATTCCTTAATATCCTTTCCGTTGACGACAATCTTTCCTGAGCCTTCGCGCAAAAAAACACGGGCCACAGCAGTCTTTCTTCTTCCTGTACCAATTGCAATATTTTCCACGATAGACTCCTAATTACACTTCCAATGGTTTTGGGTTCTGGGCGGCATGAGGATGCTCGCTTCCTGCATAAATCTTCAAGTTTCCGAGAATCTTGCGTCCAAGTCTGTTGTGTGGAAGCATTCCAGCGATTGTCCTTCTGAGAGGCTCTGTCGGATTTTTTCCAATCAACGTGTCGAATGAATACTCGCGCAGACCACCGATAAATCCTGTGTAGTGGCGGTACTTCATGTCCTCGTGCTTCTTTCCAGTCACCTCAATCTTTTCAGCATTGATGATAACGATACAATCACCGCAGACAGTGTTTGGCTCATAGGTGGCCTTGTGCTTTCCACGGAGAACAGATGCAGCCTTTGCGGCCACACGACCAAGCGTCTTTCCAGATGCATCAATGACATACCATTCATTCTTGATATCAGCTGGCTTTGAAAAAATTGTTTTCATTGTATATACCTACTATGTAAGATTGCATTTCCCGGTTTTTGCATCGACCCGGAAAATGTTTTGCGGATTTGGGCATCTATCCGCACAATATATACGGGGTAATAAAGAGTAACACATTTTGCACCCTTTAGTCAATGGGAATTCTAAAGTTTGAATGTCCCTATTTTTCCCGCAAGTTCCTCGGTGTCATGCTGGTTCTGGTTGGAACTGACCTGCACTTCCTTGACGGAACTGGAAATTGACTCAACACTCCTGCTCATGGTCTGCATACTTTCGGTTATGCGCCTCGTTACATCGGCAAGAACCTTCATCTCCTTCACAACCTGGTCCGCGCCCACAAGCATTTCTGCGGAACTGTCCTTGACCGTCAAAGTCGAGTCGTTGATGCTCTTCATCGCCTCCAGAACCTGCTTGTTTCCCTCGTTCTGCTCGTCCATGGCGTTTTTGACCACAAGTTCCTGGGAACGGACCGCCTGCGCAAGCTCGTAGATTACATCAAACTGCTGCTGAACACCCGCGATGCTTGTCGTAATCTGCCCGATTGATTCGGAAAGCGTCTTAAGGTTCGAGTTGATTGCCTTGCCCTGCTTGTTGGACTGCTCCGCCAGCTTCCGGATTTCATCGGCGACCACGGCAAAACCACGGCCCGCGACACCGGCATGTGCGGATTCGATTGCGGCATTCATTGCAAGAAGGTTGGTCTGGCTTGCTATGGTCTGGATGATTTTGCTTGCCTCCATGAGACCTGCGGACTGCTCAAGGACCTCCTTTGAAACCTGGGCCGCATGTTGGACACGACCACGTCCCTCGTCCGAAGCAAGTCCAAGTTTGTTGACCGCCTCGGTATTTTTTTCAAGAATATTGGTAACAGAATTGATGTTCGCCACCATCTCATCAACGGCTGCGGAAGACTGGTTGACCGAAGTTGACTGGTTTTCAATGCTCTCGTTCAAGTCGCGGATTCTGGACACAATCTGGTTGACAGATGCGTTGGACTCATCCACACCGGCGGACTGGTTTCCCATCTCGCACAGAACGATGTCTATGTTTTTCGCAATCTCGCCCACATTTCCAGTCGCCGACTCAAGATTGTTCTTCAAAAGCCCGGCCGTCTTGACCGAATCCTGCGCGGAGGATGCCATGTCACCAAGCAGAGCCCTTGTCGTTTCGCGGAATTGGTTTATATTGTTCACAAGGCTTCCAATCTCGCAGCGACACTCAACTTTCAGAGGCTCCAGACTGTAGTTTCTCTTTGAAAGCTCGGACGTGTGCGACTGGACCGCGTTGATTCCATTATTTATGGCCTTGACCGTAAAATATATGTTCAGAAGATTCGTGAGAGCACACGCAATGGAAATCGGCATTATCTTTTTAACAAGAAGATACTGGGTTCCCTGCAAAAGATTTCCAGGAACAGAAACCACATGCTCAATTATCAATACAATGGAGACAATCGCGAAGAACATGACCGTCAGAATCCTCTGGATAAGTCCCATAATCTGAACTTCCTTGTAATGGGGGAGCCAGCACATGGATTTTTCGCCCTCGGAGAGAATCATCACAAAACCGAACAGCGCAAAAGTGAACGAAACGCCAATCAAAAGCGAGAACCAGCTGTAGAAACTTTTCCAGTTGCCCTCAAATGCATGAAAAGATAGTCCCTTGGCGTTCGCCCTAAGAATCACAACAAGGGCAAGAAGGGAATAGCAAAGCACTACAAGACCGATGTTCGCCATGTACCACAGCTTGAAGAACCTGTTCGTCGATTTGATTGCCTCGGGAGTGCCGTCATAGGTCCTGAATTTTCTTAGGAGCAAATTGTATGTCAGAACAGGAATGACCACAAGAGTCCCCAGAACCAGCGGAAAAAGAAGCGGGTCGAAGGCGAGCGAAAGATATTCCTTTACATTGATTGCCTCGGTGAACAAGGCTATCGGTCCAAAAACCAAGACCGGGAACAGGTAGCAGTAAAGAAGCAATCCAAATATCTTCCTATTAAATTTGCCGCGATTATCCATATTGTATTCCATAAAAAACCTCTCTCAGGGACAAAAATCCCAACTTACATTTTAGCAATTTTTTCAGATTTCTACAATATTTTCGTCAAAAAGCACATGCTCCGTGAAATTTTTCAAGAAAATTCCTTCTCGGCCATTTCGTAAATCCTCAAAAGATTTTGGCTCGAAAGGTCGGCACTATCAAGCACGGTCCTACGTTCAGCCCTGGACGCGGGTGCCATCTGCCATGCCTTCACAAAAATATCCGAATCGATTTTCCATGCCGAAGGTCTGACCGGAAGATTGTACTGGTGCAGAATCCGCCGGATTTTTTCAATGTTCGCGCCGTGGAAAATGGTCGAAACATAAGTTCCCATGGCCACACTGATTCCATGCGGTATTCTGATTTCCGGAAAATTTTCTTCAAGCGAGTGGCAGAAAAGATGCTCGGAACCGGACGACGGACGTGAGTTTCCCGCAATCTCCATGGCAAGTCCTCCCATCACAAGAGCCTGAGCCAGAACTTTTATGAAGCTCTTCGACTTGATTGATTTCTCCTCGTTGTAGCAGATTGCGTTGAACGCCATCTTTGAAATCATGTATGCAAAATCATCAATCGCTTTTCCGGTCATTTCCGCATCGATTTTCCAATCCTTCAATGCCGTGTACTTGCTGATTGTGTCGCCTATTCCCGCAAGAAGCTGAATCTCCGGTGCGCTCATGATTATCGACACGTCAACAAGGATTGCGTCCGGAATGGTGCATCGGAAAGTCTTTCTTTTAAGTCCGTCAATTCCGAGAACGGAAACAGGAGAAACAAGACTGTCGTTGCTGAGTGTAGTCGGGAGACAGATGTACAAAGCCTTGCTGACAAACGATGCATATTTTGCCATGTCCAGAACAGTTCCGCCGCCGAAACCCACGACAACGGAAATGTCCTCCATAACGACATGCTTTGCAAGAGCCACCGCCTGCTCAAAACTTCCGTCCCGCACAAGATAAGTCTCGCAGTCTTTGAAATTTGAACGGATTGTGGAAAGCATATCCGCATAGATTTTCAAAAGATTTTCATCCGTCACAAGCAGAGCCTTTTTCAAATCAATCTTCGGCTCCCTGTCGGCCATTACATCCTTGATGCGTGAAAAAATTCCTTCCTCTACAAGAAGATGATCCGGTAATCTGAATCTGTTCATTGAAGTCCCCCTTTAATTCCTTCAATTGATTTTATCAAAAAACACAGAATAATCCGAAAGCGGACTATCGATTTTCAACCCAGGATTCGACATTGTATTTTCCGTCGTTTTCAAGTTTCATGAGGAAACCCGTTCCGTCATTCATCACGACCTGACTCTCTGCATATCCTTCCTGCTCAACATAGGCATTTACCGTTTCCTTATAAACCGGAGTGTCAAGCTTGAACATGACCTCGCCCGATTTCAAGACGTTTACGGCGGAACCAAAATTCAATCTGTCATCGGAAATCTGATATGAGCACAATCCCTGGTCCGTAACATTTACCGTGCATGAAAGGCTTTCGTCTTCCTCAACATGAAACGAAGAACCGTCATCATCCCACGACACAAGAAGCTGCCTGTCACCGTTGGAAATGCTTATTGCAGAAAGCGTTTTTCCGTCCTTATCCATCGCATATTCGATTTCACAGTTCTTTGACACGGCAATCTTACCGGATTTTTTCCCATCGTTTTTGCATCCAAAAAAAATCGATGCCGCCAATACGCATACAAAAAGAAACTTTTTCATATCATTCTCCATTACCATTTTTTCAATTATATTGACAAATTCATTTCAGTACAACGGCAAAATTACGGTTGGCTTTAAAGAAACCGGAATCTGCATTCCAATTTTTTCCAATCTGTAATAGAATGGACTCATGAAAATTTATTCGCCTTATGCCGAGATGGAAAATGCCGCCGGGATGATTTCGGATTCTGACAATGCCAGGCTTCTTATCCGCCACAGCATACGTTTTGACAATCCCGTGAACAATGATTACGATCCTCTTCTTCTTACGCCGGAGGGAATTGAGCTTGCAAAAAAAATCGGAAGCGTAATCGACAGGCCGATCGGTGAATGTCTTTCAAGCACAATCAAAAGATGCGTCCAGACTGCCCGTTACATCTGCGAGGGTGTGGATAAAAAATACTGCGCGGAAATCCCGGAGATTCGGGAAACAAAAATTCTTGCCGATACGCTGGGGGCAACAAAAGCCAATATCGGATGGCACGAATACTTTCACTATTTGCAGATTGGAAACAAAGAAATGTGCCGGGGTGTCACGCTCGAAATGGAAATCAAGAGGCTTATCGACACCGTTTTTTTGACAAAGGGAGAAGCGGGAAAACTTGATTTAATCTGCACGCACGACAGCCACATAATAATTGCGGCAAGCGCGCTTTTTGATTTACGCACAGGGCTCGACGGCCACGACTGGTGCAGATATACGGAGGGACTTTTTTTCACCGGCACACGGAATGATTTTACTGCATTCTGGCGCGGCGAAAAAAGACGTTTCGTTGATTATCTGATTTAATCTATAAGTCTCACACAATCAGATTTTTCTGACAGGCACACCGGATTTTTCCAGTTCGTTTTTGATTCCGCCAATCGTGTAGTCTCCCGAGTGAACCATGCTTGCAATCAATGCGGCATCGGCTTTTCCTTCTGTCAGGACTTTCACAAGATGCTCAGGTTTTCCGCCGCCACCGGACGCAATAACCGGAACATCCACGGCTTCGCTTATCAACTTTGTGACCGTAAGCTCATAGCCGTCCCTTGTTCCGTCTGCGTCAATCGAATTCAAGACGATTTCTCCGGCACCAAGAGACACGGCTTTTTTTGCCCATTCCACCGCATCAAGCTCGGTAGCAACTCGGCCACCGTTTATGTAGACCCTGTAACCGCTCGGCATTTTTTCATCCTTTGCGGCATCCATTCCCAAAACGATGCACTGGTTTCCGAAAACCTTCGCACCCTGTGAAATAAGGTCTGGATTTTTTACGGCCTGTGAATTGAGCGAAACTTTTTCAGCACCCGCCAAAATCGTTGAGCGTATGTCGTCCAAAGTCCCGATTCCACCGCCGACACAAAACGGAATGAACACCTGACTTGCGACACGCGAAATCAAATCTAGAATCGGTCCCCTTCCACGCGCCGATGCCATGATGTCATAAAACACAAGCTCATCGACTCCCTGTCTGTAATATTCGGAAGCCATCTCAACCGGATCCCCTATGTCAAGGTTGTTCTGAAATTTTACGCCCTTGGTGGTGCGACCGTCCTTAACGTCAAGACAGACAATTATTCTTTTTTTCAGCATTTCATTTCCCCTTTAAATCCGCAGCAACATAATTTCTCAAAATCCTAAGTCCAGGCTCACCAGATTTTTCCGGATGGAACTGGAATGCAGTCACGCTTCCTTTTTGAACGACGGCAGGCACCATCATTCCGTAAGTTGCATAGGCTTTGATTATCACAGGGTCGGCAGGCTGAATCACATAGGAATGTACGAAATAAAAATCGGACTCCTCTTTCACACCGTCAAGCAGATTTGATCCTCCGTTGCAGAACGTCAGATCGTGCCAACCCATGTTCGGGATTTTTAGGGCATGAGGCTCCATGGCACCCATTTTGATTTCATCGGCATCGGGATTCCGTTCCTTCCACAGATTTGAAAAGTGGCGGATTTTACCTGGAACAAGACCAAGGCATTTCGTGTCGCCCTCTTCGCTGTAGTCAAAAATAATCTGCGAGCCAAGGCAGATTCCCACAAGCGGTTTTTCAGCTGCGACCCAATCCTTCAAAAAAGAATCGAATCCGGTTGCCCTGAGCTGCTCCATTGCATAAGCCGCTTCACCTACACCCGGAAAAATCAGCCTGTCGACTTTTTCCAGATCAAGAGGATTTTTTGAAACTATAAACGGAGCCTTGATTGCGTCCAAAGCCCGTTCCACGCTTTTAATGTTTCCTGCGTTGTAATCTACAATTCCTGTCATGGTATTTAAATCCTATCGGAGGTGATTTTTTATGTCAATGTATATTTCGGAACTTTATTTTTCAGAACTCATTTTCGAAACTATTCTAAAAACAAATCCCTATAGAACATACTTTTTAAGAAAATCTCCCACGCCGTTTTCATCGTTCGTCTTTTCGGTAACAAAATCTGCAAGAGCCTTGATTTCTTCAAAACCGTTGCACATGGCCACGCCGTATCCGCACTCGCGAATCATGTCCTCGTCGTTCATGCTGTCGCCGAATCCAATCGTCTCTTTCCTGCTGATTCCAAGATGGTCTGCAAGAAAATTTACGGCCTGTCCTTTTCCGCAGTTGGCCGGGAGAACTTCAAGAAAATATGGCTTACTGACAAAAACGTTCGCACGCGTTCCCAATCCATCGCGCAGTTTTTTCTGGAGCACCTGAAGCTTATCCGGCTCCCCCGCAATCAGCATCTTCACAAAACCCTGCCGCAAAAAATTTTCATAATCTTCTACGATTTCAAGACGGACACCGCACATCTCCGAATCAAGGCGCGTCCACTCGGTTGATTTTTCTGCATAAATCACATCGGGACCGTAGACTTCGGAGTGATATCCCATCTCACGGGCCATCCTGTCCGCATACAAAAGCACGTCGGCAGGGACTTTTTTATTGTAGATTCTTTCCCTTTTGTGCATGTCGAAAATCGAACATCCGTTCACGGCGATTATATATCTTCCGGATTGAGTTCCAGCCAGATCAAGCCGCCGGACAAAAGGAAGTATCGCATCCTCAGCACGACCGGAACACAGCACAACATAAATTCCAAGCGATGCCGCACGCCTAAGCACGTGTACATTTTCATCGGATATTTCACGGCTGTTATTAAGAAGCGTATCGTCAAGATCCAGCGCAATCAATTTAACAGGAAGTTTTTTTTCAGGCAGTTTCGTCATGGAATCAATTTATACAGGAAAATTTCGTCTGACGCAATATGCTTGGAGGGACTCAGCATAAAAGCAAAAGCATATATGCGAAACAGTTTCTAGTGAGTTAAAAATGTCGAGTCCAAAAAAATTAGTTTATAACAGGCTCCCAGCGTGTGTCCGTCCCGAAAAAAAGCTTCCGCGCTTACGCTTGTGCAGATTTTTTTCGTTCCGGTCACCCACTTCCGCCTGTTATACAAAAGTGTCAGACTCGACATGCTGAACAAAAGATGCCGCTCCGCACAACTGTTTAAAATGATGCAGAGTCTCTGAAAACTTTTCCTGGAGGGGAACAGATTTTAATGAACAAACAACACATTATTGTATTACACAAACATTTTTGAGGTGATATTATTTAAAAAGACCAAGGGAGCATAATGTCTGCTCCCTATCGTTCATGCGGAAAACTGCAATCTTTCCAACCTCTTGTCATTTTACTACATGCGAATTATTTTGGAAACAACGACAAGTTCTAAAACCTGTTCCACTTCCTCCTAACTTATTAAAAATTTGGAGAAGTTAGTAAAAGCAATAAAACCCTGTCTTCTGGGTACAAAATCAGCGAGTCGGTAAAGATACTTACGAAACAAGTTAAAACTTCCGAAAATATTTTCATGGGATTATTCAGTTTTTTCAAAATAACAGAATCGGATGAACACAACGAGCATGACGAGATAGAGGAAAGTGCCTCTGTTTCCCAAAGGCTTATGAAAGATGTCATTGACTCTATGCCTGATGACAAAACATCAAATAAACTCCAAATTAATACAGACATAAAAAAATCTGACGTAGCTCTTGGGGGAATAAATTTTCATCCAGACATAAAAGACCTGCTTTGGTTTGCAGATGGCCCACTAAAAAACATACATCCGGGAGAATCAATCAAAAACTTTTCACACGGTAGATTCACAATTACATTCTCGATTCTAGGAATGGAAGAGCCTAGCATGATTTTCTGTGAACAGGCCATAGAAATACCGAGACACACCGACTCAATAGAACGGCCTCCATACTATCCAACTTACAGTGCTCTTTCCCCCATGCAAAAAGGAATGTACCTAAAATTCCTCGAAAACCCATACAGAGACGACATTGATATCGGGTTTGTTTTCATACTCTACTACGGACTTGAAAGACACCTTCTTCTTGGCAACTGGCGCAAAGCTGTAGACGTTGTAATCAAACTTCGTGACTGCCACAAAAACAAATCATTTCAGCAGTATTCAGCATACGCACTTATTCTTACGGCAATGTACCGAGCACAAGGAGAAATTGCAATTGCGCTTCTTGCTTCGCTTGACAAAGATTATGAAATACAGAATTTTCCTACCGAACTTTATCTTATGTGCGCCTCAAGCTTTAATCTCCACATAACCGCAAGAGACTTGATGCGGATGGCTCCTTTGTTTGGATTCAACAACAAACTGTACATAAAAAAGAATCCAGACTTATTTGAAAAAACACTTTCAGAAAAAATATCTGAACTCAGAGGAAGAGATTATATTTTAATTTCAGACTACCTCTCCGAAAATGAATTGAACACCCTTAAAAAACATAACATCAAGATATTTGCCAACACATCACTTAGAGATACAAAAATTGAAATACCATTTATAACTGAAAACAAAAAACTACAGGAAGCATTTTATTATTTACTGTCAACAGCTCATGAATCCGTAAAAAATCTTGTCGCGGAAATACGAAGAAACAGCTGTTTGAAACCAGAACAAAAGAAACAGTCTGAACCGAAAAAACAAAAAACAATGCCGGAATTGGTGAAAGAACTGCAACAAGGAACAAAAGCTATTCCGCTTCCTACAGGTTATAGAACTGCGATGCAGGCCCTGCGCGGAATGAAAAAAATTGACAAAGAAAATGCAGTTGATTATCTAAAACAGATTTACGACCTTGCTGTTCAATATTCTATGCAGATAGATTATTCCGAATTCTGCAAGTGTCCGGGATATAACATAATCGAGATTATTCCAAAAACAGCAACTGAAAATCTTGAATACAATTACAACGACATCGGGTATAATGAGCTTACCCTGTCAAAAACCGACATAAAAGAAATTGTCAATCTTTGGGGTGAACCAGAACATCATTCGACATTAAACAAAATGTACCATGACCTCTGGCATGAATACGAAATTAAATATAAAAAAGAAAATCCAATTTAACCTAGTCGGATTTTTATGCCGATTTTTTTCCCATGGCATCACTGACAATGCCGCTTGCCTCGATGCAGACCTGGCTGACTTCACCGTGCCACCATCGTTGACAAGCATGGCATCGGAATGATTTTTTCGGGAAGAACTTATCTGGCACGATGAAAAAGTTTTTGCAGCGTATCCCTCCCGCTCAGAGAGCAAAATTTAAACATCTTCCACAAGGTTTTGTTAGTTCTTTAGGCGTTTTCTTTATTGGCTTACAAAAAAAATTCCGTCACTTAGGACGGATTAAGGATTTCAATTATCTATCTAGGTTAGGCATTTCCATTACATTGATGCAGACAAAATTCCCCTTTTCGCTGGACGTAGGCGTTGCAATGATGTGCATCCCATGTTGGAAAGAGTAAAAAGCCTGAGTACCAGGAAATCCCCTCATCGTATAATCTACCCCAAAGCCATAGTGTACGGCAAAGTATGTAAGCATGAGGTCATAAGTCTGATAATCCTCAAACACGGCTCCGCACTGGTACATTCTTCCGTCTTCTTCATCGAACAGATAGAAGAGGCACGTTATCCTTTTTCCGTCATATTCCCAGCCGTTTTCGTTATCAAAGTAAATCACGTCAGGATTTTCGCTGCTGCACATCCAGCCGTTTTCTTCAAGGATTTCCTTGCACTCATTTCTGGAACATCCGATGTCGCAGAGGTAAATCTTCCTGAGGTCGTCCAGAAGTTCCTCAGTGGTTCCTTCCGAATCATGCTCCAGACCGTCATAAAAAAACTCTATGGATTCAGTTGCGTTCAATGCTGATGCATATCCAGATGAGATAATCAAGATTATTAAGGCAAGCAGAAAATGTTTCTTCATGTTTTTTATGATATCCCTGTTTGTTTTTTTGTCAAGGCAAATGTTTTTTCCTGATTTTCCATATGATTTACAACCGTACTTTTTGGTACACATTCCTCCTGCAAGTTCGTGCTGGCAAATAGAAAAAAAATTGTCTATTTTTTTGTAGCACCTGCCCCACTTAAAACCACTTCTCATCCATAAGAAAATCAAAAACATTCAATATCAAGATTCCGTCGTCATTTCTGTAAGTGGATTGATTTCCGCCTGTTATTACGATTTTCTGAAAGTTGTCGTTGACGGCAAGAAGGGGCTTGAGTTCCTGTTCTGTTTTTTCTTCTGTCGGAAGCGCATAGGCTGATTGAATGTAAATGCGGTCATAACCCTTGTTGCAGACAAAATCTATTTCCAGAGAATTGCGTTCTGATTTTCCTGTTTCATTCCGTGTATTTTTGACGACATGTCCGACATCAACACTGTAACCTCTTTTGCGAAGTTCATTGTAAATCAGATTCTCCATAAGATGGGGCTGCTCATTCTGTCTGAAATTCAATCTTGCATTGCGGAGTCCCAAATCTTCAAAATAATATTTTACAGGAGTCTCAATATATTTCCGTCCCTTGATATCATAGCGGACCGCTTTTTCAATCAAAAATGCATCCTGCAGATAATCAAGATAGCTCTTTATCGTATTTACAGAGATTTCACTTTTTTTAACGGACTTGAATGTGTTTTGAATTTTCAGCGGATTTGTAAGGCTTCCGATGGAGCTTGCAATTACATTAATCAGCTCTTCAAGATCCGAATCATTACGGATTGAATACCGTTCCTTTATGTCAGTAAAATAGGTATTCAAAAAAAGCTGCATAAGATATTGTTTTTTCAGCTCTTCGTTCTGCATAAAAACAGTCTGAGGGAGTCCGCCAAACTGCATGTAGTCGTTAAGACGGCGGATATCATACGGTTTTTCAGGATTCACTGCCGACATATACTCTGCAAAACTGAACGGATGAACCCTAATCTCAAAACCCCTGCCCCGGAAAGTAGTTATGACATCCTTTGACAGAAAACGTGCGTTGCTACCGGTTACATAAACGTCAACATTCGGCTTTTTCAAAAGGGTATTCAAAACTTCTTCAAACCTCTGCAAAAGCTGGACTTCATCAATCAGTATATAATGCATGTTTGCATCAAGCGTCCTGTTGTCCACATATTTCAACAGATTCAAAGGCAAGCGGAGTTCTTCATTGTAAAGGCTTTCCAAATCGATTTGAATTATATGATTTTCATCGATGCCGTTATTTTTCAGCCAGTCGCTGAACAGATTAAGCAGCAGAAATGATTTTCCAGACCGGCGCATTCCAGTAATGATTTTTATCATTCCATTGTGCCTGCATTCAATGAGTTTATTCAGATAGACAGGGCGATTTACGGTCATCACGGCTCCTATTGAAAATTTCTGCGTATTTGCGCATTTATTTTCAATAATTCTACCACATACTTGATTATTTGACAATTTCTACTGAAAATTTTTGCGTATTTACGCATTTATTTTCAATAGGATTTCCAACTATTAAGCGAAAATCCGTCAATATTCTCCGAAAATTATCATTTCGCGGAACGACAACTTTCAATTCTCAATTATCAATTATCAATTAAAAAAAAATCCGCCGGCAAGTTTTTTTTCACCGACGGATTTATTACATATTTAACAGCTAAAAACAGATTTCTACCTAACCAATTTTCTGTACACGGTTTTGTGGGGTCGGTCTGCATCGTCGCCATACATTTTCTTTTTCCACTCCGCGTATTCGCTCCAGTTGCCTTCGAACCACTTTACTTCGGAGTTGTTTTCAAAAGCAAGTATGTGGGTGCAGATTCGGTCAAGGAAATAGCGGTCGTGGCTGATTACCATGACAACTCCCGCGAACTCGTTTATCGCTTCTTCCAGGGTTCTCGTTGTTGAAATGTCCAGATCGTTTGTCGGCTCGTCAAGGAGAAGTACGTTGCCGGCTTCCTTGAACATCATGCCCATGTTGAGTCTGTTTTTTTCACCGCCGGAAAGCACGGAGATTTTTTTGTTCTGCTCAGGTCCGTTGAAGTTGAACCATGAGCAGTACGCACGGCTGTTGACCTCGCGGACGGCTCCATTGACCGGGCGACCCTTTTCATCAACCGCACCAAGGCGAACCAAGTCAGCACCGCCGGAAAGCATTTCCCAGACAGTCTTGTTCGGATCGAGCTTGCTTCTCATCTGGTCAACGTACACGAGCTTAACGGTATCTCCAATCTTCAGATTTCCTGAATCCGGTTTTTCCTCACCTTCGCTTCCATCGGGCATCAAAACTTTTTGACCGGCGGCAGTTGCAATCATCTTGAACAATGTAGTCTTACCGGCTCCGTTTGGTCCGACAATACCGACGACCGCACCGGCTGGAATATGGAAATCAAGATTTTCAAAAAGAACCCTGTCGTCAAAACTCTTTGTCAGCTTTTCCGCATCAACAACAAGGCTTCCAAGACGCGGACCTGCGGGAATGGAAATCTGGGAATCTTTGAGCTGTATGCGCTTTGATTCCTCAGCAAGAAGTGCCTCGTATTTTGTGATATGTTCCTTGTGCTTTGCCTGACGACCCTTTGCGCCTGCGTGAATCCATTCAAGCTCCTCCTGCATCTGCTTTCTGCGGACGGATGCCTGTTTTTCTTCCTGAGCAAGTCTCTTTTCCTTTGCCTCAAGCCACTCGGTGTAATTTCCCTTGAACGGATAACCTTCGCCGCGGTCCATCTCCAGAATCCACCCGGCAACGTTGTCCAAAAAATAACGGTCGTGGGTGATTGCAATTACAGTTCCGCTGTAGTGCTGCAAGTGACGCTCAAGCCATGCGACTGTCTCGGCATCAAGATGGTTGGTCGGTTCGTCAAGAAGAAGGATGTCCGGCTGCTGGAGCAAAAGCCTGCACAATGCAACACGGCGGCGTTCACCTCCAGAAAGCACGTCAACAACCTGATCCTGAGGAGGACATCTCAAAGCGTCCATGGCAAGCTCAAGATTCGCGTCAAGGTTCCATGCGTCGGCGGCATCAAGTTTTTCCTGAAGCTCGGCCTGTCTTGCGCACAGCTTGTCAAAATCTGCGTCGGGGTCGCCAAATGCTTCGTTCACTTTGTCGAATTCCGCAAGCAAATCTGTAATCGGCTTTACACCTTCCATCACAATCTCGCGGACTGTCTTTCCCGGTTCAAGATAAGGTTCCTGCTCCAGATATCCCAAAGTATATCCGGGGGAAACCGTTGTCTCACCAGTGAAATCCTTGTCCACTCCAGCGAGGATTTTAAAAAGTGAAGATTTACCAGCGCCGTTTTCACCTATAACACCAATCTTTGCACCGTAATAATATGAAATGCTGATATCCTTTAGAACGACCTTGGTTCCATAAGCGCGGGAAACCCGGTTCATCGTGTAGATAATTTTTTTATCATCAACTGTCTTTGCCATACACAGATTATATAGAAGAAAATGGGGATTATCAAGGCAAAAACTGGATTCGGGCATCCGAACGGACGATTCAATCCGATTCGGAAGCCAATTTCCTATTCCTCATCAAAATGTCCTGTCGCGACTTCCATCCACAAAGCCACAAGCTCGGCGCAGTCATCCAGGCTCGGATTTTCAACCGGGCTGCCCCACAAATCTCCATCGGAATCCACCAGCATGACCACCGGAAGCGACTTGAAATATTCGTCCACAGTCTGAAGCTCCCCCGCCGCGATTATATTGGTGAAGGCATCCTCCGAAATCCTTTTTGCGCTATCCATCTTGCTCTGGTCTGCCGGACTGTTGATGTCGCAAACCATTCCGACCGCCTGGACATTTTCCGGGAGCAGACCCGACCAAACGGAAAACTCCTTCACAAAATCCACACACTTTTTGTCTTCGTGGTCCCACAAAAGAAGCACCGTCAAATCACTCCGGCCAAAGACCTGCTCGGTAACTGAATTCCCATCCAGATCAAGCGATGCGAACATTGGAAATTTCAGTCCCTCGCCCATACGCGCTGTGCTTGTGTTTTTTTCTATCTTGATTTTTTTGTATCTTGCATTTTTTACGGCCTCAAGCGCATGGTCCCGACATTCAAAAAAGATTTGCGCCTCCTCGTCGGACATTCCATCGGTGGTGTTCTCAATCTGCGAAAATAGATAGGTGTTGCCATGTTTTTTTGCGAGAATCTTCATGTCGGTTATAAACTCGTAGCCCGCCTCTGGATTTTCCATCAGCGATTTGTACTCCTTGGTCGGAATCACCGCAAGCTCTCCAATCAGTTTTTGGTGGACCGCCATCCTTTGCTGAAGCTCATTGTAAAAAGCCTCCTGGTCCTCATCCGAATCCAGATTTTCCCAGCGCGAACTTGCCTCCGAATAGATTTCCTGCATCGCCTGTGGATATGAGAAACCTATAATCGTTACCGGATAGACAGCCATGTCGGTTCCATAAGAATCCACCGTCAGCCCCTTGTCCAGATACTCCTGCTCGATTGGAAGCAGAATCCCGCACGGCTCCATATAAAGAAGGTCCCCGTCGTCCTTTGAACACGAAACCATAACCAAAGCCAAAACGGCGACCAAAATTGAAAGTCCCTTTTTCATGCGCCCATTCTACCACAGACCCCCGCATTATGGAATGGGGAAAACGAAAGTTTCCAGCCACCTAAAACCCCAGCTTGAACAAAAACTGTGCATTGAGTGACGCAAATTTCCACTGCCTTTTTATTCCAAGCGAAATCTCGGCCTCCGGGGACAAAAGTTTTCCGTCCCTTATCGAGCCAGAAAATCCCGCGCCAACGGATTTGACCGGGGACCCCTTTGGAGAGAAATTTCCCGAAAATGACAGTTCAGATTTTTTTTCGTCCACCTTGCATGAAAGCGAAGCCCCCGAGGAAAAAGTCTTTCCCCTGAACAAAAAATCCGTGCCGCAAGAAAAAAGCCAGCCACCATCAAGGCCAAAACGTTTATAGGATGCGTCCGCGTCCAAATCAACGGTCCCAATTTTCAGGCTGCCATCCCAGCGGAAAACATAGTCCACCAAAAGACCTGCGCCGCACTTTATGTCGCACTGAAAAAGCAGCCCCATGTCCAATTTGATTTTGCCAATGTCAAATCTGCCCATTGGATTTATCTGGGCCTGAATCCAGCTGTCGGTTCGTTTCCCGGACACAGACACAAGTTCTCCGTCCCCGATATAGAACGCGGAGTTTACGGAAAAACGTCCAAGCGGAACGGAAACATTGGCCCTCATCCACGGAGAGAATCCACCGAATGGACTCTGGCTTGCCGCTGCGCACACAAAAAGTTTTGCCACGGGAAAGAGCATAAAAATCTCCATGCCGCATGAAAAAAATCTTTCGTTCAAAAACGGTCTCTCGTCAAAAAACCAAGATGAAGTGCCGGAATCCCCATAGACAAAGGACGCAAAGTTCAGCGAGGCACCGGCGGACTGGACAAAAGGCAGCGAAAAAACTTTGTGGACGGAGGCAAAAAAATTATTGTCGCATGTCGCCGAAAACTCAGTCTCGGGAACAAAAGCATTTTCAGCCGACGGAAACACTTTCACAGAAAAAGCGAAAGGTTTTTCACCAGAGTCAAATGCCGGCAAGGAAGCGTCCGCTCCAAATGTCGGCGGCGTAAAAGTTTTCAGGGCGGATGATGTTGAAATATTCGGCGACCTCAAACGTGAAAGTCCGCCTCCAAGTTCAAGAGTCCCGGCCAAAATCTTTACGCCCACCGGAAGCATTTTTGGGGCAACCTTCACAGAAAGACCATAGCGCAAATCAAAAGCCGAGTCAAAGGATGACCAGTCCGAAATCTGCGAAAATTTTGATGGAAAATCAGGGAGCCTTGTGTTCGGGAATCCTATTGAAAAAATCCCCACGGCATTTGAAAGACGGAGCCTGAATCCACTGTCGGCACAAATTTTTGTTTCCCCGGGACTGGAGGTTCGCATTGTGGAGGACCCTGAAGTGTAAAAATCCAGCCCCCGGAAAGAAAAAAGGTCCAGGGAAAAACTTCGGGACGAAATCAAAATAAGCGAAAAAATAAAAACAAATCTCTTCATATAATATATATGTTCCCCGAAAATCAAAAATGTAATCAAATCTGCAAATTTTCTTGGAAAAATAGAAAAAAAATCGATTTTGGGTTATAATTTTAAGGAAAAGCAGCCTTTGGTAGAAAGTTCAGCAGGAGGACGGAATGAAAAAGCGTTTCTTAATTTTGATGCTCATGGCTTTTTTTGTCTCAATATTGTCGGCGGATGAGACCATAGTGGAGCCGGATGAAAGCACAGGTGTCTATGTCAGCTGCAACATCTACGGGGCGAGCGTCTATATCGATGGAATCTACAGAGGAATCACCCCGCTGACCGTCACAAATCTGGAGCCGGGAAAACACAGGATGGAGGTCTCCAAGGCGCACCATTCTTCAGATATCTTCTATATAATAGTAGAAAAAGGAGCCATCCGCGAAGCAAAGTGCACTCTGGAAAAAATCAGCGGCTACCTCACCGTAATCTCAAATCCGGAGGGTGCGAAGGTCTATTGCGACGGCGACCTGACTGGAGACAAGAACATAGAGCTTGACGAGGGCGTGCACACAATCACCACAAGAAAATTTGGCTACAAGGATGCGAGCGAAAAAATCAACATAAAGAGGAACTCCAGCTACACAAAGGAACTCAAAATGGACCCGCAGGATTTTGAGATTCTGTCCATGGATTCGGGGAAAACCGTTTTCAATCCAAAGGACTACAAGACCCTCTCGAACATTGAGTTCAACATTTCGGTAACGGCTCCAGGCTCCGGCACTCTTGAAATTGAGTCCGAATTTGGCGAAATTGTCTGGGAGCAGGATATCGATTTTGTTACCTGGGACCAGAAGATTAAATGGAACGGGAAGGATTCTGAGGACTATGTTGTTGAGGACGGACTCTACACCGCCACGCTCAAGGTCGGGGAAAAATCCGCGTCATACACTTTTGTCGTGGATTCCAAAATCGTCTATCCAATGCTGGAGGCCACACCAAGCGGACTCGGGATTGGGCCTGTCTCCAGCGCACAGCTTTATCCAAAGTCCACGCTGCTTTTGAGTTTTGAAAGCGGAGCAATATTCAAGACTGGCGACAGCATTTTCTATGGAGTGCCACTGAACGCATCCATCGCATGGACACCCTCAAAATATTTTGAACTAATGGGAAGCTTCATGGGGATTGCTGGCGACGGATTCAAATTTGGTGCGGACATTACGGCAAAACTTGTGGGGGTCGGTTCGTTCGGTTCGGAGCAGGTCAACTATGGGCTTGTCCTAAGATACGGCGACGGTTCCTCAACACTCATGCCACCCTATGGATACGACTACGGAAGGGGCTTTGGCGCGGGAGTCGTTTTTGGCTACCTGATTAACGATTTCTATCTGGGGCTTGAATCGACATACATTTTCAGACCGGTATCGGGAATGTTCACAAGCGATGGCACAGAGTCAATCTGGAAAAACGGTCTGCTTGCCTCAAAGAATTTTGACAGCGGAAGTCTTGCCCTATACGCATCACTTGCGGCGGGATTCGGTACTTTCAAAAAAGGGGATGAGTCCGTGGACATTTCGGCGGGCGTAAGAGCTTTGGATCTGGGCGGAAGATTCGCTTTCTACATTCTGGGCACAAAGATTAAAAACGCGAGACTTTCCTTTGGTCTACGGGGCGGAGTTGTAATCTACCCGGAGGAAGGCGGGGACTCATTTTTTTCGGAGGGCGGAACATTCTATCCATACGCGAAAGCCTCTCTGACATGGGTGCTATAGATTATGAAAATGGTTTTGATGGGCACGGGAACAAGCCATGGAGTTCCTGTAATCGGATGCGACTGTGAGGTCTGCAAATCGAGCGACCAGAGGGACAAACGCAAAAGATGCTCGGCATACATTTTTTCACCGGCGAACATCGTGATTGACACTGGACCGGAATTCAGGATGCAGGCCCTTGATTTTAAAATCAAGTCGCTGGATGCAGTTCTGATTACACATGGACACGCCGACCACCTTAACGGACTTGACGACCTGCGTGTTTTCAGCCACACAAAATCGGTGGACCCGTCGAACAAAAAAACAAATGAGACCGCAGGACCCGGACTTCCAATCTACACAAACGCACAGACTCTAGCCACCATAAGGAAAAGTTTCTCATACATTTTCACTCCCGTCGTTGAGGGTGGAAGCAAGCCCAAACTCTTTTTTGTCGATGCGGCGGAATACTCACAAAAAAATCCGCTGAAAATAAAGGGGCTTGAAATTGTGCCCGTCCCGCTTACACATGGCTCAACCGAGGCGACAGGATGGATTTTAAAAGACTCCACCGACAAAGGCTGCATCGCCTATCTCACGGACTGCAACAGCATTTCCGATTCCTCCTTTGATTTGCTATGCTCCATCGGAAAGATTGAGCATCTTGTGATTGACGCGCTGAGGGAAAATCCACATTCCACACATTTTTCATTTCTGGAAGCAATGTCGGCAGCCGAAAAAATTGGACCGCGCCACACATGGTTTACACATCTGACACACAACATGTTCCACACGGATGTCCAGAGCTACATAGACCGGAACATTGAAAAATTTCCACTCCTAAAAAAGATATGCGAAGAGGGTGGCTCTGTCCGTCCTGGCTACGACGGTCTTGTACTGGAGAACTGACATGAATAGATACTGTCCAAAATGCCAAAAGGAGTTTGATTTTCAAATAAGGAGTTCCTCGGACCTTGACAATCTGGTTTGCCCGGAATGTGGTGGCAAAATCGACAGAAACAGCCGGAAACCATTTGACTCTTCCTCGCGCGACAAAACCGAAACAGCAATAGGTATGGCTTTTTTTACGCTGACAAGAATCAACTATTTCTTTTTTTCAGCAGTCTCCGCTATTGGAATTGTGGCATTCTTCCTGCACTGGGACAAGGCCCTCTACATCACCACGGGAATATGTCTCGCCCTTTTTTTGTTCCAGCTGATTAAAGGGACCTTATTTTTCAGGACTGGACCCTTTTTCATTCCACTCGGTGCGGTCGCAGGATACTTTTTGTTCAAATCAATTAGGGGCGCATGTCTTGGAGTCTGCATTGTCTTTGTCGCGCGGAATCTCCTGTGGAATCTGTTTTTCTGGATTTTGGGAAAAATTACAAGAGTTTGAAATCTACTCATTGGAAACAAAAGTCTCAATCTCCATTCTGCTTTATTTTATGTTTGTCAATTTTATAAACATATATCGTATGAGGCTTTGTTTCTCCTGTGAATTCTGCTATTCCCACCGGGATATCATAGTCCCATGAAAATTGAGATACTTTTTTATATTCAAGACTTTTTATTTTTCTTCCTTGGCTTTCCAAAAGATAATATTTAGAAAAATCCACCGAAGGAAAAACAACTCCCTGCTTATTTTCAAGGGCAGCCGCCTGTTCTGGAGAACTGATAATAAGCCATGCCAGACCGAGTACTTCACGTTCGGAGTATACTTCATATTCCTCATACAATTTCACTTTTCTATTCCTAAACAAATCAAAAAACAGAATTACAGGCAACATCGCAAACAAAGCAATCAGAATCTTTTTTTTCATAGAAATTCTCCATAAACTTAATTATCATTGCTTAAGGAACCGCTGATTAATACGGGAAGCATTAATCAGCGGTTCCCAGCAATTTCTCGTAATTCTTTATACTGTAAGGAACTACTGCGAAATTGCGGATTTTATGGTTAACACTGAATAATCCGCTTTCGGATTATTCAGTGTTTCCTTAGCTTCATATAAATTTCGTTTACTTTTTCTTCGCAGCGTTTTTTGTTTTCTTCTTCCAGAAAATCATAAATATGAGGATTATTTATCAGCAGACATAAACTTATAAATTCTTTGGATGTTAAATCTTTATAGTTTTTTGAAAAATAAAATTCAGATGCATTTTTAAGACCATATAGTTGATTCGTGCGGAAGTTTTCATACCTCGCTCCTTGGGGCGAAATTAAAGGTATGAAAACTGACTGCGATACCTTTTGAGAACAACATACCTCGTTGCTTGCAGCGAGGTATGTTGATTTTCCGAAGTATGCGTTAGAAAATACATAATTGTAGCACAGCTTGTAATCAATATTTTTCAT
Organism: uncultured Spirochaetaceae bacterium; assembly: GCA_902783155.1. GTDB lineage: Bacteria > Spirochaetota > Spirochaetia > Treponematales > Treponemataceae > Treponema_D. The sequence continues at coordinate 29,746 of CACZPR010000072.1, forward strand.
TACATATCTTTTAGTTGCAAGATCGATTGTTTGGTATTCCATTGATGTATCGCCTAAATTTCTAATGTCACAATATTTTCCAATGTAGATATTCGCAGTGCTTAATGCAATATTATTTCTGGTTGAAAACGCATCATTTATGAGAAAATGGTAATTATGAAATTCTGGATTCATATGTTCATATAAGACAAGACATGCAATTTTTATCTGCTCGTCTGACAACGAAATGTCCGTATCATTCATCAGTTTGTTTTTGTCAACTTTTATTTCTTTTGATTTTACGAAAAGATTTAGTCCGATATAAACAACAATGAGCAAAGATGAAATTATTAGAAGATATTTTATTATTTTTATAAACAAATTCTGTCTTTTCATTTTTCACCTCAATTCAGCAATTATTTCTTTTCTAAGCTCATACTCTTCAGAATCCAGAGGATATGTCAATTTTTTCTATCTCAAAGTCCCGCCGTGAAAAACGCATTCGTAGACTTTTGTTTCATTCAGATAGATTTCTTCAAAACCCTGGAACCAGTTGAAGTCGCCGGTTACGCTGCATTTGTACGTGAACTCGCCGGACTGATAAATCTCCGGTCCACGGTACGGCATTTTTTTGTCCGCATGACGAAGAGCCTCTTTTAGAAAATCTCCGCTGAACCTGTCATCAAGAACACGTCCAAAATAGTTCATCGCATACAGTGCCTTTCCATTTTTACAGACCGACTCTTCTCCGGCAAACTGCTCGCCACCCACATAAGTGTCGTGATAAACCCAATCTCCTTTTTCGTAGCGGAAATCATGGGAGGCAGGTCGCGTGGATTCAACCTCGTTCATAAAAGCCGCATAGGTGTTTACGTTGGCTTCAAGTCTGAATGAAATCAATTCATCAAGATCCGTTATCCGGTCATTTGAAATATTCACGGCACAGTCCTGATCCTTAACAAGATAATCAACGCTCACATTCATCAGCGTGCTGATTTGAATCAGGTTGAAAATATCCGGGTAGACCTGTCCGGACTCCCATTTTGCAACTGCCTGTCTGGACACATTCAGTTTTTCAGCGAGTGCTTCCTGAGTAAGTCCCCTATTTTTTCTAAGAATCTGTAGCTTTTCCGAAAAAATCATAATTGCCTCCTTAAAATCATCATTTAGATTTCTTATAAAAACATCTTACACAAACAGACCTAAGTTTCACATAAATCCCCAGTTGCATTTTTGCTACTTATTTTATACAGGCACTTGCTTCTATTTCTACTCGTCCTTCAAAATCGCGAGACTTTTTTATTTTCACAGCCTTAAAAATCTATCAATTCCTTTAGTTTATCTTTGACAGGCTTTACACCCTCTCCATTAAAGCAGAACGTTTTTATTTTTCCATCGATTTCAAAATCTATTCTAATAACTATACTTCCATTGTAATTAGCAGGCAAGGCATATTTTTCAATCTCATCAATGTCAAATCGATAATAAGTTTTGCACTCATAAAACCAAGAATACCTTTGAACGATGTTTTCTTTTGTAACCGGAACTCTAAACAAAGCATCTTCCGGTACTCCATAAAACTTAATACTGGTGCATTTTATTTCTTTTGAAAAGGCATTCATAAACAGCAACGCAAACAAAACAATCAGTATCTGCTTTTTCATAAAATTACTCCTCAAACTTAATTCTCATTGCTTTGGTTCATATATTTCATTTAAGAGTCTTTCTCGCATCAAGACAGGCCGAAACATATGAATCTATATTATCAAATTCCTGTTTGTTGATAATTTTGTTGAATGCATCAAGTGCATCGTCATAATTTTTTAAAGCCAGCTCGCAGTATCCCAAAAGATAATAGTACTCATCATTCAGATATTCATGTATTTTATTCGGATATTTTTGTAGAAGAACCGTCATTTCAGTCAAATCTTTTTTTGCATCACCGTATTTTTTCATGAAAACAAAATTGGTGGCTCTTTCAAAATAGACATCCGGGCTTTTGGCTATGTCCAGTATGCATGTATAATATTTGTCTGCATCCTCGAATTTTTTATTTTTAAAATATGAATTTGCAAGTAGATACCATATATTGATTTTTTCTAAATTATTATTGGATATTCTTTCTGCTTCCAGACAGTCCTCAATCACTTTATCATATAAATCAAGTTCATATTCTACATCAGCTTTTATCAAAAGATATTCACTGCTTTTGTACAAATCTGTCAAGGCATTAAAATCTTCCAAGGCCAGTTCAAGTTGATTTTTTCTGCAATAACACTCACCTCGTAATTTAAGTGCTTCTTCATTTTTCGGATCTGTTCCAATCGCTCTGGATAAAGCAACAATTGCCTCATCATATTCATCGAATTCCATCCTAAGTTTTGCTGTCACCAATGCTGAATTAACGCTGCTTTCACTTAATGATATGCAGGACATGCACATAAAAACAATCTGTATGCAAAAAAAACTGGTTATAAACTTTTTCATATCTATTCCTCCGGCTTAACTTATCAATATATTTTTGCCGTTTTTGATTCATTTTTTGGTCTCTGCATTTTGTGGCACATTTAATAAGATTCAAAAACATAAGTATATAGAACATGTATTCGAAACATATTTGTCCGAATACTTTTGCTGCAAAAGCTTTTCGGCATTTCCAAATGGGAATGGATAAACTACTCTGTAATTTAATTTCACCTCTTCCACAGTTGTCGGGATATAAAATACTTTTCCTCGATAATTGTATTCATAGTTCTGGCCAACTATGTCCCATTTCATATCTACATATGGATTTTCATTTTTTTTGATTTTTTTGCATTTGTATTTGCGTACCAAAGAAAGATAGCATTTATTATCTGCCTTTACTTGTACAGGAACACCGTAAATTTCGAGGCTTTCTACAAGAAGAACATAGTCAACATCCGCTTGAAAATATTTCTTTTGTCCATCTCTTTGAGGGTATGGAATTTTAAAAGAAACAAAACTTTCCTCTATCTCATGGGGATAAATATGCATCATATCTTCTGCATTGCAGGATATCATAGTCCATATCAAAACAAAAAAAACTGCTATTTTTTTAGTCATTCTACAATCTCCATTTTCTTGTTTTCCTATTCTGCAAATCTTTTATGATCCAAGCAATTACTTTCCATATTATATACTTGTTAATTAAGGATGACAATGCTCATTTAACTGCGCCCATTTCGGTATCGGGGGTGACATTTGTGCTGAAAGTGTGGTAAATTTGAAAGAGCAATCTCACGAGGATATGCCTGCTATGTTCAGGACTTGTATCGGCATTACGAGCTTAAGGGGGAGCGTGAAAAAGAAGATTACCAAACATAAGGAGCACGAACAAGTTTTTTATGTGTCTGAAATATACGGCATAGAATGGGATGAGTAAAACAAAAGTCCAACCAGTTGTTGAAATATACGTCCGGGGGAAATGCGAAAAATGAAAGGTGATATTATTTTTAAGAATTATACGGACAGTGATTATGAGGCATTATGTAATTTTCTTATTGCCTTAAATGAAAATGATGACAGCCATATTAACTGGAATTGGGCGCGGCTTGAGTGGATGATAGAGCACCCGGAATTTGATAAGAGCCTGAAGAATTCAATCGGTCTTTGGATTGCGGACAATAAAATCGTAGGGGCAGCAATCTACGACATGTATTTTGGCGAGGGCTTTTGCGGAGTTCTCCCGGAGCATAAGGATTTATATCCGGCCGTTGTGGAATATGCCTGCAAGGAACTTAAAGATGATTCCGGATTCGGACTTGCTGTCTGTGATGAAAACACCGATGAGGCAGAAACGGTAAAGAGCCTTGGATTTGCAATTTCGGATCAGGATGAAACCATAATGGAAAAAATCCTTGACGATGATTTCAAAACAGAACTTCCAGGCGGACTGAAATTTTTTTCCCCGGATCCTGTGGATGACGCTTATGACATCCAGTGGCTTTTCTGGCAAGGATTTGATCATGGCGGGGACAAAGCCGAATTTGAGCGGGAAGAAGAAATCGTTCCAAGAGTCAGAAAACATTTTAACAGGGATTTAGGCGTTGCTGCGGTGAATGAAAAAGGAGAAATGGTTGCATGCAGCCTGCTCTGGTATATGGCAGGAACTGATTATGCTTATGTTGAGCCTGTCTGCACTATCCCGGCATACAGAGGAAAAGGTGTCGCAACAGCCGTTATCTATGAAGCGCTCAGCAGAGCCAAAAAACTTGGAGCGAACAGGGCTTATGTAATTTCCGACATGGAATTCTATGAGAAGCTTGGATTCAGGAAAAAGCATCATTATACATTTTTCTGGAAGAATGATAATCGTTAATTAGTGACAATGTTGATTGTACTTTTATAAAATCAAAATAAAATATTTCACTGGATTTTATTTGGTAAAAGAGTGCTGTAAAATTAACGGAGTTTATTAATGAAAAAAATATTTATACCAATTTTATTTGCAGGAATTTTATGCTTCTTTTTTTCATCATGCATTGCACGGAAAATAATGCTTTCTGATGGATATTACATAAAGGCAAATATGATTTCAGAAAACTGTTCTTTGTATTCCTGCAACGGCGAATTATTATTGCCTCACATTGGAGAATGGATGGAAACCGAGAGGTACATATACGGGTACGGAGATGGAAAAGAATATAAGTGCTATATATTTGACAAAATTGATTTGAATCATAAACTTTTTTATTCGAGCGGAGGGTTTAATACCCCGCCCCTCTGGGGCGAAACAAGGGGTATTAAATCCGACTGCAATACCTTATGAGAACA
>CACZPR010000073.1 GCA_902783155.1 uncultured Spirochaetaceae bacterium
CGGAAAGTCTTGCCACAATCAACAGAAAATTTGAACATACAAGCCAGTCCATATATTTTCTTTCGGGGGAGCCGCTTATAGAGGGCATAAAAACCTATACAGCCGGATTTACCGACGCGGCTGGGCTTTCAACGTCAATAACAGTAGACACCCAGGTTCCTCGTCTCTGCGCTCCTGTGGTAAAGGACAATGACAGAATTGTTATTACAGCAGGTACATCAAAGACAATCCATACCGATTCAGGTACCTCTGTAAGCACGCTGACAATAGAAGTGCCGACCATGGACGAGGTGGACAATCCTGTGGACAACGTTAACCTCTACTGGGAGCTTTATGGAGTAAACCAGACGACAGGCGAGGAGACAAAGATTTCCCCATCCGATTCTGAGACTTGTCCAAGCACAAGCGATGTCAACGTTCAGATTCCGACCGAGGGATGGTACGTACTTAGAACATGGGCAAGAAAGGACGAACTCAGGGATTCCGCAAAGATGGAGTACAGGCTTGTCCTTGAGTATCCAAAGCTTAATCCTCCGGTGGTGAAGGATGTGGATGACAATGAGCTTTCCGATACGGTAAACAATTTTATCGAGCTTGACGCTGGACATGATTATGCGAGCGTAAAGATTTATCGTCCAATCCAAACCATTGGTGGCGAAAATGTTTCCGATACGACTTTGATTTACACAATTAACAAGGGAACGGAAAAATCAAGCAATGCAACTGTGCAAACCAAGAACAGTGACACCACGCTGACCGATGCAGAATTTGGTCAGTGGTTCCTTAGCGTAAAGGCAACAAAAGCCGGCTACAGTGATTCCGATGAAAAACACTACCTCATAAAAGCATTCTCGGGCGACATCTGGGTGAAAGCTGCTGCTGGCGGTGGAAACGATGAAACTGGAGATGGTTCGCAGATCTATCCCTATGCCACGGTACAGCGGGCCGTAAGCGAGATTGTGACTTACAATAAATCTACCGTGGAATATACGGTTCATGTAAGTGGCACGGTGAATGAAAATGTAGACCTGGGAACTAATTTAAACTCAAAGGCAGCAAAACTCACTTTGAAAGGAGAAAGCTCCGGCACATTGGACGGACAGAGCAGCGGAACCGTAATTGATGTGACAACCAATGTTCCTCTTGTTATCAACGGCCTTACAATTACAAATGGAAATGCAAACGGCAATGGAGGAGGAATCAAAATTGGTGCGTCGGCAAATGTTACTATTGAGTCTGGCACAACACTGGAAAACAACGAAGCCAGATTTGGCGGCGGAATCTACAACAACGGTACTCTTACGATTGAGGGCGGAACCATAGAAAGGAACCGTGCAGTAACCGGCGGTGCAATCTATACACAGAAAACATTCACTGTAAAAGCTTCTGCTAATATCGTACCATCTTCAACAAATGATGTATATCTTGCTGGAGGTAACACAGTAGCCCTTGCTGACAATTCATGGTCAGGTACGATGACAATAACACCTAATGATTATGATGATACAATCGTATATCTTTCAGGAGACTATGTCGGCACTCATTACACAAAAATTGGCGTTACTCCTCAGATTGTCGATGGTGTTGAGACTGCAAAATGGATGACTACTTCCAGCGGAAAAATAGAAAAGGGAATAAGGTGTACCGCCGCCGAAGCCATAAGCGAAATCCCAACTCTTGCAAGCGGTTCAAAGATTGTCGTGACCGGTGCGATTACGTCTGACCAGGTTTTGGATATTGGCACCGAGATGAACAAAAGGTACAAAGACGATAGCGATGTAAGATTTGCTTTGGATCTTTCTGGAACGACTGGGCTTACCACCATTAAAGCCGGGGCATATAATAGTGGAGATAGTACAGGTTTTTACAATTGCCGGTCATTAACTTCTCTTGTGTTGCCGCTTACGGTCACTACTCTGGAAGATAGGGCTTTTTCTAACTGTTCAAATCTTACTTCCATAACAGGCTTGGATAATGTCTCGGCTATGGGAATCAACTGTTTCTGGGACTGTACAAGACTTGCAACCTTTTGGGAACTTGGTCCCTCAGAAGAACCTGGAACCTTTGATTTTGCGAAAACAAAACTTACGGGCGATTTGTCTGCTTATTCAGGTGTGTTTAAGGGTACAGCTATTACAGAAATTTATATACCAAAAACAATAACCAAACTGGGCAACAACTTTTTTAGTGACTGCAAGAAGCTTGCGAAAGTTACATTTGAAACAGGATCGCCTATTACGGAAATAGCTGGCAGCTTGTTCTCTGGTTGCGAATTGCTTAATTCAATTACTGATCTTCCCAATGTTACTAAAATAGGGGCTTATGCTTTTTCCGGAACTGCTTTTAGCAAATTTATTGTTCCTGATAATGTTACAGAATTAGGATACCAGGCTTTTGGTCTGAATGCTTCTCTGTCAGAATTTGTAATTCCTGCAGGCATTACTACAATAGGAAAGTATCTGTTTATGTTTGCCAATGGTGATACAGATTTTGCTAGAAAGATTAACGTAAAATACAAAGGAAGCGAAACTAGTTGGAATTCAAAAACAGGGATAGACTCTTCATGGAACAAACGCAATACGACATATCCAAATGCGGTTGTAGTAACAATGACATACGATTACACTGGAGATTAGTCGATGCCTCTTGGGGGTAAGGTCCCCTCCTTTGCGGGGTGGGCAGTGTTTATGTAGCGTGAAAACTATTGTGGAAAGATAGAAGCGTTTCTATCAGTTTATTCCTGATTTGGTTTTGGTATAAATGGCAATGTCCCCGGTGTGGTTGGTTCACTTTCCGGGGATGCCGTTTTTTATCATCTCTTCCGCACAATCTCCCTAAGGTGTCCCTCAATTTTTGTGTCGCGGGTAAATCCGTCGTCGTCGTACAGTTCGTAGCGGTCTCCATCACCAAGAAGCTGTGCCGGTTCGCTCTTCAGGAAATCAACTGACCTTGCGCTGTTTGCGAGCGGGACAAGTTTTCCCTGGCGGACAAAGAACACTACCGAATCAAGGGGTACGTTTACAAAGTGTATTCCCTTTTCGATTTTGGTCTCACGCGCCTTTCCGTTCTGCCATGTCACCTGGGTCATGTTTTCCGGTAGATAGACGTAGCGTCCTGTTGCGTTCTGTTTGTAGACCGGTGCAATCATTATTCCGTCGCCCACAAGAAGCTGGTCCTCGGTTTCCCGCGCAAGACCGTCATCCGGCCAAACGAAACTGAGCGGCCTGAAAAGCATGGTTCCGTTCAGTGCTGCCTTCATGTATTCGCTGTAGATGTATGGAATCAGTGCGTAGCGCAAATCGAGTATGCTCTTGAAATCTTCCGGATGCTCGAAGCTGTAACATTCCTGTTCCCTTGTGTTCCATGCGGAATGGTTTCTCATAAGCGGAGTGAATGTGCTGAATGCGGTCCATCGAAGAACAAGGTCCCTGGTGCTGCTGTCGCCGAATCCACCGGTGTCGCTTCCCGTGTAAAGGAATCCGCATAAGTTGAGGGCGGGGAGCATTTTAATCTGCATCTCCAGATGGCTCCACCATGAACAGCAGTCTCCGGTCCAGATTCCGCCGTATCTGTGCGCCCCGATTGTGGATGCGCGTGAATAGAGGAGCACACGTTTTTCCGGGAGGATTTTTTTCAGAGCGTCGGATGCTGCCTTGGTCATTCTGCCGCCGAACAGATTGTGAACCCTGTCGTGGCGGAACCTTTTTGTGCTTCCGTCTTTCTGCGTCATTTCGTGATAGAATCTTTCGTAGTCGTCCTTGCGGTTGAACGTGCTTCCTGAAAGGGGAGTGAACTCGAAGAATGTGTCGATGTCAAGATTTTTTCCTTCCAGGGACTTGATGTGGTCGAACACTTCCTTGAGGCTTTCGTCCGAATAGAACATTGCTGGCTCGTTCATGTCGTTCCAGAATCCCTCGATACCCAAATCGGTAAGCGTCCTGTAGTTCATGCCGAACCAAGCTGCCGCCCTGTCGTTCAGGAAATCAACAAAATGGGAGCGACCCGGCCACACTCCGGCAACATATTCGGTTCCGTCCTCTTTTTTGCAGAAGAAACCGTTTTTGTGGCCCTCCTCGTACACGGAATATCCTTCCTTCTTTTTTACTCCCGCGTCGATTATCGGAACAAGGTGTACACCTTTTTTTGCAAGGTCGGAGACAAGTTTTTTCATGTCGGGGAATTTTTTTTCGTCAACTGTGAAATCTTCGTACTCTGTCATGTAGTCTATGTCAAGGCAAACAGCGTCAAGCGGAATGTCGTTTTCCTCGTAGCGGCGAACAACCTCGCGGACATCCTTTTCCGTTCTGTAACCCCATCGGCTCTGCTGGTATCCGAAAGCCCACCTTGGAGGAATGTAGCTCTGGCCAATCATCTTTCGGAACTGGCGCGAAATGCTTTCCAATGGAAGAAAACCGTCGTCGTCCGGACTTATCGTGTAGAGAGTAACTCCGGTGTCATCGCATGTCACTGTGATTGTGTCGCTCTCCGTCCACCCGATGTCGAAAGTGATTTTGGATGCCGTGTCGAAGAAAACTCCGAACGTGCGCTTACCGAAAACGATGAAAAAATTGTGCGCACCGTACATCGAATGTGCCGACTCGTTTTGGGAAGGTTGGTCGCAGCACCAGCTTATGTACTTGAATCCGCGCTTGTTCATGCCGCGTACAGATTCGCCAAGACCGTAAACGATGTCCCCGCCGTCCATGACGAATTTCCATTCAAACGGAAAAGCCGAAACCAATGTCCCTGCCGGAACCGAGTCCGTTTTTTTCGAGACATCCACCAAAACCGCGCCAGTATCAACCGGCTCACCAAAACTGTATTTCGTAATCATGCTTCCATTATACATGATTTCCCGAAAACCGCTTTGTTCAGATTTCACTAAAATTCAGAATTTATTCACTTTCTGATGGAGCCCGGTCAGATTTTCAAAATCTTTTGAATCGTCCTGTCGCAGATGTCGGACACGGTTTTTATTAGCTCTTTTTTTTCACCGTGAAGGATGTCTGAAATTGCACGGATGTTTGTAGTTTCGGAATCCGCACCGGACTCGACCAAAAGTTCGAACGGCTGCCTGTGAAGTGCCTTGGCCAACCGCATGAGAGTCCTGTCGCTTATCCAAGTTTTGCAATGCTCAATGTCGGCAAGATACGAAAGGGAGATGTCGGCATTTTCGGCAAGCTGCTCCTGAGTCAAATGCAAATCCTTCCTGAACGAGCGGATGTTGTTTGAAAGCGTCCTGCGTAACTCCTCCGTTCCCTCGCCGTCTGTTTCTAAAAAATCTGGCATGGAAAAAGTATATGCCAACATCATATATTGACAAAATACGGTGACAGCACTTATCATGGATATACGATATTATCATTGGTTATAAATCTACGATGGTATTGTGTGTAAAAAATCTCAAGGAGGATTTTATGGGGAATTATCTCCGGAAGGGGTGACAGCATCGTAAAAGCCGTGGAAGATTTGAAAAAAATTGTTCAGGGATAAAAATTTTTGAAATATTTTTTTTCAACCATCACGATTTGATAGTGGACGTGTTGTAAGATGGGTGGAGTATGGAAATTTCGGATAAAACTTGTTTTTGGAGGTATTGAGATGAGGAAGATAAAGTGTCTGCTTGTGTCGTTTTTTATGTTGTTTGTGGTATCTGCAAATTTGTTTGCACAGTCTAAACAGATTTCTGCAAATGGTGTCACAATACCCGACTGGATGCTGAACTGTACTATAACCGGATACAAGGAGTATTGCCGCAAGGAGCGTACGATTGGGCAGATACTTTCCATGCCGAAGGACAAAGTTAAGCTGACGAAGGTGATTAATACCGATACATGGCTTTCGCTCTACTATGATGCCATTGATGATGAAGGAGATGTTCTTGCAACCATGCATTTTGAGTTCATGTGCATGAAATACAAAAATGGAGGAACCTGTTATGTATCTTTGGTTTCCTCTAAAAGCTATATCTCTTATGGCCATGATTTTACTTCTAACTGTTATGATCCGAATAATACATACTGGTTAAAACAGTGCCTTGATAATTTAAAAGCATTTGCAGAAAATCTTTTTATAGATGAAGTTGATTTAAAGCAGCGTAAAGAAGCCGAAGAAAAATTGTTCTCGGATTTAATGAGCCGGAATTCCGCAGGTTATATTTATGATGAGTTTCTTGATTTTGGAAAAATCAGCACATCGCTTGGTGAAAAATATGTCTATGCTGTGGCAAACCGTGTCAGTCTCGAAAAAGGATTTACTCGATGCTATTATCAGGAGGTCAATGGCAAGCGTGTATATGATTCTTCAAAATGGGATTTTTCTAACAAAGTGTTCAACGATGAAAAGGCGACGGGATTTTCTGTTCTGGATTACAGATTTCTCAAAAGGGACCCTGCTTATAAGGCCCAGATGGATGCGAAAAGAAAATCACAAAGAAATAAGGAAGATGAAGAATTCGTTAAAAAGATACTTACCGTTGAACCCCTGTATGGAGTTGGTGGAGGAAAAATAAAATACTCTGACAGTGACTTTAATTTTACTGCAAGTGGCTACAAAGACGGAGATGGTTCTGTCTGCGATGAAGATAGGGAATGCATGATACTCAACAAGGCAAGCATAAAAGCCGGATTTAAACCATGCTATTATCAGGAACAGAATGGAAAACGTGTTTTTGATACGGAAAAATGGCAGCTCTCCTCATGGGACTATAGTAAAGATGGAATAGAAAAAAGCGGCACCATAAAGCGTGATGAAAATGCGAACGGATTTTATTTTGATGTAAGTAATTACAAGACTTATATCTATCGCAGTGACATGGATTCTATATATGCAAAGCAAGCGGAACTGAAAAATGAACTTGTAAAACTGATTTCCACCCGGAGCTTAGTTCTGGTTTCCATATATAAATCAGGACTTGTTGATTACGGATTTTATGTAGGGGATGGGTACAAAAAAATATGTGAAAAATATGAGTGGAAATTTGTTGCGGATTCAGGTTTTCCTTCAATTTCCGAAACTGATTGGTATGTCGTGCTTAACAAGGCAAGCGAAAAAGCTGGGTATAAACCTTGCTATTATCAAATGCAAAATGGAAATCGTGTTTTTGATACAGAAAAATGGCAGCTTGGAAAGTTAATAATAGATGGCAGTAGTTATGATGGTGGGGACATCTACCGTTGGGAAAAAAGCGATACTATAGAAAAAGATGAAACGACAGGTGGATTCTATAGTGATAAAAATAATTGTGTTTTCCGAAATGTCTCCCAGAGTGAAGTTGCAGAACTAGAAAAGAAAAAGGAAGAAGCACAGATTGCTTATGAGAAGAAAAAGAAAGAAGAACAGCTTGCCTATGAAAAGAAAAAGAGAGAAGAACAGCTTGCCGTGGTGAAACCGTACTGGGATGAAATATCAAAGTTTGAGGTGCTGAATAGCGATTCCAGTATCTTGAGATATGAGATTTCGCTGGATAAAGCCTATGACTATTATAATGGTAAATTTAAATTCATGGACTCGTCTGGAGAAAATATAGATGTATCGATGTCGGATTTTCTAACGATAGTAAAAGAAATCACAGGACAAGATTATAAGTTTTATGGAAGCTCCTATATCTATCGTGATGCAACATCTGAAGAAAAAGCTGCCTACGAGAAGAAAAAGAAAGAAGAGCAGTTTGCTGTTGTAAAACCGTACTGGGAGAAGATTTCGAGGAACGGTGCATTGGATGACAATTCAAGACATTTGACATACAGAATTCCACTTGACGATGCATACGATTCCAGTGGGTTTACATTTATGAGTTTATCTGGAAAAAATATAAAAGTTTCGAACTCTGAATTTCTGACGATAGTGAAAGGGATCGCAAATCAGGATTATAAAATTGATTATAGTTATAATGGGAGAAATTGGGTTTATTACCTGTACCGCGATGCAACGGCAGAAGAAAAATCTGCTTACGAGAAAAAAAAGAAGGAAGAACAGCTTGCAGCTGTAAAACCGTACTGGGAGAAGATTTCAAGGAACGGAACATTGAATGATAGCTCTAGCAGCCTTACGTACAGAATTCCGTTAGATAAAGCCTATGATTATTCTAATAAAGAATTTACATTTACGAATTCATCTGGAAAAAATATAAAAGTCTCGAACTCTGAATTTCTGACGATAGTGAAAGAAATTGCAAATCAGGATTATAAAATTGATTATAGTTGGAATGCAGGAAGTAGAGATTGTTACCTGTACCGCGATGCAACGACAGAAGAAAAATCTGCCTACGAGAAGAAAAAGAAAGAAGAGCAGTTTGCTGTTGTAAAACCGTACTGGGAGAAGATTTCAAGGAACGGTACATTGGACGACAGTTCAAGGAATTTGACATACAAGATTCCACTGGATGATGCATATGACTATAGTGGCAGATACTTCACATTTACGGATTCCACTGGGAAGAAGTTGAAAGTCCTGAACTCTGAATTTCTGACGATAGTGAAAGGAATTGCAAATCAGGATTATAAAATTGATTATAGTTGGAATGCAGGAAGTAGAGATTGTTACCTGTACCGTGGTGCGACGTCTGAAGAAAGAGCGGGCTATGAGAAGAAAAAGAAAGAAGATCAACTTGCTGTTGTAAAACCATACTGGGAGAAAATTTCAAAGAACGGAGTGTTGGACGACAGTTCAATCGGTTTTGCGTACAGAATTCCACTGGATAATGCATATGACTATAATGGTGGATACTTTACATTCACGGACTACACCGGGAAGAATTTGAAAGTCCAAAACTCTGAATTTCTGGTAATAGTAAAGGAAATCTCGGGGCAAGATTATAAGATTTATGGAAACTATAGTTCATCCTGTCTGTACAGAGATGCGACATCTGAAGAAAAAGCAGCCTACGGGAAGAAAATGAAGGAAGAGCAGTTTAATGCTGTAAAATCGTACTGGGAAAAGATTTCGAAGAACGGAGCATTGAATGATAATTCAGGAGATTTAACGTACAAAATTCCACTGGATAATACATATGACTATAATTATGGTGGTAAATACTTCACATTCAAGGACTCCTCTGGAAAGAATTTGAAAGTTTCAAACCCTGAGCTTTTGACAATATTGAAAGAAATCACAAACCTGGATTATAACATAAATGATAGATTAGGAAGTGGCTCTATTTACCTGTACCGTGATGCGACATCTGAAGAAAAGACAGCCTACGAGAAGAAAAAGAAAGATGAACAGCTTGCTATCGTAAAACCATACTGGGAAAAGATTTCAGAAAATGAAACATTAAATGATAGTTCTGGAGATTTAACGTACAGAATTCCACTGGATAATGCATATGACTATAGCGGTCGATACTTTACATTCACGGATTCCACCGGGAAAAATTTGAAAGTCCAGAATTCTGAGTTTCTGACAATAATAAAAGAGATCTCAAGACAAGATTATAAGATTTATGGAAGCCGCAGTTCATCTTATATGTATCGCGATGCGACGGCAGAAGAAAAAGCTGCCTATGAGAACAAAAAGAAGGACGAACAGCTTGCAGCTGTAAAATCATACTGGGAAAAAATCTCAAAGGGAGGAGCTTTTGACAATAGCACTGGTACCATGACATACAGGATTTCACTTGGTAATGCATATAACAATGATTCACGCTCATTCTCATTTAAGGATTCCTCTGGAAAAAATTTGAAACTCTCAGTGTCGGAATTTTTAAAGATAGTTTATGAAATCACAGGTATGAAATATAAACTGGAATATGAATATAGTAACTACATCTACCGTACCGTGACAGCAGAGGAGAAATCGGACTACGAGAAGAAAAAGAAAGAAGAGCAGATGGCGGTAGTAAAACCGTACTGGGAAAAGATTTCGAAAAACTGGGTGGTAGAGGAGGAATATTCAGGAGGCTCAACATACAGGGTTATACTTGATGATGCATATAAGTATAGTGACAAATCATTTTCATTTAAGAACTCTTTTGGGAAAAGAATAGCAATTTCGAATTCTGAGTTTCTTTCAATAGTTAAGGAAATCACAAAATATGATTATAAGATTTCTGAGGGCCGTTCACCCTACCTTTATCGCAGTGCAAGTGCGAAGGAAAAAAAAGAATATGAAAGAAAACTTAATGAAGAGGATGAAGAGATTGTTAAAAAAATTCTATCGCTTGAACCTGTGGACTGGGATTCTAAATCTGGCAAAATAGAGTACAGTGAAAACTACGTCTTCAATTTCGAAGCATCTGCTTATCTTAGCGGTAGATATTATGCGATTAATGATGCCAGAATATATAACATTCTGAACAAAGCGAGTTTAAAAGCTGGGTTCAAACCCTGTTATTATCAGGACAAATCTACCGGGCTTATGAAGAGAGATGAGAAAGCAAATGGATTCTATTACGAAAAAAGTTATGGCTTTAACGGAAATTATGATTCCTCCAGAGATGGTGCCAAAGGAATTTATCGGAATGATGCCAAGACTGTTCGTAAGTTATTGAAACAGAAAAAGTAAAATGAGGATAAGAACATTTCAGGAGGAAAAAATGAAACCAAATTTATTTTCTATTGCAACAAAGGAGCTTTCGCAGGACGCGTTCATTGCTTGGCTCATACAATGGGCTGACGATTCTTGTTCAGATGATAATCCGGCTTTGTGTGAGGCGGGAAAGAGATTTGTAAAGAAGTTGATTTCCCTTCAATACGCAGATGTCGAGATTGATGTAAAAAATGCATGGGCCGACAGACAATGGGAAAACATTGATATTTTAGCGGAAGTCAACAATGAGTATGTATTGATAATTGAGGATAAAATTAATACTGATGAACATGACAACCAGTTGGAGCGCTACAAGGAGATTGTTGAGGCTAGTTATGGAAAAGGTATAAAACCTGTTTATATATATTTTAAGACAGGACTTGAGACTATGGACAATATCCGTAATATAAAAGAAAAAGGGTGGGCTTATTTCAGTCGCAAGGATTTTTTGGAATTTTTGCAAGGACAAAATCCTAAAAATGATATTTATAAAGACTATCTCTCAAATCTTCTTGAAATGCAAAAAGAGTCGGAAAAATTTGTAGAATATGACAAACTCAATTCATGGGAAGCAACAAAGGGACTCTATTCTTATATAGAAAACAGATTGAATGAATATGCTCATTGGGATTATGTTCCAAATCCTGGCGGCGGATTTTTAGGAATGTGGTTTCACTTTATTCAGTGCAGGGAAAGGGAAAACTGTGAGCTTTACCTTCAGATTGAAAATGCCTGTAATGATAGGGTAAATCTGTTCGTAAAAATTACCGGCGAATGGGAACGGAATCTTGAAGTCTTGTATGGTGTTTTGGAATTGCTTGAAGAAAAAAGCTCTGACTATAATATTTGCATATCGAAACCTGCTAAATACAGAATTGGAGAATATACATCCGTTGCAAGCATAAATGAAGTGTTTGTTAAAAAAGAAAATGGAGAATTGGATTTGGATAATTTGATTGCAAAATTGGAGAAAGCTGCAAAGTTAATTGATTGTGTAGCTGACTTGCTTTAAGATGATTCTAAAAACTGATTTGTTTTTGCGGAGGTAATATTCATAAAAAAAATAACTGTTCACTTCTTAAACATCAGTTAACATCCTTGCAGAGCCATCAACTGCTGACTCTGCAAGGATGTCAAATCACCGAATAAAAATATGCCAAATCACCAAATGAAAACTTGCCAAATTGCCATTCGTAACGGTTCTTTTGGGCTTGTGGAAATAAAGCTTGGTGGAGACAGGCTGATAGAAGAAGGGGCGGAAAATCTAAAGAAATTCCGCACAAAAATTGATACAGATAAGATGAAGGAACCTTCTTTTTTGATGGTGCTCACCGGGACTGGAAAGTTCGCATACCGCAGGGACGATGGCGTTTACGTTGTTCCGATTGGATGCTTGGGGGACTAAGGGAATCGATGACCCTGTAAAATCACCTGTTTTACATCTGACTGTTTCTCCCCATGCTTTTAAGCTCGTGCTTGTTTTTATACATTTCCTTGTCCGCGCGGTCAAATATCTCGGATACAAGGCTGTCCGTTTTAGGAACATATTCTGCCATTCCTGAAGCCATGACAGGTCCGGAGCCTGAATGTTGGTTTTCCAGAATCTGATCGCGCAGTTTTTTCATAAGTTCATTTCTGTTTGAAAAATCGTCGCCTCTCAAAAATACGACGAACTCATCGCCTCCGACCCTGAACACCGGACTGTGGTCAAAGATTTCGCAAAGCATCGCACACGCTTTTTTGATGTACTCATCACCAGCCGCATGTCCTTCCGTATCGTTTATCATCTTCAGGTTGTTGGCATCGCACACGACAAGTCCGAAAGAAAGATAGTCCATCCCGTTGTCGATGTTTGCCTGGACTGATTTTTCCAGCTCGGTGTATGCGGTCTTGTTTTTTACTCCCGTCAGTTCGTCGCGCCTTGCAAGTTCCTTTTCCGCATTCAATTCTTTAAGACGCTGCTTTTCCCTTTTGACTTCATCATCAATGTTTTCGATTCCGATTATGTAATGGGAGCCGTTGCCAGTTTTGCGGACGGTTATCCTGACGTAATGCGTTTTTTGGAATGCCAGAATCCTGTAATCGATGCTGCAGCTTTTCTGATTTTCAAGGGCTGTGATTATATGATCCCTGTTGAGAAAATCAAGCACAAGATCACGATCGCCCATATAAACGATGTTTGAAATGTCGCTCACTGATTCCGCAAAAAAATCATCGCCCGATTTCTGCATGTCCAGCTTGCCGTAGATGTTCCTGCATTCGTAGCTGATGTAACTTGAATCTACCGCATCGACATAATATATCACGTCGTAATTGACCGCAAGAAATTCTGCAATCTGACTGAACGTGACATGCTGTTTCTGATTTTCAAGCCGCATGTTTTCGGCAGTGATTTCATCATCAATATCCTTTTCGCTCAGAATAAAATGCCTTTCATCATTTGCACGCTTCACTACAAACTGAAAGTATCTCGGATGTCCGTCAATCATCAGGCGGTATTTATAGGAATATGATTTTTTATCTTCCAGATTTTTCAGGATTGTCTCTTTGAGATGTATGCTCTTTGCAAATTCCCTGTCATCTGGGTGAACGTATTTTTCAATGTTCATCCGGGTCTCTGCAAAAAAATCACGGCCGCCGACAGGAACGTTCAGTGACTCATATTCCTTGCTTTTTGAAAATTCCCGAAATTCACCGGTCTCTATATCGATGTAATACATCGCCTCGTAATCTTCCGCAAGACTTGTCGCAATGCTGTCGTATATCTCTTTTTCCTTTTTCTCACCGGCTTCAACAAAGGAGTGAATCACACATATAAGGCCGATAAAGTCAATATGTTTTCGCAAAAAAAAACTCCCTAAGCTTTCTTTTTGGGAAAGCTTTATTTTAGA
>CACZPR010000074.1 GCA_902783155.1 uncultured Spirochaetaceae bacterium
TTCAAACGGTTGCGTCGCCATAGTCGGGGGGAACGGATACGCCTCTTCCGGCATTCCACAGTCTCTGCAGGACCATCTTTTGGCGGAATCCAAGGCAGGAAGAACCATTGACGACATCTGCCTTACGGAAAATGGGAACTGGTATTGTGTCGGAGAGCGTCTGAGCGGCGTAAACTGTCCACAGGCCATGATAAATACTGTAAACAATTTCTGCAGGCTTGGCGACAGAATCCTCTGCGTAACTTTCGACGACAACGGCAACTGGATAGTGATAAGCTCCGCCCACTGGACCGCATCAAACTCATCGATTGAAAGCAACATGAAAAAGGCCCAGAACATGCACGGCAACATCCTTAGCGCGCATCTCGGAAACAACGGTGGACTTTCCGTAATCTGCCAGAACGGGTCAACGGTCTTCGGGAACGTCCCATCAAGTCTGACAACATTCCTCCAGACCAAACTGAATTTTGCCGCAATGTACATCAAGTTCTCCACAAATGGCTCATGGCTCATAACCGGACGCAACTCCGAATACGCCTACTCCATGTAAAAACGACGGTGCCGGACAGGATTTAGGCAAAAGCTGCCTGCCTCCTAAAGTCAAGACATTTTCATGCCGAAAATCAACAGGTGGAAAAGGAACAAGATTTCCAATCAGCATTTTGGGGATTTTTCAGACAGGGCTTTCATGTGGGAGGAAAGTATGAAAAGGATTCTGACCGGCATTTTCTGTGCGGCATTGTCAATTTTTCCGGCATCCCTTTTTGCCGGTGACGCCGCAGTTTTTTCTGATATAGGATTTTCTCAGGACGGGCTGACCTATGTGTTCGGCGAATACGGAAAGACCGACCAAAAATATCAGGCGTGGGCCGAAATCTACACCGTGGACGTAAAGGAGAACGACTATGTTTCCGGTGGTGTGTTCAAGACCAAGCCCTCAAGTTCCACAGCGAATGTCTCGGGGAAAAAGGCGTTCGAGGATTTAATCAAGAAAAGCAAGTGGTTCTGGGGAAAATACAACTGCGTTCCATCCCAGCCGGGAAATCTTCTGTACGTGCGGGAGTCCGAAGAAAAAAAGCCCACCGAGCAGATTGTTTTCAAGGATTTCGAGTCGTCAACGGATGAAAAATCAATCTACTATTATATAACGCTTGTGCCGGAATATTTTGGCAAAGGCAAGAACATTGAATCGAAATTCTACATCAACCTGGAAAAGAAGGATGCTGACGGAAACCTGATTGATGCAAAAAAAATCGGTACCCCGGACCTGAAACGGAAGGGCGTGTGCGGATACAGGATTGACAGAATCTTTACGGACGCGTCGGGGAAGAGCCTGATTTTCATTGTCGAGAAGACCACAATCGACGACACTGGAAAGTCCATCCGGTACATGGTTGAGGCGGCCAGGTTCTGACAGATGACCCTTAGAACTAGAAACAAAATCTACCTTATATTGTTTATACTCTCGATAGTGTTTCTGCTTGCGGGCGCGGGTCTCACAATCTACCTGTCGATGGAGGGAAAGGTCCATCTCGGCGAGGGTGTAATCAACAAGAAGGGTACGGTCGCCGCCTCAGTGATTGCGGTGCTGATGTTTTTTGCATACATTCCGGCGGCATCAGGATTTGTGTGCTTTGGATTTGAGAAAACAAGCGCGGACGAGGCCATTTTCTTTTTGGTCTACCTAATCTGCACGTTCCTTGAATCAATACGCCTAATCTACCCGGACCAGGAGATTCTGATTGCGTTTGTCAAAAATTTCAAGATAATCTATCCGGCGACGGGAATTCCCAGCACATCCACATTGATGGTGGCAATATCAAAGCTGGTTGTGTTTGTCAGGTCCATGGCGTATCTTTCGCTACTGTGCCTTCCGCTTTTTCCCCTGCTAAAAAAATATGTCACCGCCGAAGAGATTCTGGGACTTGCAGCCGCAATCAGTGTGCTGACATCCGTTCTGTGCAAGGTGAGGATAAACGAGTACCAGAATAATTTCACCCACGCAATAGCAAACTACTCGCAGTTCGCATGGGCCATAGCCTTTGTGTTTTTGTCCACATTCTTTTTGATTGGAAACTTCATCAACTTCAAGATGAAAAAAAGAATCCCGGAGGCGCTTGGGTATATGGGAATGATGGTCGGGCATCTCGTCCTCAGCCACGCGGACTCCTTTGTTATGCTTGTGTCCAGCGCGTCGGTGTTTTTTATTGGAACGACGGTCTACCTCAGGTCAATGCACGCACGGCTCAATTCGTAGCCGCAAAAAACAAAATCGTTTTAAAGAAGAAGGGTCGCAAGTCCACCAATCGAGATGGGAATCAAAAGATTGTCGAAATCCTTTAGCGGAAGAACCTCAATCAACATTCCGACAAGGGACAGAATCAGCGCGGCAAAAGCATTTCTACAGACAGCGAACGACGAGACGAATATCGCAAAAAAACATGTCAGGCTTCCTGCAGCGGTCTTTCCATCGGCAAACGGAACCTCCACCCTTCCATAGAGTTTTCCAGCAAGACTTGCGGAGCCATCTCCAAATGCCAGTGCAAAAATCCCGATGCGGGCGTACTCCTCCTTCCAGAAAAGGGCCGTAAGTATTATTCCACATGCAAGAGTGACAGGGCCAAGGACGAATCTGTTTTCATCGCGGGACCTTGCCGCGAATGTGGTTATGTTTGAAACCAGCGGGAT
The DNA here is from genome assembly GCA_902783155.1 of uncultured Spirochaetaceae bacterium. GTDB lineage: Bacteria > Spirochaetota > Spirochaetia > Treponematales > Treponemataceae > Treponema_D. The sequence continues at coordinate 2,689 of CACZPR010000074.1, forward strand.
TTTTTTTCCATTTATTCTTGCAATCTCGGAGACGGAATACACAACGACGACAAGCATCAGAAGAACCAGGACGGGCCAGTACGCAAAATGCAATAGAAAAGGAACCACCGCCGAGAACATGTGTATGCTCTTGCGGAACAGCTCCTTCGCTATCTCTGTGCGTCGCTTGGTAAATGCCTGCTCTTCTTTTTCACAACCCGTCATTACTTCAGCTTTAGGATTTCCTCCCCGTACATGGCTTTCGGAATGTCCGTGTAGATTGTCGGCTCATATCCATAGTTCGGGTTCGCCGCATAGGTTGAGTTCTGGGTCGCAAGGTTCCTTGTCTTAACCCTCTCCATTGTCTCCTGGTTTCTGCTGAGAGAATCCCAAGCCCTGCTGCTTTCCGCAAAATTGACGAACGCCTGTCCGTTTGACTCGCTCTCGCCATTAAGGCCTGCGATTCTTGACAGTGTAACGCCAAGATTGTTGGTGGCCTTCATGTAGACATCAACAAGGTCGGCATGGTCGCTTCTTCCCTGCGGTGAGATGGAGCTGTACCTGCTGAAATCGTCCTCAAGAATGTCAACAAGGTCCTGGTAGTATCCCTGCGCGGCGAAATAGTCGTCCTTGATTGCAAGGGTGTTCGCAAGTGCCAGAAGCGTGTGCTCGTCCTTTCCGTTCGACAGTTCGTTTCCAGTGACAAATGCCTCCCACGCACTGTCGTAGTCACGGTTGGTGTAGTCGATGTATCCAATCTTGTATCTGACAGGTGCGGTGTCGTTTTTGTTCTCCACGGACTTCTTGTAGTTGTCCAGGGCGGCGTCCATGTCACCGTTTATGAAATAGTTCACGTCGCCAAGGTCAGCGTACAGAACTCCGATGTCCTTTGTGCTTTCAAAGGCCCCGGTGCGGTTCTCCTTTTCAAACAGGTCGATTCCGTCGTTGTAGTTTTCCTGCGCCAGAACATATTCCTGCTGCTCCTTGTACTGCTCGCCAAGAAGCCTGTATGCGTTGATGAATGTCCTTGTCTCCTTCTTCGTGCGGCTTTCCTTTGAGCTGAATGCGTCTATGGATGCCTTGAGCATTGACTCCGCGTTCTTGTAGGAGCTTGTGACAATCGAGTAGCGTCCCATATTGTAGAGAGCGGTCGGATTGGTCTCGTCCTTTTTTACCGCATGTTCCAGAAGGTCCTTTACATCGGATATGCTGATTCTCAGATGCTCCTCCGATGGACGCAGGGAACCGTACCTCTTGTCAAGAAGATAGCCGCTGAGCTCCGTAAGGTCACGTGAGTCCAGCCTCTTGATGTTGGTCGGATAGAACATGGCCTTGTATTCAAGAACCTTCGCAAGGTCATCCACATGGACATAGTAGCGCATCTCGCGTGAATGGTAGAGATACAGCTCGTCCTTGCTTGCCTTGGAGAGAACAAGGGAGTCGTACTGCTCCTTCGCGTCCGCATATTTTGTCGGGTCCTCCTCGTCCGCCCATTCAAGGTAGAGGTCGCCAAGCTGCAATATGGCCTCCGGGTCGTTCGTGTGGAAATCAAGGACCTCGCGTTTCAGTATGCGCTCCGATTCCGCGTAGGCATAAAGCTCGGTCTGCTCCATCTTTGCCCAGTCAAGTCCCGCCTTTTTGTCATGGTCGAACAGCGCAAGGGCCGCCTTGTATATGTTTTCAGCCCGCTCGTACTGGTGGTGGTCGCTGTAGCTTTCGGCGAATCTGTAGAACCACTTTTTCTTTGCCTTGTTGCGCACCGCCATGTTGAAGCTTTCCTCGGACTGCGGATAGAGGTTCTCCTGAATCTGCGCGTAGCCCTGCTTGTAGAAATGCTCGGCCCTGAGTGGCTTCCATATAAAGTTCCATGAAAGGAATGCAATGCACATTATGAGTATGGCCGCGGATGCCGTAATGATTGCGAAAGGAATAATCCTGTTCTTGAGCTTGTACTCAAGGGACTGCTTGTAGATTTCATATTCCTCGGCAGTCCGTCTCTCAAAGTCGCGCGGAACGTCAACATGGATGTCGAATTCCTTGTCAAGCTGTGAGGCGAGCTGACGTGCGGGAAGCTTCCTTAAAACCTTTTCCAGAACTGAATAGATGCTGTCGTCCGTGAACTCGTTGCTGACGACCATGTTTTCTATGGCCACACGAAGGTTCAGCGGATAGCGGGCAAGGTTGCTCCTGAAAAGTCTGTATTCCGCGTCGGTGAATGTGTTCTTTGGCTTGCTGGATTCGTCCTCCTCGGCCTGTGAGAAATCCGGGGTGGACACAGAGGCCTTCTTCTTGAAAGACTCGTCCTTTGGTGAGGAAACGACAGGCTCCGTGAAATCTGGAATCTCAAAGTCGGTGTCGCTTGTCTCCATGTTCGAAAAACCATCCTCGGGACCGGATGTGACTGCCCCCGGCTCAGAAAAGTCCATGTCGTCCATGGCGGAAGTGTCGAACTGTGGTATCGGTTCCTCGTCCGCGCTAAAGTCAGGGGTCTCAGATCCATCAAGAACGCTGGGAGCTGCCCCACCCTCCGATGAGGTCCCGCCAATGTCTGTGGCTCCAGAAAAACCATCGTCCGCAGCTGGAGAAGTGCCATCACCCGCGCCAATAGCTGTTCCGTCGTCGCCAAAATCCGGAAGGTCAAGGGATTCCATGTCGTCGGTGGACCCTGCGGTGGACTTGGACATCTCCGGTGACTCGTTGAACTGGTCCGGGATTCCGTCGTTCATGTCAATGGATGTTCCGCCGGTGGAGCCGAATCCATCATCAAAGTCGTCGGAAGCAAGGGATGCGGATGCCTGGTCGATTGGGTCCAAAGAATCCTCTGTGTACTGGATGGTCTCTGTTCCGGCATCGGTGGCAGGAGCGGCCATGGGTCTTTTTGGTGCGCTTGAAGTATATGAAGGCTCCTCGTCTGCATAGGAGCTGTAATCGTCCTCATCGCCGGATTCATCGTCTTCCTGCGGTGGATTTGAGAGCGCGAGAAGGGAGTCAAGGTCAAGGTCCTCCAGCGGGGTCTCCTCAGGCTCCGGTTCTGGTTCTTCCTCGGGCTGCTCCTCGAATTCGCTGAGGTCCAAATCGTCAAGGTCGGACGAAGAAGGTCCCGCAAGAAGGTCGGAAACATCGGGCATGGCAAGGTTCGTCTCAACGGAGTCAACCGCCTCTTTTTCACCTGACTCACCGGTTATGTCCGAAAAGTCGTTGGCCTCGCGGTTTCTTTCTTCTGCAAGAGCCTGTGCCTGTAGCTCCTCCTCCTCCGAAAGCTGGGGCATTCCCAGCCTGAAATCATCGGAATCGTCGTCAACACTTATGTCCTTTGGAATTGGGACCGTCACTGGCTTTTCACCACGAGCGGCGCGTATCTTTACTTCGTCTCCGAGATTCAAAATATCTGAGGTAAACTGTTTAAGCTGGCTTAATCCTGGCATAATAAATTATTATACTCCGCTAAAATCTGTTTGGAAACCCCCGGAAATACCGGACGAACCATTATTCACAGGCCGCCATAAAATGAAAACAGGCGGTCCGCTTTTCCTACTATCGGAAAAACAAAAGGTCTGGTTTAGAATGGAATCCCCAAAAATTACGATTTTCGCGACCTCCCAGAACAGTGTAACTGGAATCAGCAAAAACTTCAACTTTCACAACAAATTCAGTGCAAATATTGCAAAAATTCTTTAAAAAATCCCCCGGATGGTCGATAATATAGGCATGAAAAAGATTGCTTTACTTTTGCTGTCCGCGGCACTTTTTTGCTCAGCGGCTTTCGCAGAAACAACCGTAAAGGCTCTGCCAATAGATGAAGCTGACTACGCAGAAATCGCCGCAACGATTCTGGATGTACAGGCCCCATACGTCAAGGGCGACTATATAATTTTTACCCAGAAAAAAGGTCCCCGCTATATCGGGATTGCGTTCGACTTTGAGAATTTCAGGGAAATCCACAAGTTCCAGATAAAGAACAAGCGCGACGACGAATACGAGATTGAGGACTCCCTCTTTTTCTACATTCTGAAGCTGCCAAAGACGGTACAGACAGTCGGCTACAGGCTTGTGGTTGACGGACTGTGGACCATCGACCCGATGAACGAGGACAAGGAATTCAACACAAGGAATTCGATAATGCTCTCCAGAATCAACGCGAGGAGGGACATCCCCGCAGTGACGGAAAAGCTTGACAACGGAAAAATACGGTTCATATACATGGGGCAGTCAGGACAGCAGGTGCGCCTTGGAGCGAGCTTCACAAACTGGGACAGCTGGATTTATCTGATGCAGGAAGTTGCGCCGGGAAAATATCAGCTTGACCTTCCCCTGCCCCCAGGAAAATATGAGTACGCCTATTACATTGGCATGAAGTCCTACCCAGACAAGACCAATCCGGAAAGATGCTACACCCCTGACGGAAAGGAAGCCTCACTTCTGGTTGTTACCCGCTGAAAAGACCGGCCAGAGTCAAAACATATCTGTTATTATGGAAAAAACAAGGCATATCATAAATCCATGATTTTTGACGTGCCTTTTTTTTATTTTTCACATTTATCCGCACATTTTTCTTGCACGCCCAACCTTTTTCCTGTAACATATTCACGGTAAGCCATACACTTGCATTTTTTCCGGAGGAAACATGAATAAGAACCGTCCATTGAAGGCAGCAACATTTCTTGCTCTCCTTTTGACTTTCACATGTCCAATTTTTGCAAAACCCAGTTTCAGAACAAGTTCAATGAAGGATAAAACGTCGGGGCAGAATCAAAATCAAAATCAGGAATTTAAGCGGGATCCAGAAATTTCCCGGATCGATTCACTTAAGGCGAACAAAGAGGATGAAACGATGGTCGCCCTCAAAAACAGCAGGATCGATTCACTCAGGAAAACCGACGTAGAACGCTACATAGCCAAGGTTGCGGAAACGATAGACAAAGCGGCATCCGATGATTTCGAGCGCGTCAAGATGATTCACGACCTAATATGCCTGACCATCAGATACGATGACGACTCATACTGGAGCGGGGACACTCCTTCTCAGGAATCTGAAGACGTATTTAAAAGCGGATACGCCGTGTGCGAAGGATTTTCCAGCGCATTCAAGAGACTCTGCGACGAGCTAAACATTACATGCCGCGTCGTACATGGATATGCGCGCGGGGTCAGTGCGGACATCAACAAAGAAAGGAAGACATTCAGTTCAAACCATGCCTGGAACATAGTCACCATCGATGGAAAGGACTACATCGTTGACTGCACCTGGGACGAAGGCTACATGAAGGACAGGGGGTCAATCCACGAATACACGACGCACTGGCTTTTCCCGAATCCCGAGCACTTCATCTATTCCCACTACGCTGATTCTGCAGAAGACCAGCTTCTTCCAAAAAAGGTATCGTTTTCACAGTTTTTGGAGCTTCCGTCGCTGAAGCCGCACTTTTTCTATGCTGTCGCAGACCTTCAAACAGATTTGAAACTGATCAACCAGTGCAACGGAAGCTTTATGATTGAATATGTCGCAGCTGAAGACCAAAAACTTACATGCACCATACTCGACATTGAAAGGAACGAAAAAATCCAGAACTTTACATTCACCCAGCTTACGGAAGACGGAAAGACCAGAATCCTGTTCAGCCTGCCCCGTGCGGCAAGATATAATGTATCGTTTTTCCAACAGGACAGCACCATGGAGAAAAGCGACTACTGCGGCGAACTGATACTGGACTCAAAATCTGCGGGAACTACGATATTTCCTGAGACATACAATAACTATGGACTCGACAAAAACGGAATCCTGCTTTCACCGATTGAGGGACCGTTGGAAAGGGGGAAGACATACAAATTTTCCGTCAAATCGAAGCACAGTGCCATTGAAATCATAATCGACGACAAATGGCATACCATGGAAGCTGAGGGGGACGGAATCTATTCGAAAACCATAAAAATCCCGTCAAATGCAAAAAGTCTAAAAATCAGCGTGAACAACGGAACCAGCGAATCATACTGGACACTAGTTTCATACACGCTTAAATAGCATGTACCAACGGCGGACTTGACAAACGAGGTAAAATGGAATATAGTTTTTATCCATAAAGACTGTGCTGCTCGATTAACTCAGTGGTAGAGTGCTACCTTCACACGGTAGAAGTCACTAGTTCGAATCTAGTATCGAGCATATTTTTTCCCGCCAAACCAACAAAATCCACTCTAAAACAAAATATTTTTTGCCAATCAACGAAAACTGATGTAAAATAGTAGGCATGAAGAAGATTACTATTAAATTTCCCGACAACACAAGCATTGAGGTGGAGAACCAGATTCGTCCGCTCACACTTATGAAACATTTTGGCGACAACGGACAGAAAATCATGGCGGTAAAGGTCAACAACGAGCTTCAGCCGCTGGACTCCGAAATCGACATAAACGCAACTCTGGAGCCGGTCTACAAGAACACAAAGGACGGGGCGGCAATCTACAGACGCTCACTGTGCTTCCTTCTTGCGGCAGCCGCGCACAGGATTTTCCCAAAATCGAGGCTCCTTGTTGGACACTCGCTGGGCTACGGCTACTACTACACGCTGGAGGACATGGAAAGCCCCCTTACGGTCGAACAGATTGGACAGCTAAAAAATGAGATGCTCTCGCTGGTCAAGGACGACAGGATTATCGAGCCGGACTACATTTCCTACGAGGATGCCTGCAATCTTTTTGAAAAACTTGGCCTGATTGAATCACGCAAGCAGCTGAACTACAGGGCCGCCGCAAAAATCAAGGTGAACAGGCTGGACGACTTTGCGGACATCTACTTTGGTCCTCTCGTAAGCTCCACATCCGAGCTGAACGTTTTCGACCTCATGCCCTACCACGAAGGATTTTTGCTCCGATTCCCCAAGCACAGCGAACCGGACAGGCTCACGGATTTTGTTGACGAGCCAAAGCTGTTTGAAATCTACTCGAAATACAAAAGGTGGGGACGCAGACTCAACGTTACATCGGCGGGAAGCCTGAACCAGTTGATTCATGACAGAAAGGTGAACGAGTTCATCGACATAACGGAGACGCTGCAGGTCAAGTGCATTGCCGACATTGCCGACCAGATAAGGAGCAGAAAATCCGTCCGGGTCGTTCTGATTGCGGGTCCGTCGTCATCAGGAAAGACAACCACGAGCAAAAAACTTGCACTCCAGCTCCGCGCCCTTGGATACACACCAAAGGTTATCAGTCTGGATTCCTACTACAAGAACCGCACCGACACACCGAAAGACGAAAACGGCGACTACGACTACGAGTGTCTGGAGGCCCTTGACGTTGACCTGATTAACCAGAACCTGCTGGACCTGTTTGCGGGAAAAACGATAGACATGCCCTACTACAATTTCCATGAGGGAGTAAGGACATACCGGGGCGAAACCATGAACCTTGGTCCGAACGACATACTTGTAATGGAAGGAATCCACGGACTTAACGACAAGCTCACCCACCTTGTCCCGGCGGAATACAAGTTCAAGATTTACCTTTCGGCATTGACGCAGCTGAACCTTGACGACCACAACAGGATTGCGACGAGCGACAACAGGTTGATAAGGCGAATCGTGCGCGACTCACAGTTCCGTGGAAAAAGCGCGGCAGGAACAATCGCAATGTGGGATTCAGTGCAGAGGGGTGAACAGCTCCACATCTTCCCGTTCCAGAACAATGCGGACGCAATGCTGAACACGGCGCTTGACTACGAGCTTTCGGTTTTAAAAGTCTACGCGGCTCCTCTTCTCAGGTGCGTCACCCCAATGGAAAAGGAATACTCGGAGGCCCAGAGGCTTTTGACCTTCCTCGAAAACTTCAGCACAATTCCGGCAACGGCAGTCCCGACCCAGTCAATCATACGCGAGTTCATCGGAGGCTCCGCGTTCAGGTATTGATGAAACATCAAAAAAGTCATGCTGGATTCATTTCGGCATGACTAATTGAGAACAGATCTCAGTGAAAGGCAAGCCTCGTCTACGGATTTATGGTAAAAGATTTTCAAATTCCATGACATTTGAAAAAAACATACCACCGCAAACAGATTTTATTTTACAAGAGTTGCATTTTGGAAGGTATCTGATTTTCCATGATGAAATAGACTTCACAAGAAATTTTCTATAAGGTTCATCAAAAAAACAATAAGGAAGATTGTAAATCCATGCTTTCACACCGCAAGAATTAAGGTATGCAACAGCTTTTTGCAAGGAAGAAATGTAATCGACAGGCATTATCCAAAGTTCAGATTTGTTTTTATGAGCCTCAGCAGTCAGTTCCATTCCCATAAATGCAACATCCTGAACAAACGGTAGATTTCTCCATACAAAACGCGCATATTCTTCAAGATAAGTTGAATTAAGGCGAGTAATTACAAAACGCAATTCTATAGCTGTTTCATACTTTGAAATTTTCATCAGATTTTCAACAATTTTATAGAATGAAAAAGATGCTGTCATTTTATTGTGAAGCATATCAAATGGTGCGTAAAGGGGGACGCATAGCTTACAACGCCGGGATTTCATAATCAGCTCACTTGGCATTATAGACCCATTTGTCAATACTGTCAGCAAAACTCTCTCCGGAGATTTTTTTATTACCTGTTCTATGAATTTCATCTTTAGGAGCGGTTCACCCCCCGTAAAGCAAATGCCATCCAGAATTTCATAATCAAGATTATCTATGACACATTGCAATATCAAATCATTATCTGGAGTATCAATATCTAGTTTTTGTGGACACATAATACACCGTTGATTACATTTTGATGTCAAAAAGAAAGTTAATTCACGATTTTCGATTCTAAAAAGGAGATGTTTTTGGGAATTCTCAAAAATCATAATGTCAGAAATTCTTTCTGATTCTATTTTGGACTGAGGGATTTTTTTTACATCACCAGTATTTAAATCTATCGCTTTGTATTCTTTTACCCCAGGAATGATAACGTGTCTTCCATCAAGCATTTGCCCATCTCCTAAAAAGAGCTATTTTCTTCTCATCAGCATTTTTTACCTGCTCAAAGACAAATTGGAACAAATCTTTTCTGATTCCACAGTAAGATTCATATTCGTCACCAGCTATGTTTTCTATGTACCATTTTTTTATTGGATCTGCATAGCAAAAAGGGCTGTAAACACAATCTTTACATTCTTTGTAATTTTCAAGTCTTCCGTTTTTTAAAATTTCCGCACGTTTCGATTTCATAGTTACGAAGCAATCTTCATCATTTATATTCCCCATTTTCCAATATAAATGCAAATCATCTGTTCCCATTTCAGAAATCATACGTGATTCATCAGACGGATATACATCACCGTTTTGTTTTACCAACAAACACATTTGACCATGTGCACATGGATTCTGCATATCCACAAACCCATCATTAAATGGAGAAAAAATTTTACGAAGTATGATAGAAAACATTTCCTCTCGTATATTTTTTTCATCCTCTAAATTACGGTCAATAAGGTACAAAACTGCATCTTTATAAGCTTCAATATAATCTTCAAGTTGATAGTAAACGTTTTGATTTTTAAATGCACATCCATAGTTGTTTAGAGGCCGGATAAATATTGATTCAAAAAAATTTTCAATATATATGTCGATAATTTCACGCATCCGATGAAGATTCAAGGCAGTAACAGTAACAAGAGCAGATGGATAAATACCATTTTTTCGTGCAAGTTCCACATTTTCCAAAAGAGAATCGAAACTCGATTTTGAATAAACAGACGGACGATTTCTGTTATGGATTTCTCGACAACCATCCAAAGATGTTGAAATTGCAATATTAAATTTTTTAAGAATTTTCAATTCATGAGATTTTAGATTCAAAAGATTTGTACAGATTACATATTCAATGTTTTTTTGATAAATACGGTTTAAATGTTCAACACGGCGAACTATGAATTCAATAATATCAAATCGCAACGACGGTTCCCCTCCTTGGAACTCAATCTTAATATTCTTGTGTGGTAAAGCGAAAGTAAAATCACAAAAAGCAATTGCAGTTCTTAATGTCATATCATTTACTGAATTAATAGTTTTACGGCTGTTTACTTGACAATAGACACAACTGCAATTACAAGAAATTGTTGGCACAACCATTAAAAGAAGAGTATCATTTTCTAGATATGAATGCTTTGTACGATACTTGATATCATAAATAAAACTGAACGAGTTTTCATCTAAATTATTAAAAATAAAAAAACGCGATTTCAATAAATTGATCGTTTTTTCAGCACACAACCCAGGATTTTCAAGCAGTTTCTTATACTCTTCTTTTGTAATAAAAACATGTTCACCACTAGAGTTGGTCAATAAGTACGAGTCCGCAAATTCCTGTGCATAGAATTTATTTAACTTCATTTCATTCATTTTTTACACTCGCGTTTAAAATGTTTTTTTAATATAAAAAATAGCCCTGCCAAAATACAAAAAATGCTAATCCACGAGGAAACAGACAAAAAACCTATGTAACCACGAGAAACATCACCGCGAAATGATTCCGTAACAATGCGGATTCCTCCATATCCAATCAAATATATTGGAATAACTTTTTCCCTGTTGTTTTGACTCCTCAAAAAAACAACAATCAGTATTGCAAACAAGATAAGATTTGCTACTGATTCCATAAGTTGAACAGGGAATCTTTCGGCTCCGTGCATGAATACAGAAATCATGCCATGCCATTCCTTACCATAGCAACAACCGGAGCAGAAACACCCTAAGCGTCCAAAGGAATGAATCAGCGGTGCCACTACAATCACAAGCGAAAGATTATCCTCAAAAGATTTTTTTTTAATTTCTGAAACAAAAAATACTGCTACAATTCCACCAATGAGGCCACCATAAAAAACGAAACCTGTTTTTGTAAAAATTCCAAGGAAGCCAAAAGCTTTGAAAACTTTTTCAAGATTCCTAAAATTGACAAGCAGGAACATAATCTTTCCGCCTATTATCACACCTACTTCAACCCAACACATCAAAAGAAACACAAGACGTTCTGAGATTGCAATTTTTTTTCCAAGCTTAATGGCGATGAATGTTCCAATAAGGAAGCCTGTTGCAATACAAAGAGGGTACATAGGAATAACAAGATGAAAAATGTGCATTGACGGGAACACGATTATTACCTACTTTCAGGCATTACACTATTATCAGCAAATGTTAAGTTCTCATACGGCTCATCTTCAAGATTAAAATCACATCCCATGCAGTTCGTATCACTACCGTAACTACCAGAGCCACTGGTATGCGATGTATGAGAATAATGGCTTCCACTAGTATGTGAAGAATGAGACTTGTGAGATGAATGCGAACTATGCTTTGCAAAACGAAGAAATCTTTCTGAATCCGAAAACTTTCTTAGAATTATTCCTTGTTTTTCAGATGAATCATTCGATATTTCATGCTCTGGTTCATTGCTTCTGTTTCCAGACCTACGTTCCTCCGATAGTTTCTCTTGAAAATGAACTGTAGGTAATACGATTGCCAGAAAAGGAATCAACAGTTTAGAAAGTTTCATATTTATGCCCCTTTACAAATATGATAAACTCTACAGGCAGCATATACTAAACAATATATTATAGCAATAATGAAATAAATAATGCGGGGAACTCTGGATTTCCGGTTCAGGGTCCCCCGTCTTATTTACTGCTACTTCTCAAATCCGGTAACACCAACTCCATCGGGAGAGACCTTTATGGTAGGGGCTTGTCCCTTCGGAGTCTCAGTCTTTGATGTCTCTATCCGTATTTCCGGGCTTTTCTTCTCCTCTTTTTTCTCCTCAAGCTCAATGTGGTTGTCGCCTATTGCCTTTACTACAAGAGTTGTTCTATATCCTTTCCATGTCCATGTGTCCACAGTATCACCTTCCTTCAGCCTGTATCTTATAACGGTTGAGTGGGCTCCCACGGCGGAGGTTCCGTTGGCAGGGAAAATTGTCGTCAATATTTCGACGATATAGAATCCCGTCTCCCCGTCCGGGATGACTCCTGCAATATATGTATGAGTGTCAAAAGCCCCTGCGTATAAAAATTTATAGTCACAGGATTCTCCTGTCTTGTAGTCCTTTGCAAAGCATCCGGCTGATACAGAAAGGAGCGCGAGCACTCCCGCAATAAATCTTTTCATGTCTCTTCCTCCTGAAAAATCCTCTCCCTCACCTTCATTCTACACCCTCCGGCATGAATCCGCAAACGGATTCTTGCTAAAAACTCTTGCAAGGAAAAAATGGAATCGACAGGGATTATCCAAAGTTCAGATTCATTTTTATGAGTCTAGGCTATCAGTTCCATCTCCGTAAATGCAACATTCTGAACAAGAGATAGATTTCTCCATACAACACACACATATTCTTCAAGATCGTTGATTTTTTTAATCAGGTCAGACTGTTTCCCTTTACCCGAATACAGCCTTTCTAAGGATGTTGTTTATTCTTGTCTGATAACCTTTGCCCATCTCTTTTAAGGCCATCAGAACGTCCGTGTCTATCCTTAGGCTGATAGAAGTTTTCTTTACCGAAACTTTATAAATATCGTTTCCATTTGGATGGACTTCATACCAAGGCTTGAATTTCTTCATCTGTTCATCCGTAACTTCTGGACAATCATCCGTAACAATCGGCTTTGCGGCATTTATTATTTCTTTGTCTTTATCTGTAAGAGGCTTTCTGATTAACTCATCTAACGTCATAGTTTTCATAATACAATTTCTCCTCTTTGGGCGTTGCCTTGCGTGCAGAAATAATGCGTATATTATCTGTTCCCCGTTCCGTATAGACCACAAACAATACACGTTCTACACATCCAATTACATTGTACCTTTCCTCAGATTCATCAGAATGACTTTCATCCAGCGTCTCGATTCTTTTTGAGTCCAAGAAAACCCTGGCAGCATATTCAAAGGAAATACCGTCATGCTTTTTTTGATTCATACGGTCTTTATTTTCATCCCATTCAAAAGTCATTACTACATCCTGTGTATATTATAATGCGTATATACATTTTTTGTCAAACAAAAAAAACGGAAGGATTAAACTACCGCATAAAAAGTTACAGACATATTCCGAATGCAGTTGGGTTCTATTCTTCTTCAATTGATTTTCTATACTGCTGTGCCGTGACCGCATCGTCCATGGCGAGTTCTTCCTGGGCTTCAAATTCGGCTTTCCACTGTGCGTATTTTTTTTCTTTCAGTTTTTCAAGTACCTTGACTTTCTGCATGGCAAGGCGGACCACTTCCCTTTTCTGCTCGGCAATGACTTCAAGCTGCGCAAGTTCGGCAAGGAGTCCGTCTTTTTTTTGGTCGAGCAGAATAAAAAAAGCCCTGGTCTGGCTGTGCATGGTAAAATCGTGGGACTCGTCGGCAAGGCGGCCAAAATCAACCCTGTCGCGGGCAATCTGGTCAAGGGCGGCATTCACACGTGCAATCTCAGCGTTCACCTTTCCCAAATCAAGCTCGGCCTGATCCAGCTCATAGTTTCTGAGGTCAAGGATTTTCTGCATGTTGAATGAGAATTTCTGCATACCGCCCTCCCCCGTAAACTGAGCTTTTATTTAGCGAGTATATCGAATGTAGGATGTGCGTTCGCAGGACTTTCGGAATACTCTTCTTTTGGAATGTTGATTCCGGTAAGTTCCGAAAGCTTGTTCAGTGTATCATCTATAGTAAGGTGCTCACCCGGATCCTGGCAGAGGAATTCTTCAATGGCAGGGTGCTTGTCAATCGCCTCGTCAATCTCCGGTGAATTTCCCTTCTGGTAGACTCCCGCAAGAATCATGTCTTCCTGTGATGCATAATCGGCCATCCACTTTTTTACTTTGGTGACGGCTTTCATTGTCTCGGGTCCAGAAACCCTTTTGTTGAGACGTGAAATGCTCTTTGCAACGTCTATTGCAGGATAGTGCTGCCTGTCAGCCAACGCACGTGAAAGAACGATATGTCCGTCAAGTGTTCCGCGCACTTTGTCTGCAATCGGCTCGTTCATGTCGTCTCCGTCAACAAGGACCGTGTAGAACGCCGTGATTGAACCTTTTGCGTTTGTTCCCGTTCGCTCAAGAAGACGCGGAATCATATCGAAAACTGAAGGCGGATATCCACGCTGGGCAGGAGGTTCACCCGTTGCAAGTCCGATTTCACGCTGTGCATGTGCAAAACGTGTGACGCTGTCCATCATCAGGACTACATCCTTGCCCTGGTCGCGGAAAAATTCTGCGATTGCAGTGCAGACATAGGCAGCCCTGAGACGTGCGATTGAAGGCTGGTCGCTGGTTGAAACGACGACGACGGACCTCTTCAATCCTTCTTTTCCCAAATCATGCTCGATGAACTCAGGAACCTCGCGTCCACGCTCACCGATAAGGCCGATGACGTTTACATCAGCCACTGAATTTTGTGCGATGACAGAAAGCAGGGTACTTTTTCCGACACCGCTTCCCGCAAATATACCAATGCGCTGTCCCTTTCCGACGGTCAGCAATGAATCTATTGCGCGAACCCCTGTGGCAAGACGCTTTTTGATTGGCTTTCTTTCAAGAGGATTGGGAGCAGGAGCAAGTGCCGGATAGTATGCATCGCTCGCAATGTCGCCCTTTCCGTCGATTGGAGTACCGGTTGCATCCACCACGCGTCCCAAAAGTTTTTCGCTCACGGGAACTTCAAGAACCGCACCGCTTGCTGTCACCGTGGAACCGACCTCAATTCCCTTGGTTTCACCGAAGACCATGAGCCTGACGATGTTTCCCTCAAGCCCCACGACCTCGGCCATGACGCTTGATTTTTCGCTCGGAACCTCGATGCGGCAGATTTCGCCGATGACACAGCGGGGACCGTTGCTTTCAATCATCAGTCCCTTGACTGCGGAAACCGCTCCAGTATATTTGATTGTGTCCGTCTCCTCGACGGCCTGTATGTATTTGTCAAAAAAAGATTTCATTTCCCCACCCTGCAAAATCCACTTTTTCTGCGCCTATAAATCCGGGTTCTGCACTTCCGACTTGCTGACCGACTTGATTGGAGAAATTCCAAGAATCTTGGTCTCCAGTTCACCAAGCTGGCTGGATATGCGTGCGTCGATTGCACCGAAGTCCGTCTCGACAATACATCCGCCCCTGTCAACCGAGCTGTCCTCGACGACATAGATGTTCTTGATGTTTTCGACCTGCGCGATGAAGTCCCTGATATGGTCGGTGGTGAGTTTTGCGTCCGACATGTTTACGCGGAGAGTGACATCCCCACGTCCCTTGACCTTTTTCAGGGCCTGGACCACGTTCGCCATGATGACGCTCTTCTGGCTGTCGCTCATAACCTTGACAACCTTTCTTGTCATCAAAA
>CACZPR010000075.1 GCA_902783155.1 uncultured Spirochaetaceae bacterium
AAAATAGGAAGGGGCCCCACTGGGGAAGAATTCCTGTTTTTTGCCGTCAACTGGGACCCGCTCATGTGTTGCATTTATCTATAGTTTCATGCCGAGGCCCTGCACCAACAACCAGACTTGATACCGCCAAAGGCAAAAGTGAAGTTTTAGGGGTCCGTTCATATAAAAAAACAAGTTCACAAATCGTCCCGGTGGATGTAGATTAAATCAGACACTTTAATCAACAAAAAAAATGGGGGCAACATGGTAGAGTTTTCAGTGGCATCAGTTTTTTCAGACGGCTGCGTCCTGCAGAGGGACAAGGATATATGTGTTTTTGGCTGTGCAGACAACGGAGAGCCTGTTTCCGCAAAAATCATGGACGGCGGAAGGACTGTCGATGAAAACAGCTGCGTATCGATTGGCGGAAAGTGGTCCGTCCATCTAAGACCCATGCCCGCAATGGAAAACCTTGTGCTCGAGGTCTCCTGCCAAAATACGGTCAAACACTTTTCAAATGTGGCGGTGGGCGAAGTCTGGCTTGCGGGTGGACAGTCGAACATGGAATTCGAGCTTTCCAAATGCACGGAGGGTCCCGCCGAACTGGAAATGGATGCCGACCCAAACGTGAGATTTTTCCCCGCGAACAAAAAGGCGTGGATGGATGAAAAATTTTTTGAGGACGAAAAAAAATGTGTCTGGCAGACCTGGAACTGCGGGGAGAAAAAAAATTGGTCCGCAGTGGGATATTTCTTTGCAAAAAAACTTGCCCGAGACCTTGGCGTTACGGTCGGAATCATCGGGTGCAACTGGGGAGGAACATCGGCGAGCGCATGGACAGGAAGGGAGCGTCTTGAAAAACATTCGGACCTGAAAATCTATCTTGACGAGCAGGAAAAAGAGACAAGGGGAAAATCCATTGAGGAGCAGTGCGCCGAATTCGATGCATACGAAATCTACAACGCGGAATGGACAAAAAAATGTGACGCGTTGTACAGGGAGAATCCAAAAATTGAATGGTCGGATGTCCAGAAGATTCTTGGACCTTCACCATGGCCGGGACCCCGAAGCTGCAAAAGTCCATACCGTCCCACGGGTCTGCATGAGTGCATGATAAAGCGTCTGGCCCCATACACGCTCAGGGGATTCATTTTCTATCAGGGCGAAAGCGACGACCACAGGCCCGCATCATACTACACACTTTTCCGGGAGATGATTGACCAATGGAGGGAGGACTGGAACGAAAACCTACCAATGGTTTTTGTGCAGCTGCCAGGAAACCGCTACAGGCAGGACAGGGATTTCAAAAACTGGTGCCTGATTCGTGAGGCCCAGACAAAAATCTTCAGGACCGTCGCAAACACCGCGATGACCGTGGCGGCAGATTTGGGAGAGTTCAACGACATACACCCGAAGGCAAAAAAAGTTCTCGCAGAAAGAATGGAAGTCTCCGCACTCTGGTCGGTCTATGGACTTGTTGACAGCTCCATGGCGAACGGACCAATATTCAAATCAGCCACAAGCAGAAACGGTACAATGGAACTAAAATTTGATTTTGCGGAATCCGGTTTTGTGCTGAAGGAGGACAAGGTGGCTCTTGAAAACTACAGGTCCATGGAAAAAATCCAGGGCAATGACCTGCCTTCCGATTTCACAGGATTTGAGATTGCCGGAAGCGACGGAGTCTATCATCCCGCAAAATTCAAGTTCGGGGCGGAAAGAGAAAACCTTGACACAATAACGCTCAGCTCGGACAAAGTTCCCTGCCCGGTCTACGCACGTTACGCATGGTACAACTATGGTCCCGCAACAGTCTTTGGACGGAACGGAATCCCGCTCGCACCTTTCAGAACAAGCAACAGAGACTCCGCCCCGGAAGCATCGCAGGACCACGCCGACATACAGCAGATTATGGAAGTCTAGGATTTTTCGCTAGTCCGATGGTCCCGCCGTGTGCACATCATCCTCCTCGAAGGAAACAGGTGCCTCGCCCTCGGACTCAACACGCTCCTCGATTGGGACGTACTTTCTTTCGGGGGAAACATTTTTGTACGCTGGTCGGTAGATTCTTCCACCGGCGACAATCTCCTCGATGCGGTGAGCGGACCAACCTGCGATACGTGCGATGGCGAAAAGCGGTGTGAAAAGTTCGCGCGGAATGTTCAGCATTGAATACACAAAGCCGGAATAGAAGTCAACATTCGTGCAGATTTTCTTTTTGTCGCCATGGAGTTCATAGAGAACCTCCGGAGCAAGCCTGTCGATTATGTTGTAGAGGTTAAGCTCCTCCTCGCATCCCTTTTCCCTGGCAAGCTCAGTCGCCTTTTCACGAAGAAGTATGGCCCTTGGGTCGGATATTGTGTAGACCGCATGTCCCTGTCCGTAAATCAGTCCGGTATGGTCGAACGCTTCCTTGCGTGCAATCTTACGCAGATACTCACCCACCTCGGCCTCGGAGCTCCAGTCCTTTACGTGGGACTTGATGTCGTCCATCATCTCCATGACACGGATGTTTGCACCACCATGACGGCGGCCCTTGAGAGAACCAACGGCGGCGGCGACTGCGGAATATGTGTCAGTGTCAGCTGATGAAACCACATGGATTGTGAGAGAAGAGTTGTTTCCGCCACCATGCTCCGCGTGCAAAATCAACGCAAGGTCCAGAATCTCAGCCTCAAGCCTTGTGTACGATTTGTCGGAGCGAATCAGGCGCAAAAAGTTTTCGGCGGTCCCCAGACTCGGGTCCGGATTGTGGATGTACATGCTCTTTCCATCGTAGTAGCGTCTCTTTGCCTGGTACCCATAGGCCGCAAGGGTGCTGAACCGTGAAATCAGCTCGATGCACTGGCGAAGAATGTTTTCCACGCTCCTGTCCTCGGGATTCGGGTCGTATGAATAGGAGGCAAGCACGCCCCTTGATATTTTGTTCATTATGTCGCTGGACGGGGCCTTCATTATCATGTCCTCGGTAAAATTCGGGGGAAGGACCCTCATGGAACCAACGAGCGTCTTGAATTCATCCAGCTGCTTCTTTGTGGGAAGCTCTCCGAACAGAAGAAGATAGGCGCACTGCTCGTAGCCAAACTCATGGTGCTTCTCGGTGTCATGGACTATATCCTCAACGGAGTACCCGCGGTAGACAAGACGGCCCGGGACTGCGACCTTTTTTCCCTCGGAATCAATCTCGTAGCCAACAACATCGCCAATGCGGGTCAGTCCAACAAGAACACCACGACCGTCCGCATAGCGAAGACCGCGCTTGACATCATATTTTTGGTAAAGGTCGGGATCTATCGGGTCGTGCTTTTTTGTTTCCAAGGAGAGTTTTTTGATAAACTCATTGTACATATCGATTTCCTCGTTCATACTGGCCTCCCATCAAAGCGTATAAAAATGCAAAATTCTTAAAGATTATTCTAATAATTATACAATCTACGGAACTTTAGTTCAAGGGCATATCCAGCCCACGCCAAACTTATCCGTAAATCGGAATATCCGCGCCGTCTTTCAGGAACACGGGTATCACGTCAATCGGCGTATCCACCGAAACAGTTTTCCCGCCATTGTGGGTTTCACCGGTTTTTGCGTCCCTCCAGCAGTGTCCGCATGGCAGATAGACGCTCCTTTTCTCCATGCCCTTCTCCATCACCGGGGCAACAAGAATATCCGGGCCGAACATGTACTGGTCCACCATAACCGCACATTTTTCATCCTCCGGGAAATCGTAGTACATTGGCCGGGCCACAGGGGAACCGTCCACGCTCGCCCGTTCCATGCACTTTCTGATGTACGGACGAAGCCTCTCGCGCATAAAAATGAAGTCGCGCATTATGCGGTAGTTGTCCTCGCCGAAGCACCAGATTTCATTGGGCTGCGCGCTGCCCCACTGCGGAACTCCGTCAACAATCTCGCAGCCCTTTTCAAGAGGGATATACGGTGGACGCTCTCCGTGCATACGCATAACCGGACAGAACACAGCCCACGCAAACCACCGAACCAAAAGCTCCCTGAAATCCTCGCTCCTGGGGTCTCCACCGACAAATCCACCGATGTCCGTAGTCCACCACGGGATTCCAGCCATGCTCATGTTCAATCCGGCCTGCAAATTTTCTTTAAATGCCCTGAAATCGGAATGTATGTCCCCGCTCCATGTAAGCACACCGTATTTCTGGCTGCCGGCCCACGCTGAACGGACAAGGCTCATGGTCTGTGTCTCCCCCTCGGATTTCAGGCCATCATGGAACCCCTCCGCGTAGCACTCCGGATAGATGTTCGCGCACTGACGCACAGGTCCCGCATGATATCTGTACAGGTCCCAGTCGTAGGGTCCGTACTCGGGTTCAGCCTCGTCCAGCCAGAATATCTTAATGCCCATGTCGTAATAATTCTTTTTGCACCTGTCCCAGACAAATTTTCTTGCCCCTGGATTTGTGGTGTCATAGAAAACAGTGTTCCCCAGCCAGTCCATGTGTATTCCGGAACCACGGTCGGCGGAGACAAGAAAACCGGAATCCGCCATCTCGCCAAAGTTTTCCGATTTCTGGTCTATTGTTGGCCAAACGGACACGCAGACTTTTATCCCCAAGTCCGAAAGCTCCCGGACCATTTTTTCAGGATTGGGAAAGCATCTTGGGTCAAATTTGAACTCGCCCTGTCTGGACCAGTGGAAAAAATCAATAACAATCACGTCCACAGGAATCCCCCGCCTGTGGTATTCCCTTGCGACTTCAAGAACCTCGTCCTGTGTCCTGTACCGAAGCTTGCACTGCCAGAATCCCATTCCGTATTCGGGCATCATGGGTGTGCGCCCAGCAACGGAGGTGTACTGCTCCATAATCTGGGAAGGACTGTCGCCCGCCGTAATCCAGTAGTCCATCTTTTTTGTGCTGTCCGAATGCCATTCCGTTTTGTTCGTCGCGAAATTTGCGTAGCCTATGGCCGGGTTGTTCCACAAAAATCCATAGCCCCGGCTGGAAACAAAAAACGGCACGGAACTCTGGCTGTTTCTGTGGGCAAGCTCCATGGAAGAACCCTTTCTGTCAAAGCATCCGTCCTGGTAGACACCCATTCCGTAGACATGCTCACCGTCGAAGGCTTCAAAACGTGCGTCCAGGGAATAATCCGTGGTCCCGGTGATTGGCTTGAGCTCCCTGCCCGGAACACGAAGGGGAACCGCATAACGGTCGATTCTGTCCCTTGTCCTCCAGTATTCCTTTGTAAGAAGCTCTCCCCTCTGGTTGAAAAATGAAATCCACCCCTCGAAGGAGATTTTCGCGCTAATATTTCCGTTGGTGACGGTCGCCTCATCCGCCATGGCAGCATGGGAATCACGCTCGGGACCATAGTACCACGGCTCGGTGATGTCAACCGCATGTATATCGATTTGGGTCTCAGGTTTTTCGCAAGGCACAGACAGCGCCCAGTCGTTTTTGTCCATTAAGGGGTCTTTTGTCATTCTGACGCGCAGAGAATTTTTTCCCCAGCTCTCAATAAAAAGCCTCTCGTTTCCGCGCTGAACGACCAGCGCATTGTCCTGCCTGAAAAACTTCATTCAATCCTCCGATTTTTTTTCGTAAGCCGCGACGGCCTCTCCCATCACAAGAACAACGGCCCCCACCTCGACCATCTTTATCAGGCGGAATTCAATCCACCCGGAAACAAGGGTCTTTGGAACAAGCTCGTCAACAACGGACGCACGCTCCGCCGGTATCTTGAAAATCTCGTACTTGTTGTGGTCAGGACTGGAGATTGTGCCGCACTGCTGAATGAACTGCGCCTTGATGTCGGTCGGGATGCACACAGCAAAATCACCGGTCCGCCTTATGTTCGCCACAGCCTGATGGTCCGGGTCCGAACTGAAAATAACCCTGGTCACAGGCTCGTAGTCAAGTGGCATAATCCATCCGTATGGCGTGAGGTCGTAATATTTTTCACCCCTGGTAGCCACAAGTGCCGGGGGAACAATCATCCTGTATGCCTTTTTCAGGTCAACCGCATCAAATCCTGTCTCCTTCTGGCTATACTGTGCCGCCATCCTTAAAAGACCCATTCCAACACCTCCTCAACCCTGGAAACCGGGACAAATTTTATTCCGCTCTTTACATGGTCGGGTATTTCGTCCAGATCGCGGAGATTCGCCTTGGGGATTATGATTGTCTTTATCCTGTTGCGTCTCGCGGCCACGGTCTTTTCCCTCAATCCACCGATGGGAAGGACCTGACCTGTAAGACTGAGCTCGCCTGTCATGGCAAGGGACGGCCTTATCTTTTTTCCCGAAAGCAGGGATGCGAAAGTCGTCGCCATGGTTATTCCGGCAGAAGGACCGTCCTTTGGTGTGGCCCCCTCCGGTATATGCAGGTGGACAGTGTTCTTTTCAAACCACTCGCCATCCTTCAGCTTCTTTTCGATTGCCCAGCGTTTTACCCAGTTCATCGCAATCTGCGCGCTCTCCTTCATCACGTCGCCCATCTGGCCGGTGAGCTGGAGTCCTCCCTTTGACGACTCAAACGATATGCTCTCCAGAAGAAGTGTGTCTCCGCCCATGCTTGTCCACGCAAGACCGATTGCCGTTCCGGGAACATCCGCAGTTTTTATCTGGCTCTCATCAAAGACCGCCTTGCCAAGATGCTGCCTGACCTCCGCGACATCCACCGTGAAAGTCTTTTTCGCAATGGCCGCCGAAATTTTTGCCGAATCCACCGAGGAATCCTTTTCATATTCCTCGACAACCGAGCGGACAATCTTCCTTACGATTTTGTCAATGCTCTTCTCAAAATTGCGCACACCGGCTTCCCTTGCGTACTCCGTTGCTATAAGCTCAAACGCCGCCTTCGTGAATTTGACCTGGCCCTTTTTCATGCCGTTCTTCACAAGGGTCTTGGGAAGGAGATACTTTTTGGCAATCTGGATTTTTTCCTGGTCAACATAGCCCGAAAGCTCTATTATCTCCGCGCGGTCCAGAAGCGGTCTGGGGATTGTGTCGAGAGTGTTCGCTGTCAGTATGAAAAACACATTGCCCACGTCAAACGGAAGGTCAAGGTATGTGTCGCGGAAGTTTACGTTCTGCTCCGGGTCAAGCACCTCTAGAAGTGCCGCGGATGGGTCCCCCTGGTGAGACGCATTCATCTTGTCCACCTCGTCAATCATAAAGACCGGCGACTTGGACTTTGTAATCTTGAGTCCCTCCAGAATCTGTCCGGGCATGGCCCCTATGTATGTCCTGCGGAATCCCTTTATCTTGGCCTCGTCATGCTCACCGCCAACAGAGAATCTATAGAATTTTTTGTGCATGGCGTTCGCGATGGACTTTCCTATGCTGGTCTTTCCAACTCCCGGAGGTCCAACCAGAATCAGGACGGAACCTTTGCCGTCGTGCTTGAGCTTCCGCACCGCAAGATGCTCGATTATCCTTTTCTTGACATCCTCCATGCCATAGTGGTCGGACTCCAGAACCTTTGACGCTTCCGAGAGAGTGAAATCATCGGTGGGCTGGTCGTTCCACGGGAGGCTGCAGACCAAATCAAGATAGGTCCTTAGGCCCACATACTCCGGGTCGTGAGGATCCAGCATCTGGAATTTTTCAAGCTCAGAATCCAGGGTCTCCTTGATTTCGCCTGTGAAATTGAATGAGGCGATTTTTTCCTTAAAATTCTTCGCGTCCTTGGACTTCGGGTCGGAATCAAGACCAAGCTCCTCCTGGATGGCCTTCATCTCCTCGCGCAGAAAATAGGTCCGCTGGTTTTTCTCGACACGCTCGTTCAGCTCGTTCTGGACCTTCCTCTGCATACGGAGGATTTCCTGCTCCTTCTTTATGAAAATCAGGACCTTCTGCATTCTGGACGGAACGTCAAGGGTCTCCAGGACATCCTGCTGGTCCTCCTTCTCCATGTTGAGTATAGAGGCAACAAAATCGGCCACGCGACCCGGGTGGTCCAGAGAAATCATGTTGGACCTAAGCTCATCGCTGAAAAGTGGGTTCGAGTCGCTTATCTCCTTCATCTCGCTGACAAGTGCGCGCGTCATTGCCTTGACCTCGGAGCTGTCGTCGTTCTCGTCACCAAGATACTCAACCGCCGCGAACATGGGGTTGGACTCGTTCAGATTTTTCACAATCCTGAAGCGCTCTATGGTGGACACAAAGACATTCACACTGCCATCCGGGAGCGTTATCTTCTTTACAATCTTGGCAACGGTTCCGACCTTGTACACGTCCGACAGGGTTGGCTTGTCAACAACATCCCTGAGCATGACGATTCCAACAAAACCGCTTCCCTCCATGGATTTTTCAATCGCAAGCACGTCGTCCTGGTTGTTTATCATCAGGGGCGTGAAAATCCCCGGGAAAATAGGTCTCCCGCTGATTGGAATTATATGTAAACTGTCTGGCAGATTCTCCCCGGACGGAAGTCCACCGTTCTCATCTTTTTTGCCCTCTTCGTCGCTTTCCTTTTTTGCTAATTCTCTACTCATGCTCTAAAATATACTGTAATAATCAGAAAAATACAAATTCTATGCAAGGAATTTGGACATGGTGGAAAGATTTTTCACTCCCTCACAACGGAAAGTCCAGGAAACCGCTGATTAATGCTTCGTATATTAATCAGCAGTTCCTTAATACGGGAAGCATAAATCAGCATTTCCTTAGTGCTTATAGGTCGATGACAATTCGTTTGTGACCACCCAGTAGATTGCAACCTTGTCCATAATGGAAAGCTCGGACACGGCCTCCCCAAGAACTATGTCTATGTCAAACTTGCTTGAAAGTCCCCTGCGCTCTGTAGAAACATAGCCGACTTTTCTCCCGTCCATACAGTATATCGTTCCGCCATACCTTCCCAGGTCGCTGGTAAGATCACCGTTTGACTTCAGGTAATAGTTTTTCAGGTTGAGGTCGGAATCATAGAATCCATAGACAAATCCCAAGTCCCTGTCAAAAATGAGATTCTGCATGTAGCCGTAGAAATTCTTGTCCTTGTCGTAGTAACCATAGGTCGTTCCGCCGTCCAATTCAGGATTGTCGAACGTGTCGAACTTTATGTAGAACTGCTCCTTTCCGTCAAGGTAGTAGGCAATCTGGGGATCGAACAGGCCCCTCTCCTTGACTTTTCCGCAGACTACATCGCCGGCAATCACCTTAGACGAATCGTTCACCGCCTTGATATTTCCAAGCATGTAGATGTTTTCCGCGTCATCAAAAGCTTCCAGAGCCTCGTCCCCCGACAGAGACGGCAGCTTCTCCGAGCAGGACATGAGCAAAACCGCTGAAACAAATGCGGCCGCCAACAAAAAAGTTTTCTTCATAGAATCCTCCATGCTGATTTATACCATATCCACCGAATAAGTTTTTCACCCAATTGGGTAGTTTTACTACGAAAGGTATTGGTTGAAAAAAAATAATGATTTTATGATGTAATCTATTGATAAAAGCCTTGGTTTGTTGTAATTTAAAATAAGTAAGTCCTTGCCATTCAAGGCGACAGGCAACTTGAGTGTCTGTTAGGCATCTACGCATTGTATTGTGTTCAGGAGCAGTACAATGCCAGCCTCTGAAGGGTTTTCCGTAGACCTCATCTGAACTAGGCGAAAGCCGAAAGAAAACGGAGCAAAGGCTCTGCGAATGGCGCGGGGCTTTTTTTTATGGCGGTAAAAATTGTCAAACATTATCATTGCTTGATATTGAATATGAATTCTTATTTGGCCGAAAAAACAAAAACATTTCTTTATCAGTAGAATTTCAGAAAATGCATTTTTTTCATATTGCTGGATTACAGCATTTAAGAGATTTACCGAGGCTCTCTATTTCTGCCGAAGAAGTCTACAGCCAGATTGAATCGGGACAAATTTCCGTAGAATACATAGAGTCTTCAAAAAATTATGGTTCCATACGAAACAGAATAGACTTACTTCCTTTGTTGGAGCAAATTTTAGACAGCAATGATACAATTTTTAGGTATAATCCGGCATTACAAGCCTTTTCTGTAATAGAAGCTGATTTTTTGCTCAAAAACAAGGTGAAAGAAACGCCTGTATTTGTATTTCTTTCCAAGAACTGCAGTGGAAAGTATTTTTGCAGGTCATTTTTCCCCGACTGCAAAAAGGATTATGCGGAGAGGCAAACCAAGTGGACTCTTTTGTTAAAACGAAAAATCATAAAATCAGAGAATAAAGATATTGTTCTTTACAGACATAAGGGAATTTCTATAAAATGAATGGGGTATTATTGTTAACACTGAATGAGCATACAGGGCATGTACCCGATTGCGGATTCAGTGTTTCCTTAAAATCTTTCACAAGAATTCCACACCATTTCAGAATCTTGCCACAAAAAATTTTCCCCCAAAAAAAACAAAAATTTTCTCCCGCAAACCAGAAAAATGTGCTATACTACGTTTATGACAACACAAACACTTGTAGCCGTACAAACAAATTTAGTACCCCCCGCTACACATTAGTATAGTACAAACAATTTCCGATTTACCCCGTACATCCGCACAAAACGTATCGACTCAAAAACATAAGTCCACACTCGGTGGGCTTTTCATTTTTTTAAATCATAAAAGGAGACTCACAATGAAGCTTGCCACACTGATTTTGGGACTCACCCTGCCTGTCACACTTCTGTCCTGTGCAAAAGCGGAGGCACAGACCGCAAGGCAGAATGTAGAGTTCGACTCAATCGAAGAAAAGGTTGCTGCACTGGAAGCACAGCTGGGAGCAAACCTTAGATATGAAAAAGATGATTATGGAAGTGAGAGATGGTATTGGTATGACTCCAAAGGCGACTTAATCCATGAGAAGAGCAGCGACGGATATGAGGTGTGGCATGAGTATGACTCCAACGGCCACGAAATCCACTATAAGGACAGCGACGGTGATGAGACGTGGCATGAGTATGACTCCAAAGGCAACTTAATCCACTATAAGGACTGCGACGGTGATGAGACGTGGTATGACTCAAACGGCAACAAAATCCACTATAAGGACAGCAAAGGTGACGAGGAATGGTATGAGTATGACTCGGACGGAAATCTTATTTTAAAGAAGGACAGCAACGGAAATGTGGAGGAGCGCATAGTAGAATACGACAGCAAAGGTAATCTTATCCACCTGAAGGAAATAGACAGGTGCGAGTTCTTGCTTAATGAAAATGGAGATTTAATTTATGCTAATACAAGTGATTTACCTTGTGACTGGTGGCAAATGAATGGAGTACATTATGAATATGACCCGAAAAATCCAAACCACCGTAAAGACCTCCGGGACGGAAGTGACTGGTACTTCAAAAAAGATGCCCAGATTAATGTTCCATTTAAAGGTGTTAGGCTTTATGAGGACGGGGGTATATACACAGCGATGGACACGGAAGTTTGGAAATGGGAGTCTGAAAATCTCGGTGACGTGTGGTGCAAGTATGATGAAAAAGGCAGAATTATATCTTTTTGGCGGAATTATGGAAAATTTAGTGATTATGTGTGGGAGTGGGGGGTGGGGCCGTTTGTCGCTCTTGGCGGTATGGAATATGATTCAAATGGAAGAATTATATATTATGACTATGGTGAGAATTGGGGTGATGGTAACTATTCCTACGATTACTATGATAATGGAAACTTGAAAGAGTGGAATTATTTTTATACCCCAGGTGCAGGTCATGAAGAATCAAGATATATTTTTGATATCGATGGGAATTGTACTTTTATTTTTTTATTTTCTCATAATACAAACGCGACGTATATGGTTGAATACAAGGATGGGGAAAAAGTCAAATCTATTGTTCAGTATTGGGCGGGAGCCGGTAGCTTGGCCTACGACGAAGCCGTCTACAGCATTGATAGTTTAGGAAATGTAAAAATCAATGAAGATATCCTCAAAGATGAATACGAATGGATAGCCATTGATTCCAGAGACTGGCCAGACAAGTCAGTTAAAGAAGCGTATTATCTCGATGATGAATGGATCAGGATATATTACTATTAGGTCGAAAGCCGGGTTTTTGGTAATAAAAAAATATCCGGAGCGTGTGTTTATGTTTTTAATTATAATTTTTATATCTTTGATTATATTGGGTGTTTACATAACACTTTGGATTGTAGCAAGAAAGCATCCTGATTCAACAATCGGAAAATTTTTTAGCAGATTGCAGGAAGCTATGGAAGAACACTATATCAAGAAGAGGGACGAAAAAGAAAAAATCAGGGCTGATTATGAAAATCGCAAGGCCCAGAAAAAAGAGTTCAAAGCAAAACATCCTTGGTTTTGCATGTTCAAGAATCTCATGATTTTCATCTTGGTTGTCGGTCTTGTATTTGGTTTACCAGTTTTCGCATATAAAAAAATCGCGCTCGACTATACCGGAACATACGCGAAAGACCGGTTCATATACGACTCCGACGAAGGATTGTGTATGCTCGTCACATATTACCCGGAGTACCGGACAGGGGACGAAAAAGGATTTGCCTTGGCTCATCTTCCATTTAGTGCATTGGGTTTTCCTTTAAAATCAGGAATTGATAAAAGGAAGGGAAATGACATCGCCGATTCAAAAGAAATTCTTGATTCCTTCCAGACAAAATCAACATGGGGTGGAAGCGGACTTCTCAGCATACTGTCTCAGCTTCTTGGAGCAGAAAGCGGAAGTTCAAATAGCTTCGACATAGGAAAGCACGGAAAATATTTCATCATCGACGGAAGAAATCTGGACTATGAAAAGCTCAGCAATTTGTTTGACGAAAGTGACAAGTCCCATTTTCTAAACAACCAGTTCTATTGAAATAATCCAATGAAAGGGTGAACTCTATGAAAAAAATATTTATGGCCTCATCAAGCATAAAGTTTTAAATCTTTTCATAGAAGATGTTGTTAGTCGGTGGGGGGCGGAACGCCATTTTGGTCTGCGCATTGGATGTTGTTTGCTTTGCGGACTGTTGTTGCTTGGTGGTGGCAGAACGCCATTTTGGTCTGCGCATTGGATGTTGCTTGCTTTGCAGTCTCTTGTTGCCCGGTGGTGGCAGAACGCCATTTTAGTCTGCGCATTGGACATTGTTTGCTTTGCGGACTGTTGTTGTTCAGTAGTGGCAGAACACCATTTTCATTTTGCACATTGGACATTACTCGCTTCGCAATCTTTTGTTGTTCAGTAGTGGCAGAACACCATTTTCATTTTGCACATTGGAAATTCTGTGCTTCGCGGTCTCTTGTTGCCCGGTGGTGGCGGAACGCCATTTTGGTCTGCACTTTGGACATTACTCGCTTCGCAGTCTCTTGTTGCCCGGTGGGGGCGGAACGCCATTTTGGTCTGCGCATTGGACATTGTTTGCTTCGCAATCTATTGCTGTTCGGCGGTGGCATATCGCCATTT
>CACZPR010000076.1 GCA_902783155.1 uncultured Spirochaetaceae bacterium
GGCTTCAAATTTGCAATGGCAGAATACCTGAGCGAAACGCTGGATAAAATAGAAAAAATGCCGGAAACAACATTTGACCAGATTGCAGATAAATATGTAGAGATGAATGAGGCGCATCCGTTCAGAGAAGGCAACGGCAGAACGACACGCATTTGGCTTGACTTGATTTTAAAACGCAGTCTAAAAAAATGTGTGGATTGGAGTCAGATTGACAAAAAAGCATACCTAAGCGCAATGGAAGAGAGCGTAATCGATTCCACAAAAATCAAAACACTCCTGCAAAACGCCCTCACAGACAAAATCAACGACCGCGAAACTTTCATGAAAGGCATCGATTATTCGTACTACTACGAGGAAAATTGATAATTGAGAATGTGTAATGGAGAATTGAAAATTGGTTAAGAAAGTTACGATAGATTTAATTTCAGTAACATCGTTAAAAAAAAAGACTGCCACGGTCCCTAGCACTGCAGAGCAGGAGAAAGGATTACGTGGCTCACAACTTTATTATAAACAAATTTTGTGGTAAAATCAAACTGTTTGGAGAAGTAAAACAATGAAAAGCATAAAAGAAACAATCCACGCACAAGGCATTGAAATTGGAATTTATACAACTGACTTTGAAAATGAATTTATTTCTCTTACAGATATTGCCCGATACAAAAGCGATGAACCTGCTGCTGTTATTCAAAACTGGATGCGAAACAGAGATGTAATTGAATTTTTGGGACTGTGGGAAACTTTGCATAACACAGATTTTAACCACCTCGAATTCGAGGGGTTTAAAAATGCTGCTGGAGCAAATGCGTTTACAATGTCACCGCAAAAATGGATAAAAGCGACAAACAGCCATAAAACAGCTAAGCACAATAATGAATTTGGATTTTTCTTCTCAAAAGGTTTTGACTATTACAGATAAGGAGAAATCTGAATGACACAAAAAGAAATAGAGCGAACAGAAATAGAAGCCCCCTACGAACTGCCGGAAGAATAATGAATAATTGAGAATGAATAATGGAGAATTTCGAATTGGAACTTGAAAATAAAAGACAGATAGAAATAATCGAACCATACAAATTGCCGGAAGGGTGGAAGTGGGATTTTGCAAAAAATCTTGCAGATATTTATACTGGTAATAGTATAAATGAAACGGTAAAGCAAGAAAAGTATTTTGGACAAATGCAAGGTTTAAATTTTATTGGCACAAAAGATGTTGATTTTGATGGTACTATAAATTATGAAAATGGTGTAAAAATAAACGACTACGAGAATTTTAAAACTGCACCTGCGAATACGCCGCTTCTTTGTATTGAAGGTGGAAGTGCAGGACGAAAACTTGGTTTTTCAGAAGAAGAAATATGCTTCGGGAATAAACTTTGTGCATTTGTTTGTAAAGGTATAAACCCGAAACTTGTATATTATTATTTGCAGTCTGATTTTTTTTATCATTGCTTTATGAAAGAACGCCACGGTTTGATTGGTGGTGTCAGTGTAAATACATTAAAGCAGATACCTTTCCCTGTTCCACCTATCAATTCTCAATTATCAATTGTTAATTCAATAGAAACGATGTTCGCAAAACTAGACCAGGCTCAGGAAAAAGCCAAATCAGTACTAGACAGCTTCGAAACCCGCAAAGCCGCCATCCTGCACAAAGCCTTCAGTGGACAATTGAGAATTGAAAATGAAGAATTGAAAATTGAAGATTGGGAAAAGAAATCCTTTTCTGATTTGGGAATTGCAAATCTTGGAAAAATGCTAGATGCAAATAAAAATACAGGCAATGAAGTTCGATATCTTCGTAATGTAAATGTACGTTGGTTTGACTTTGATTTGTCAGATTTATTAACAATGCGAGCTAAACCAGAAGAAATAAAAAAACTATCAGTGAAAAAAGGTGATTTGTTTATTTGTGAAGGTGGTGAACCTGGACGATGCGCCGTATGGAAAGATGAAGATGCTGATTTTATTTTTCAAAAAGCTATTCATCGCTTTCGACCTAATGAAGGTGTCTCTAGTGAATTCGTTGCTTATGAATTGTATTATTTAAATCAGATTGGAAAACTTTCTGACTATTTTACAGGAACAACAATAAAGCATCTTACAGGTCAATCATTGGCAAAAGTTCCTATCAAACTTCCACCTCTCAATTATCAACTATCAATTGTCAATTTCCTAGACACCGTACTAGAAAAAGAATCCCGTGCCAAAGAAGCCGCCCAAACCGTCCTAGACCAAATCGCCCTGCTAAAAAAATCAATATTGGCCAGAGCGTTTAGAGGGGAGTTGTAGCTTCGACTCCGCTCAGCTACCGACCGGGAATGTATGGCTGGTGAGTGGAACCGTAT
Organism: uncultured Spirochaetaceae bacterium; assembly: GCA_902783155.1. Classification (GTDB taxonomy): domain Bacteria; phylum Spirochaetota; class Spirochaetia; order Treponematales; family Treponemataceae; genus Treponema_D. The sequence continues at coordinate 2,349 of CACZPR010000076.1, forward strand.
CGGTTGGTGAGCGTAGTCGTATCGGTTGGTGAGCGTAGTCGTATCGGTTGGTGAGCGTAGTCGAACCAAAAAAATCAATATTGGCAAGAGCGTTTAGAGGGGAGTTGTAGCTTCGACTCCGCTCAGCTACCGACTGGAAATGTATGGTTGGTGAGTGGAACCATATCGGTTGGTGAGTAGAACCGTATCGGTTGGTGAGCGTAGTCGAACCAAAAAAATCAATCTTAGCCCGAGCGTTTAGAGGAGAGTTGTAGCTTCGACTCCGCTCAGCTACCGACTGGAAATGTATGGTTGGTGAGTGGAACCGTATCGGTTGGTGAGCGTAGTCGAACCAAAAAAATCGATTTTGGCCCGAGCGTTTAGAGGGGAGTTGTAAATTTTTTGCTTGATTTTGCATAAAATATTATGTAAAATCTTAGATAAGAGGTTTTTATGGTAACTTTTGCACGCAATGAAATTGTTTCAAGCTCTCAGTTCGTCCGCGGCTTTGCAGGATTCTTGCAGAGAATGACAAAATCCAACGATGAGAAAATCGCCGTCATAAAAAACAACCAGATGCAGGCTGTCATGATTCCGATTGATGAATACGAGCGGCTCAAAAGCTTGGAGGAAGCCGCCGAGCAGAAAGAAATTTTCCAGACCATTCAGGAGAGAAAAAATACGCCTGGTTCTGAATATGTATCCTATGACGATGCAATGAAAATGGCAGGATTGTAAGTGGAATACGAAATCAAATTTCACCCTATGGCGTTGCAGGAGTTCTGCAGCCTTGACGGAAGCGTAAAGAAACTCGTTAAAAAGCAGCTCGACAAGTTAAAAACTTCCCCTTTGCTTGGTGAAGAATTGGGAAACAAAAACGGCTATGACTTGACCGGCTACAGAAAAATGTACGCCTGCAAAAAGCAAATCCGAATCGTGTATTCTGTCGTTGAAAATGTCCTTCTGGTAAACATAATCGCCATCGGGAAACGGGAAGAGCTGGAAGTCTACAAAACGGCTTCTGAGCGAGTGTGAAATGCTGGTTTTTGTAGAAAAAGAAAAACCTTTTCAACCATATTCTGTTACAATACGTGTTTTAAATGCCAATGCAGTATATGAAAAAGAAGATTTATCTCCATCAATGTTTAAAAGGTTTGTTGGAGCAAGTTTAATTGTTGAATTTGAGTATGTGGATTATATGATTGTAAAAAGTCTTATTTCTACAGTTGATTCATGGGTAGAAGGACTTGAATTGATTAAAAATCCCAAAATACTAAACTTCTTTAAGAAAAAATATAACTATGGTGGAAAATATTTTGCATTTATATTTTTTGTTATATCTAGTCTTTTAATAATATTTAGACCGCTACAGTTAAATTTTAATAACTTAAAAAATTGTTTTATCATTATCCTTCTTATTATTTCGGGATGTACTTTTATTGGAAATCTTATTGGAAACAAAATAGAAGAATTAATAGATTCATTAATGAACAATACAAGAATTGTAATTACAAATGGGGATAAAAAATTAGTAAAGAAATTTGAAGATAGGAATAAGAAGAGTATTTTATGGTTAATATTCAATTTTGTAATATCAGTATGCTATAATATTTTAATACATATCAGAAAAGAAGGCTATTTACAAACAGTCCACAGTTCCTATGACACTCGAAATTGGAAATTATGATTTGGAAGAATGGACAGAAGCTTGTATAGACAGTCGCCAAAAGAAAATGGCAAATGAGGCAAAGGGCATCTGGAGAATTCAAGAATAGTTTTTAATTGAAATCAATACGTCCCATAGTATGAGATTGCTTCATCGAGTGTTTGCTTTCCGACAAGCACCTTGTATGCCGCATTTCTGAGCTGGGAATAGGTGTTGTCAAGAATGCCGATTTCCAGCTGGTAAAGATGATCCGTGTTTTCCAATGGCGCGTATACGTCATCGAAAGAATAGACTGTTGAGCATGTTATGAGGCGTTTTATTTTTGCAAGATTATTCAGTTCCTCCGTTCTTAAGAGGAAGCGCATAAATTCGTTTGCCATTTCAAGATTCCCGCTGTTTTTGTTTACGGAAAATTCTATGGAAGGAACCAGTAAAACGGCTGCATCTTTTTCCATCACGGGAACTGCGTAAAAACTGTATTTAAATGGATTGTTCGTAAATGATTCTGATAAAGCCTCTCGCTTTTTTGTGCCGGAAACGACATCAGCGGAAGCAAGCATCATGGGAACGTCGCCTTCAAAGAAACGCATGATTACGGCTGAATAATTGTCTTTAATCTTTCCGCATTCTTCTAAATCCATAAAGCCGCATTCTTTAAAGCTTTCAACTAATTCAAGGCTTGTTCTCATGTATTCACCGGCCTTGGAATCAAGTTCATTCAATTTTGAAATCGCATCGGGCTTGTCCATGACTTCCTTTGTAAAATATGGAAAAACCAGGGAATCTATAATTGAATTTGCAGATTTCTCTGCAAGAATCGGACTCTTATATCCTGCGTCCTTGAATTTCTGGCAGGCTTCAATCAACTGCGGCCATGTTTTCGGAATTGCGATGTTTTCTTTTTTGAACAAGTCTTCGTTTACAAGCATTCCGTTTGCAGCGCACAAAACCGGTACCATCGGAATTGAGCCGTCAGCAAAAGAAAACAAAAGTTTTTGATTTACGGCAGAAAGCTCGATTCCTGTGTTCTTTGAGTCCGCAAGATTCTCTGCATTTTCAAAGAGCGGATTGTAATTCGATTTATCCAGCATCCACGGAAACGTTGTGAAAATATCAGGCGCATCTTGGCTGGAGAGTGCCGTGAAAATTGTCTTTTTATAATTGTCCAAATATGTGTAGGCAAGCTCGACGTTCGGATAAAATTCATTGAACCGGTCAAATTCTGCTTCAAGGGCTTCAAAATTTTCGTAGCGTCCGGCAATTTCAATTTTGCATTTTGTCTGTGTATCAAGGCGTGGAACAAAGACCGTTTCTTTTTTTTGCTGATTGCAGGAAACAAATTCCAGAATTACAAGAGCGCACAGAATCAATATGGAGCAGTTTTTTGCCAGTCTGATTTTATTTTTCATAATCATTTCTCCTTGCATTTATCACTTGGCCTTGCGGATTTTTTTAAGTTCGCGGACGACATTGTTTATATCAATCGGTTTTGCAATATGAGCGTTCATTCCGGCTTCAAAACATTCCGCCACATTTTCAGAGAATGCGTCGGCTGTCATCGCAATAATCGGGATGTTCGCCGCATACGGATTTTCCAGCTTTCGGATTTCGCGTGTCGCTTCAAGTCCGTTCATGACCGGCATCTGAATATCCATAAAGACAACGTCAAATTCATCGCTCTGAATATTGCGGAGCGTATCGACTGCGACCTTTCCGTTTTCTGCGCGCCTGCATTTAATCCCGTACATTTCAAGGAGCGTAGAAATAATCTCCCAGTTTACGTCCATGTCTTCTGCGACAAGAATTTTCATTCCCGTTAAATCAGAATCATTTTCTTCCTGGGAATCCACGTTCTTTTCATTTTCTGAAATTTCAAGTTCAAGCGTTACGATAAAGGTTGTTCCTTCTCCTTCCTTGCTCTGGCACTCGATTTTTCCGCCCATCAAATCAACCATTTTTTTTGTGATGGCAAGTCCAAGTCCCGTTCCCTGAATTGTGTTGATACGGCTGTCGGTCTGGCGCATGAAAGGCTCATACATGATTTCCATAAAACTTTCCGGCATACCGATTCCCTTGTCCGCGACCTTATACACAAGCTTTATGAATCCTTCTTTGCCGCACGGTTCTTCACTTAAATCGACATAAACCTGTTTGTTGTCCGGAGTATATTTTATTGCATTGGACAGGATGTTTATAAAAACTTGATTTATGCGAAGCTGGTCCGCATTGAGGTATTCCCATGCGATGTTGTTTTTCTGGAATCTGAAATCAATATTTTTCTGCTGTACCATCGGAAGCACCATGTTCTCAAGATTTTCTGCCAGTTCGATGACTGAAAAGCGCACCGGAGAAAGACTGATGTTTCCGTGCTCCACTTTTGAAATGTCCAGAATATCATTTATGAGTGTAAGAAGATGATTGCTTGCGAGCTTGATTTTGTTAAGACTGTCCGAAACAGATTTTGAATCCCCGATATTTTTTTCCGCAATTGTCGTAAGTCCGATAATCGCATTCATGGGAGTCCGGATGTCATGGGACATTGTTGAAAGGAAGACCGTTTTTGCTTTGTTTGCAGAATCGGCTTCTTTTGCAGTGGCGGCAAGTTTTCTGTTGAATCTCATAATCACAAAAACATCAAAGAAAAGAAGAATCGTAAGGCAGATTGAAACCACAATAACCAGCGGCCAGTCGATGTTGCTTTTTGTTATGTATTCGATTGGAATGTAGGTGATCAGAGTCCAGTCCAAGGATGTGTTGACCGGAATATGAACGATAAGGCAGTTTTCCGCTTTTGAGTTCTGCATGTTGAACATTCCGGTCTCATGGATTTTTGACTTGAGATTTTCAAAATCTTCTTTATTAATCTGATTATAGGATTTGTAGAATTCAAAGAAGTTTGAGTTTTTGAAAGACTTTCCTTTTAGGATGTAGTTTCCTTTTGAATCAATCATTGAAATCTGCGCGTCGCTGTATTTTTCGGAAGGAAATGCCCATTTGCTTGCAAGCGTTTCAACTGGAATTACGCGCATGAGAACTGCTTTTTCAAATTTTGAAGAACTGCTTTTGCTCGTGCTTGTTTCGCTCGCTGCTGAATTTTTATCATTTGCGGAATCCGACTCGTCAAGCCTGAGTTCCAGAAGGTCGCAGAAAGCGATGGACTGAATGCCGTTCATCGGGTTTGTGTAGGAACGGGTGACGCGAATCTGGTCCTGCTGTCCGAGAAGTTCATTCAGCGAAGAAAAAATATCTATTTCCTTATAGGAAACCGTAAATTCAGACGGATCGTCGATTTTGGAGTTGTTGGAATAGCCGGTAAAAGAATCAAGCCTGATGATGTGAGCCGAAATGTTCTGGATGCGCTGGGCAACTTTTAGATAGGACATTGCTTCCTGCATGTTCATTTTGCGGCTGTTTATACATGCGGCCCAGGAATCACAAAGCCTCTGCTCACCTTCCAGATAATTTGTCGTTACCTTTTCCATACCGATCGACATGGTCATAAAGTTTTCGGTATTGTAGGCTTTCATTGACGCGCTCTGTTTCCTTGCATAGAGCACGACAAAGAAAATTGAAAAAATTACGATCAGAAAGTTTGTGATTATTATCAGACCTTTTTTCATAGCTTAACTGCCTGAAATTTTTGCGCGGATTGCAAGAACATCCGAATACATGGCCGGATAATCTGCTTCTTCCTTGCTGCGAAGTTTTTCTGTCAGTGCCGAAAGTGCTTCATACAGCGGCGTGACTGCAAGATTCCCGATTATTCCTTTGAGTGCGTGACAAAGTTCAAAAGCTTTCTGTAAGTCATTGGAGCTTAAGGCGGTTCCCAGTTCTTCAAACTTTGCGTCCCCAAGCCCCATGTTCACAAGCTTAAGATACAAATCTTCTTTGCCAAGACAGCGGGAAAGTCCTGTTTCAATATCCGTGCCGTTGTTTTTTAAGGTTTCAAGCGTAATCATGCATACCCCGGAAATCACACAAATTTTGAAAAGTCAGACGGCGGAACCGGCTTTGAAAAATAATAGCCCTGGATTATGTCGCAGCCCGCATCCTTAAGCATTTTGTATTCCTCTTCGGTTTCAACACCTTCCGCAACGACGGAAACTCCAAGATTTTTTGCAATGTCAAGCACAAGTTCGACAAGCTTCATCTCTTTGTTGCCCGGCTGAATGTTTCTGACAAATGCCCTGTCCATTTTGAGGACATCAATCGGCATGGACGTGAGCATGTTGAGTGAAGAGTAGCCCGAACCAAAATCATCCATTTCGACTTTGTGGCCGAGCGAGCGCAGATTTTCCACGACTTCGACAATGTGTTTTGAATCGGAAGTGTATGCTGATTCCGTAATTTCGAGCATGTATTCTGCCGGAGAAAGACCGTTTTCCTTTACGATTTTGGTAATGAAATCCGTCATGTCGGGAGCGGCAATGTCTATGCGAGAAACATTTACTGAAACCGGGATTGTAATTCCAAGCTCCTCTTTCCATTTGCGGATTTGCTTTGCGCTTTCTTCCCAGACATAGCGGTCGAGTTTTGTTACAAGTCCGTTCTCTTCAAAAAGCGGGATAAATAAATCCGGGCGGACAAAACCAAGTTCAGGATGAATCCATCGTACAAGTGCCTCTGCACTGCACAAAACAGGCTTGCCACCTTTGATGTTGAATTTCGGCTGATAGTTTACCGTAAACTGTTTCTGTTCGATTGCGGTCTCAAAGTCCTGCAGAAGATGTGCGTCAAACACTTCCTTTTCGACCATCTTGTCGTCATAAATGCAGATGTCGCTGGTGCCGGAAGTTTTATTGCGGAGTGAATTGCATGCCTGAACCGCATGGTCAAAACGCTTGATCATGGGCTGGCTGCGCTCGGAATCAGAATAAACTCCAAGCCTCAATCTTATTTCCGACGGCTTCAAAAGTGAAGAAAGGGATTCGTTTATTTTTTGAAGAAGAGTCTCATAATCATCCTGATGGGGAACATAAAGATAAAAACTGTCTGCTCCATTTCTGCCTGCAATTCCACCGGTTTTAAGAAGTGTTTTGCGGATTCCTTCGGCCATTGCATTTAGGATCGAATCTCCGAAACTGCGTCCCTTGAGCTGGTTCAAAAGATGGAAGCGCGTAAAATTCAATGCGACCGCATCCATAACCTTGTCCGGGAAACGCTGGTCGAACAAAGATGCATATTCTAAGAAAAATTCTGGAGTGTAGAGCCGGGTAAGCTTGTCAAATTCTGCTTCATGAACAATTTTTGTATTTTCAAACAGCTGGATTGAATGGCGGACGCGGGCAAGAATTACTTCCGGTGAATCATAAGGCTTTATAAGAAAATCTGCGGCTCCCAGTTTTAGGCTTTCGATTTCGCTGGATTTTTCAGAAGTCAACACGATTACAGGAATTTCACCGATGATTCCTTCTTCATTCAAGGTTTTTAAGACTTCATTTCCGTCCATGACCGGCATAAGCAGATCCAGCAGGACAAGAGAAATTGCGGAGCCTTTTGAATGAATTTTTTCCAGGGCTTCTTTTCCATTTTCGGCATATATAACCTTGTATTCCGACTGAATTATGTTGCCAAGAATTTCACGGTTAACCGCTTCATCGTCTACAATAAGAATCGTTCTTTCAAATAAATCATCCATGGAGAATATTATATAGCGGGTTGGCCAACTTTGCAATATTTTTAAATAAACTGAAAAAATATTCTATACATTTGTATTGGCAGCTTCGACTCCGCTCAGCTACCGGGAATGTATGGTTGGTAAACATAGCCGAACCCACGGTTGGTGAGCGAAGCCGAGCCATGGTTGGTGAGCGTAGTCGAACCATAGTTCGTTTCAACCGTACAAGTTGCATTATTTTTCATTTTGGTCTATTATATCCGTATGGTAAAGAGAGAAAATTGGCTCAAAAAAATCCGCCCCTTTTATGAAAGCGAACTGATAAAGGTAATCATCGGAATTCGTCGCTGCGGTAAGTCTGTCATTCTCAGACAGATTTATGATGAAATACAAGCCGACTCCAGCCACAAAATCCATATCAATTTTGAAGATTTGCAGTTTGCAGCCTTAACCAGTGAAACCGAACTTTATGACCATATAAAAAAGCTTATAGCTGATGACAAGAAGTATTATCTGTTTTTTGACGAGATTCAGAATGTGGCGAACTTTGAAAAAGCAATAAATTCATTCAGGCTTTTGAACACAAGCATTTTTATTACAGGCTCAAATGCAAAGCTGTTGTCCGGTGAGCTTGCAACGCTTCTTTCCGGTCGATATGTTTCGTTCAGGATTATGCCTTTCAGCTTTAAGGAGTGCCTTGAAATTCAAAACATAAAATCTGCTGATGAAAACGCATTTATGGATTACGTGAAATGGGGCGGAATGCCTCAGCGTTTTGCAATGAAAACTGACGAAGAGCGCCGGGTGTTTTTGTCAGATTTATACAATTCAATCGTGTTGAAAGACATTATATCTCGCTACAAAATTCAGAACATTGATTTGCTGAACAGGATTTTTGAATATCTTTCCATAAACATGTCGCAACTTTTTTCGGGCACCAACATCGTGAATTATTTAAAATCTCAGGGACGCGATTGCCCTAAAGAATCTTTGTACAATTATCTTTCTTTCATCGTTAATTCATGCGTTCTGAATAAGGCCCCGCGCTATGACATTCATGGAAAAAAATCCCTTTCGACTTTGGAAAAGTATTACCTTGCTGATGTAAGTTTTAGTCGCGTTCATTCAACTAAGCTTGATGTTGGAGCGACATTGGAAAACATAGTGTACAATGAATTATTGTGCCGCGGTTATGAAGTAAAAATCGGCATCTTAAAAAATGCAGAGATTGATTTTATAGCGCAAAAAGACGAAGAAAAATTATATTTTCAGGTCTGCTATCTTCTTGCTGCTGATGAAACTGTCCAGCGTGAATTTGGAGCATACTCAAGCGTAAAAGACAACTATCCAAAGTATGTTCTTTCCATGGACAAGTTTGATTTTTCGCGCGACGGTATTATTCACAAGAATATAATTGACTGGCTGATGGAAGAAGATTCGTAACAGGAGGAAATATGCAGAGCATTTTGATTAAGGACACTACACGCGAGCAGAGGGAAGAGATTGTCCGCAACTCTCTTGGCGATGGTTATGACGTTGGCTGCGGGTATGATTCTACGGGAATTGACTATCAGCTTTATATCGATGGAAAGAAGGAACTCCGCGAACTGAATGCCGAGGCTCACTGCGGATTTGAAGTTGCCCACCCGGAGGAGCGCGACAGCTCTTGCGGAATGCTTGGTGATTAAGGTACGGTATTTTCATTATGAGAAACAGATTTATTTTTTCCGTTCTGATTTTGGCAATCCTTTTTTCCGGGACAAAACTTTTTGCTGATGATGAAAAAGATTTTTCGCAGGAAGAAACTGTTTTGGAAAAATCTTCCGAAGAAAAAAATCTTTTGCTTTTTAGCGATGCTGGATGGCAAAACTATTTTACCGCCGCAACGGAAATCGTTGTCACAAATCTGGTCGTCTATAATTTCTGCACGTTGATTTTGGATCAGTCGTGGAAAAAAATAAATCTGTCAATCATGTGGAAAAATCTTACATCACCCTGGCTTTGGGACACAAGCCACTTTCTGAAAAACCAGGTCGCCCATCCGTATTTCGGGAACATGTATTTTACCGCGTCACGGAGCAACGGTCTTAATTTCTGGCAGTCATTTCTTATGACCGCGGCGGGGTCCTTTTTGTGGGAAAACTGCATCGAGGCCGGAAACAATTCGCTGAATGATTTTATCACGACTACTTTTTCAGGTTCCGTTGTCGGAGAAATTTTGTACAGGCTGGGAAACGAGGGGGCGAGAATCAACCCGTGGCTTGGAGTGCTATTTAATCCTGTGGGCGCGTTAAATTCAATTTTGACCGGGCGGAAGCTTGGAACAGACGAGAGCCATATTTATTCCATGTCCTTTGATTTGGGATGCGGGCTGGTAGGTGAAAAAATTTCTTCCATAAATAGCGCGGTTGATTTTTCAAGAGCCAGACTCGCGCTCGAACTTTTTTTCAATGCGGCGGTCGTCTATCAAAATCCATACGGACATGCGACAAAAGAATTCATGGACCAGTTTTCAGCAAGCGTCGGTGGACAAATTTCTGGCAACGGATATTTTTTGCGGGCCGATTTTGATGGAGAATTTTTTTCTGTTCCGGTTTATCTGAATCAAAATGCGGAAACAAATTTCGGAGCCTCATTGAATTACGATGGATTTTATGGCGACTCCGGTTTTCTTTCTCTGAATTCCATCGGAGCTTTTTTCAAACAGAAAATTAATTTTGGCGAAAACTTTTTTGCTTACGGCGGCGAGTGTGATTTTGTTTTCTTCGGTGTCACGGACAGCAGCTATGTTGATTCAAAAAAAATTGTTGACCCATGGGATTCAACCTACACATTTGGTCCCGGACTAAGGCTTTATGCGGAATACAGTTCTCCTGTCGCCGGGGATTTTTATTTGGGAGGCCAGTGCGAGTATCTGGCTTCTTACGGAAACACACCGGGCGGAAAAAGTCTTTCGGGAAACTTTTTTATTTTAAATCTGGATGCAGGCTACAGGCACAAAATCTACAGGAACCTTGGTCTCGGAATCAGCGCGGAGTATCTTAAAAAAATCAGGACGGATGTTGGGACCGGTCATTTCGGAAGGGATTTTTTTACGGCCTCTCTTTTTGTTGAATACGGATTTTAATCTGCCGTTACAGATTCTGTCCGCAGAGTTCTTCGACTTCCTCTTTTGTTATTGGAACATTTTTTTCGTATTCCGATTTTGTTTTCTCGATGAAGTCCGCGTCCCATATTTGACCTTTGTTCATGCCCGGACATTCTTTTGCAATTTCGTCCCACGTATTTTTGTCCTGAACAATCCACGACCAAAAGGGATATGTCGAACATTGGATCGGTCTTGCGCCGTAAGCCGAGCAACCATTGTTCCAGAGAACGCAGTCGTAGTTTTTCTTTTCAAGCAACGCAAGGACAGTCGCGCCCTCATAATAGTCGGCCCAGCGGCAATATTTTTCGACAAAAGTTTTTGTGTCCATTTTGAAAAAGTCGCAGAGATTTTGTAAATCAGTTTTTGAAAGATAGACAAATCCGGGAGAATGTCCACAGCAGAATGAACATCGCTGGCAAGAAAATTTTAATCCGTTTTTATAGAATGGTTCTTTCATGTTTTATCAACAGGCCTGTTAGTTTTTCAAAGTTGCCTTATTATATATGCCGACAAATTTTTTTACAATAGACTTGTCTGTAAACCTCAGCCCTCCGAATCAATACTAAGCCAATACCATATAGTTTTTTTCTATAACCATCTATAAAAAAGAAGTATAAATTAACCTATGGACATAGTGGGTAAATGGTATTATAAATAAACCATCAGCTGATTCGAGACGGAAGATTTTGAGATTGGCTAAAACAAAAAACACTAATTTATTTTTTATCAGGAGGAAATGATTATGGCAGATTTTTCACAGACAAGGTTTGAGACAAAACAGTTGCACGTTGGACAGGAGACTGCCGACCCAACATCGGATTCCCGCGCGGTACCAATCTATGCCACCACGTCGTATGTTTTTCACAATGCGAAACATGCCGCCGACAGGTTCGGTCTTGCGGATGCTGGAAATATTTATGGACGACTGACAAATTCAACTCAGGATGTTTTTGAAAAAAGAATCGCCGCGCTTGAAGGTGGATCGGCGGCTCTTGCGGTTGCATCCGGAGCTGCGGCCATAACATACACAATTGAGGCTCTTGCACAGGCGGGGGACCATGTTGTTGCGCAGAAAACAATTTACGGTGGAACATACAATCTTCTGAAGCACACTTTGAAACCATTTGGAGTCGAGACAACTTTTGTTGACGCCCACAATCTTTCTGAAGTCGAGGCGGCATTCAAGCCAAACACAAAGGTTCTCTATCTGGAGACTTTGGGAAATCCAAATGCTGATATTCCGGATCTTGACGAGCTGATTAAGATTGGACACAAGCATGGAGTCGCGGTTGTCGTTGACAATACTTTCGGAACGCCATATCTGATTCGTCCGCTTGAGCATGGCGCTGATGTGGTAATCCATTCTGCAACAAAATTTATTGGCGGACATGGAACCACTCTCGGTGGAATTATTGTCGAGTCGGGAAAGACAAACTGGAAGAATGGAAAATTCCCTGCAATCGCAAATCCAAATGAAAGCTACCATGGAGTAAGTTTTGCGGACGCTCTTCCAAATGCCGCGTTCGTGACATACATCCGTGCAATTCTTTTGCGCGACCAGGGGGCGACAATTTCTCCTTTCGCGGCGTGGGCATTGATTCAGGGAACCGAGACACTTTCTCTCCGCGTTGAACGCCATGTTGAGAACACAAAAAAAGTTGTCGAGTATCTTTCAAAAAATCCAAAGGTCGCAAAGGTAAACCATCCGTCGCTCGCAAACCATCCTGACCATGCGCTGTACCAGAAATATTTCCCGAACGGAGGCGCAACAATTTTCACTTTTGAAATCAAGGGTGGCCGTGAGGAGGCGTGGAAATTTATTGACGGTCTCCAGATTTTCTCCCTGCTTGCGAATGTTGCCGATGTAAAGTCCCTTGTGATTCATCCTGCATCAACGACACATTCCGAGCTGAATGACACGGAGCTTGCGGAACAGGGAATCACCCAGAGCACAATCCGTCTTTCAATTGGAACCGAGCATATTGACGACATAATTGCGGATTTGGAGAGAGGATTCGCGGCGATATAAAAAAATTAAAAAAAATCAAATTAAAAAACGCACATAATACCACCGATTGTTCCAGTCGGTGGTTTTTTTGTGATAAAAATTGTTCGCACAAAGAAGGGTTTTTGTGGTATAATTGATTCCATGGAGACAAGATATTTAATCGAAAGGCTTGCGTCGCGATATGACAGTTTTTATCTGTACGACGAGCAGTCGATTGTTTCGCAGATAAATCTTCTGCAAAAAAATTTTCCGTCGATTGATTTTTTATACTCGGTGAAGTGCAATCCGAATCAAAATATTTTGAAATCGGTTTTCGCAAAAAATTTTGGTGCGTCGGTATCAAGTGTCGGAGAAATGGAGCTTGCAAAAAATCTTGGTCTGGTCAGGGAGAAAATATTTTATTCCGCGCCCGGAAAATCCATGGAAGATTTGCGTTCGTCATATCAGGATTCCGTAATTGTTGCCGACAGCATTTCCGAAATCGAGCGGCTTAAGTATCTTGCAAAAATTGTTAACGAGCAGATTGAAATTGGGGTGAGAATAAATCCGAATTTCAATTACGAAAAAGACGAGGGGCTTCCTTCAAGATTTGGAATTGATGAGAACGAGGCCATCTCCTATCTTGAAAAACTTGACGAGCTTTATGTGAAGGTCGTCGGAATCCACACGCAGATAAAAAATCAGGAGCTGGACTGTAGCAAAATAAACCGCTACTACAAAAAAGTCTTTCAGCTTGCGGAGAAAATTGAAAATGCGCTTGGACGCAGGCTTGATTTTATCGACATTGGTTCGGGAATTGGAATACCGTATGCTGATGGCGACCGTGATGTAAATATCCAGTGGCTTGGCTCGGAGATGGAGGAGCGCATAAGCAATTTTAAAATCACGCATCCAAAAATAAGGGTCCTGATGACGCTTGGCCGTTTTGTTGTTGGAAAATGTGGAAGCTATGTGACGCACGTCATCGACAAAAAAGTGTCACGCGGGAAAACATTTGTCATTCTGCAGGACTGTCTTAATGGATTTCTGCGTTCGGCATTTTACACCCTGGCGAAAAAATATTTTCCGGAAAGCGTTTTGTCAAAGGTCAACACATTTGAAATCTCGACGCTTGCGGCATCGGAGGAATTGGAAAAAATAACGCTCGCCGGAAACTCCTGTGTCCAGGAGGATTTGGTCGCGGAGGAAATTGAGATGCCGAAATTGAATATAGGTGATGCGGTGATTTTTTCAAACGCGGGAGGATATGCGTCCGTTTTTTCTCCGATGCAGTTTTCGCAAAAAAAAATGCCCGTCCAGTTCTTTTTTACGGTGGATGGCGAAGTCAGAATTTAGTGCAATATGTTGCGGGCGCAATATTTTTTTTCAATCCGGTGGCGGAAAAAAATCATGACAAAGATAAGGACGACCAGATAGATTCCAGATGCAAGTCCGAGAGGTCCAAGCGGAAAACAGAATCCAAGGGCCGCAAAAACTAAAAGAGGAATTGCGGAAAAAATCCACATCAGCGCGTTTGCCCTGTTGAATTTTTTTGTGTCGGAAGGATTTTTTATTTCAACCTTTGTGCCGGTCCAGAAGTGCATCGGCTTTGGATTTAAAAACGAGTAGACTCCAATTTCAATAAAAACAATTGCGACAATAAAAAAAGCCACGGCGAAAATAATTTTTTCGGTCATGCCGGCAGTATACTTTGGAATTTAAAAATCCGCAAGTCCACTATCAAAAAATGCGACAATATGCTATCATATTGGTATGAGTTATGAAGAACGAAGCTTTAATGAATACAAGGAACAGATTCATGGCAAGTGGCAGAAAAAAATAATATTGACAGCCTGGCTTGTCGCTTTCCTTATTTTGGGGATTGAGTTTTTTTGCTACTTTATTTTTTTGAAATTCGAGAACGGGGGCTCCTTGAGCCCCTACTATGTTTTGATTCGGATAATAATTCCGTCGTTTCTGAATTTTGGTGTGCTTGTCGTTGCGACACTTGTTAGAAAGTCACGGCGGTATTCATCGATGACAAAAACCATGTGGGCATCTTTCAGCATATTTATGATATGCTCGGTGCTTGCAATTTTCCACAACTATTTTCATATAATGCTTGTCGCTCCCGCTGTCGCTTTTTTTATATGCGCGGTTTTTGGCGAAACAAAAGTTCTGAAGAGGCTTTTGGTCCTCACGATTCCGGTCGTTCTTGTTTCTGCGTTGACATTTTGGAATGACAAAAACAGTTCGGCGGAGTTTTACCGTGTGCTTACACTGATTTGCGATTTGACTTTCATTTCGTGTGCGTACATTTTTTCCAGCGCGCTTATGAAGACACAGGCGGCACAGCTTTCTTTTATCCACGAGACATACAGTCTCCAGAAGGATTTGATTGAGGAATTAAAAATTGAGCCTCTGACAAAACTTTACAACAGGGTTGCGCTTGAGGAGACAATCAACAGGATTTTGAAAAAGACAAAGGAGGTTCCGATAAATCCTTTCCTTGTGATTATGGACATTGATTTTTTCAAGAAGGTGAACGACATATACGGACACACTTCTGGCGACAAGGTTCTGGTGACGCTTTCGGAAATCATCAGAAAAAATATGGGGTCCGGTCGAAGGGCTTTCAGATTTGGCGGCGAGGAATTTGTTTTGATTTTTGAGGACAGTATGCCGTCCCTTGTGATTTATACGGTCCAGGCAATCCGCAGCGATTTTGAGGCGACAAGATTTGATTTTGCCCCGGAGCTTTCGATTACACTCAGCGCAGGGATTTCCGCACTCGGTCCCGGATTTGATTCAAATGCGTGGATTGACAGCGCGGACAAGTCGTTGTACTTTGCAAAAAACAATGGACGCAACCAAGTCAAGATGTCGGAGATTGAGTATTGATTATGAAAGACCATGTTAATTGGGGCATACTGGCTCCTGGTATCATCGCAAATGCAATGGCGACGGCAATGAAATCTACCGGTGGAAAAGTCCATCTCCATTCGGTTGGAAGCAGGGACATGGGACGGGCAAAAAGTTTTGCGGAAAAATATGGCTTTGAAAAATGCTATGGCTCCTACGAAGAATTTTTGTCCGACCCGGAGCTTGATGCTGTCTATGTTTCAAATCCACATGCCTTTCATTTTGATTCCGTCATGGCATCTCTTGAGCATGGGAAGCATGTCCTCTGTGAAAAGCCCGCCGGATGCAATATTTCGCAGCTGAACCAGATGATAGAAAAGGCCCGCGAAAAAAAACTGTTTTTCATGGAGGCAATGTGGACCGCGTTCAATCCATGTATAAAAAAAATCAGGAAGTGCATATCCACCGGAACGATTGGCGAGCTGAAGCACATCCAGTCCTATTTCTGCAACAGGGTTCCGTTCAATCCCGAAAGCAGGCTCTGGTCTCCCGACATGGCGGGCGGTGCGCTTCTGGATTTGGGAATCTACAATATTTATTTTGCGATGCTTGTAAACGGTTTTGCTCCAATTGTAAAGCACGGTTCCATTGTGAAAATGTGCAACAATGTTGACGCATGGGAAAATGTGGCTCTCGTTTTTCAGAACAATGTCACGACCACATTTGAGAGCGCACTTGACATTCCATCCGGGAGCGACACACATGATGCCACGATTTACGGAACAAAGGGCTACATAAAGGTTCCGAATTTTTTTATGGCGCAGAATGCCACGGTCCATCTGTACACAGGGCAGTGGGGGAACCGGAACAGGATTCACGAGGAAATTGTTTCGCCGTTCAGGGGCAACGGATATGAGTATGAACTTGAGGAGGCCACGGATTGCATTTTGAATGGCAAAACGGAGAGCTCTGTCCATACGCATGAAACGTCGATGCTTCTGTGCAATATGATGGACACACTGAGACGGGAATGGAAATTTAAATATCCGTTTGAAAAATCTGCCGACATGGTGTAGGATGTTGTGATAAAAAATTTTTTATGGAGAAAAAGATGGTTTCATATTTTGTTTGCCTTGCGGCTTTCATTGTGTTTCTTACGGTGCTGATTTTGGGGATTGTGCATTTTGTGAACAAGCTGAGGGGAAAAAAGATTAAGCACAGGACCCTTGCGTGTGGACTGGCCGGACTTATTCTTTTTGTGGTTTCGCTTGCTATTGGACTTGCATGGATTTTTTCATACGACAAAATTTCAAGCCCCATCTCCCTTTTGCTCCTGACCTTGATGCTGATTACGAATGTCGGCTCTGTAATCTGCGGATTTTTTGGAATCATCAGGCCAAATCCGACAAAGGCCGGAAAGGTTTTCTGTATTCTGGTTTTTATTTTCGAGACAATATTTGTTTGCTACGCTGTCTATGCGGTGAACAATTTCTATACAAATGTCCTTCCGCAAAAGGAAGTCGCTCAGTCCAATACCGTTATGCTGTCGCAAAGGATTCCTGTGTAGGAGCGTCCGTCGTTCAGGAGGTCCGAGAAATCTTTGAACGTGCCGACAATCTCGATGTTGGTTCCCTCGGGCGGAAAATCGTCCGGGTAGATTTTGTTTCCCGACATCTGGAAATCAATTCCTGCCTGGCAACATGCGGTCGCGTCGTAAAGGATGCAGTAATAGAATCGGAGGTTTGTTTCTGGTTCCACGCCTGAAAAAAACTGTCCACGCATTTTTATTACTTTTCCATAAAAATTTTCCGGCTCCATGGCCATGTCAAAATTCATTGCGTTTACAAGATTGTAGTTCATTCCCGACATGTCAATGTCAATTCCGTCCGATGTTCCATAGTCTGTAAGGTATGGGTTCCCGGATTGGATGGCCGCGTCTGCCGAATCCATTTGTGAGGTTTCGGTTTTTTTGCTGTCATTTTTTTTGCAGCCGAAAACGCAGAGCAGAATCAGTGCGCAGGACAAAAAATAAAAAAATCTTTTCATTGAGTTTCCTCCGTTCTTTTTTGTTTTACCCATAATATTAAGTTCGGTCGAATCCATTTTTTTACCTCAGCTTTTCCAGATTGTTTTTCATTGCGGAAATATATGTCTTGCCGTTTCTGATGTCGCCATCGTCCGTTGACTGGAGAGAGTCCAGCGCAATTATTTTTACATTTTTGTTGGTGGCGTTTGCCATGACGGTTTTTGCAATCTTCTGGTCGGATTTTTCAAGAACAAAAATTTCCGGCGCACCAAGTTCGTCAATTTTTTCTGCAAGGAACGCGACTGTCTTGAAGCTGGCCTCGCTTTCTGCCGAACAGCCAAGGAACGCCGCATAGTAGTTCAGATTGTAGTCCTCCGTGAAATATCTGAACGGAAAACGGTCGCAGAAAATCATTGTGCCGTTCGGAATGTTTTTGCACGCATCCTCGAATTCTTTGTCCAGATTTTCAAGCTGCGTTTTGTATTGCGAAAGATTTGCCCTGAAGGTCCCCGAATGTTCCGGGAGTTTTTTTTCCAGCTCGCACTCAATTTTTTCGCAGAACAGCTTTGCGTTTTTCACGGACAGCCACACATGCTCGTCGTACTCTGGTTCCTCTTCGTCATCACCGCCTTCATCCGTTTCCATTCCCTCGACAACTTCCTCTTCCTTAGCCGAGCTGCCGAGAATTTCCATCAGGTTGATTTCGGTCCTGTTTTTGTTGGTTCTGTTTTTGAGCGCGTCCTGAATCCATTTGTCGGATTCACCGCCGACGTAAATCAGCATGTCGCATTCGGAAATCTGGATTATGTTCTGGGCTGTGGGGCTGAAGCTGTGGAGGTCCACTCCGTTTTTCATAAGAAGAGAAATGTTTATGTCCGCAGTGTCCCCGGCAATCTGTCTGGTCCAGTCGTATGCGGGAAAAACAGTTGCCACTATGTTTAATTTTTTTTCGGACGCGGAATTATTTTTTTTGCATGAGAAAATGCCTGCCAAAATCAGCACGGCCGCCAGCGCGGAAAGGGGCTTCGCAAATTTTTTTTCCATTTTGGCTCCTCCTGTTTTTATGCAAGAATCTTTCACCCCAAATATGAAAATGATTTTCAAATTATATTAAACATTTTTTTTTGTCAATAGATAGGACTTGTCTGGCTCTGAAATGCAATCAAAAAAACTGTCACGCGGATGGTGCGCGTAAAGTAAATGCCGCTACGCTACGTTTCGATTTTTGGCCTATGGATTTGTGGTTGGTAATACGATGTTTTGGCTCAATAAGTGGAGGCCGGACCATATCTTTTGGGACAAAATGACTCAGAAAATCCTCCAAAAAAATCACCTTGGTCAACTTTGATTCGTGCGGAGGGAGGGACCCTTGTTTTTCCGTTCGTGGGGACGTTTTGATTGTAAAAATGCGAGGAAGAAAAAATTGGCACGGTTTATGCTGTATGATTTTGTGAGGACCGGGAGGAACAAAAGACTGGACTTCCCAAGGGTCTTCAAAATCAACAAAAACATTGGAGGCATTTTATGAACGATTTAACACTTTTTAACGATTTGTTCGACGGCTTTGGAGACGATTTCGCATTTCCGACGCTTGCCCTGAATAAGGTTCTTCCAAATCCAAAAGTAGACGTTAAGGAAGACAAAGATGCTTACACACTCGAAATGGATTTGCCTGGCAAAACTGAAAAGGATATCGACATTGAATTGAAGGACAATGTTCTGACAATTTCTTCCGAATCAAAATCTGTAAAGGATGAAAAAAAGGAAGAGAAAAAGGAGGAGCGCGACGGAACAAAATGGCTCATCAAGGAGAGGTCGTACTCAAAATTCAGCAGGAGCTTTACCCTTCCAAACGATGTTGACTGTGAAAAACTCGCGGCATCCGTGAAAGACGGTGTGCTTGTCGTGACCATGCCAAGACATGAGACTGCGCAGGCAAAACGCATAACGGTCAAGACCGCTTGATAAGTTTTTGAATCAACGAAGGACGGTGGATTTTATCTGCCGTCTTTTTTTTTCGTGCCATCTAGGTTTGACAATTAGTGTAAATGGGGTTACTATATAAAGAAACAAGACCACATCAACATTGTGTGCGAATTTATTGAGGAAAAAATGCAGATGACAGAAAAACAGTTGGAACAGATCCGGGCGCAGATTAAGCGGGTCAAGGAATTCGGAAATCCATTTTACACAAACAGATTCAAGGATGTTGACCCCGACGACATCAAGACGCAGGAAGATTTTGAGAGGCTTGTCCCGTTCTGCACAAAACAGGATTTGAGGGACGCCTATCCGCTTGGACTTGCGACTGTCCCCGAGGAAAAGATTGTGAGAATCCATTCATCTAGCGGAACGACCGGTGCCCCGGTGATAATTCCATACACACAGAAGGATGTTGACGACTGGGCAATCATGTTTGCCCGCTGTTATGAGATGGCGGGAATCACAAACAGGGACAGAATCCAGATTACTCCGGGCTACGGACTTTGGACTGCGGGAATCGGTTTTCAGGCTGGATGCGAGAGGCTTGGAGCCATGGCAATACCGATGGGTCCGGGAAACACTGAGAAGCAGCTCCAGATGATGCAGGACCTTGAGGCGACCGTGATTTGCGCGACATCATCCTACGCCCTTCTTCTTGCGGAGCAGGTTGAGGCAAGGGGCATTGGAAAAAATATCAAGCTGAAAAAGGGTGTGATTGGTTCGGAGCGTTGGGGAGAGAAAATGCGTTCAAGGATTCAGAACATTCTTGGAATCGAGCTTTACGACATCTATGGGCTGACCGAATGTTATGGACCTGGAATCGGAATCAACTGCGAAAAGTCCGACAAGGGAATCCATATTTTTGATGACTATGTTTACGTGGAGATTCTGGATCCTGAGACCGGGCTTCCTGTTCCCGAGGGCGAGATTGGGGAAATCACACTGACGACTCTTGTCAAGGAGGGCGCACCGCTGTTCCGTTTCCGCACACATGACCTTGCGGCCTTTGTCACCGAAAAATGTCCGTGTGGAAAAAGCTGGCCACGCATAACGCAGATTCTTGGACGCAGCGACGACATGGTGAAGGTCAAGGGGAACATAATCTTCCCAAGCACAATCGAGGATGTAATCAAATCTGTCCCGGGAACTTCAAGCGAGTACCGCGCGGTGATTGAGCATGTCGAGGGTCGCGACCAGATGACCGTAATGGTTGAGGTTGAGATGGGTGTGGACCGTGCGGAGGTTGCCCTTGGTGTCCAGTACATATTCAAGCAGAAATACAACATGACACCGAAAGTCGAGGTTGTCGGAATCGGCGAGCTTCCGAGGAGCGAAAAAAAGACCAAGAGGATTGAGGACAGAAGATTTAACTGAAAACCTTGTAGGTCGGCGAATTTTCTTGTCGCGGATAAAAAATGGTGGTAGTATTGAAATAGGTAGGGAAGTTTAATTTTTTTTGACGGGAAGGTAAAATGTCTAAGACAAAATTTCCTATGGACAGGAGTCTACCCAGGAACATGGCCCTGTTGATTAAGGACCGCTGTGAAAGGTATGCCGATTTGAATCTACAGGCCGCGAAAGGTCCCGACGGAAAATTCCGCTACTACACTTATTCCCAGGTCTACGAAAGTGTCATAGAATTTGCGTTGGGCCTGAAGACTGTCGGAGTCCACCGTGGCTCCAATGTTGCGTTGATTTCCGACAACCGACGCGAGTGGCTTGTTTCCGATTACGCGCTTGTCTGTCTTGGGGCCGCCGATGTACCGCGTGGGTGCGACTCCATGGGAAACGAGGTGCGCTTCATTGTCTCATACGCCGACTGCGAGGTTGGTATTTTTGAGAACGCAAGGCAGCTGAAAAAGATTACCGAGAAGGAGGAAGAGGTTCCTCTTTTGAAGTGCGCAATCCTTTTTGATTCCCCCACGGATTCCGAGAAGGAGGAATTCAAATCGTCAAGGCTGGACATCAGGACCTTTGAGGAAATACTTGATGCCGGAAAAAAGATTTACGAAAGCGACAGGGAAGGAAAAAAGGCGGAAATAGAGTCCGAAATGGAAAAGACCGCTCCCGACGAGACCCTGACAATGATTTTCACGTCCGGAACGACAGGAACTCCAAAGGGTGTCATGCTCACCCACAAAAACTATATTACCCATCTTTCCTGTGTGCCCACGTTCATGCCTGCGAAACCGGGGGACTGGTGGCTTTCCGTCCTTCCAGTGTGGCATGTCTTTGAAAGGCTGATCCAGTATGTCGCCCTGCAGCTCGGATGTGGCCTTGCATATTCAAAACCCGTGGCATCCGTCATGCTTTCCGACATGGCAGAAATCCGTCCGCAGTGGATGTGCGGTGTCCCACGTCTATGGGAGGCTCTTGCGAAGGGCGTTAACCGTGCGATGAACAAAAAGGGCGGGGCCGCTCTCAAGCTCTACAAATTTTTTCTTGGCGTCGGAATCCATTACGCGAACAACCGTGACAGGGTCCAGGGACATGTGTGCCGCCTAAAAAAGAGGAACAGATTTCTTGACGGGCTTGCGGGATTTTTTCCGTTCATCGTTCTCTATCCGTGGCACAAACTTGGGGATGCCCTTGTGTTCAAAAAGCTCCGGGCAAAATTTGGCGGCAGGCTTTCAATCGCGATTTCCGGTGGAGGCGCTCTGCAGAAGGAGATTGACGATTTCTACCGTGCGGTTGGGCTGAATCTTCTGGAGGGCTACGGACTTTCGGAGACCACGCCTGTTGTTTCGTTCAGATATTACAGGGAGCCCAGACCCGGATGTGTCGGCGCAATCTTCCCGAGCTGGGAGGTCAAGATTCTGGAGGAAAAGCACGGTGTTCCGGTGAATGACGAGCCTCTTCCACCTGGACGGCAGGGACTCATTTTTGTGCGTGGCGACCAGCTTATGAAGGGCTACTACAAGAGGCAGGACCTTACCGACATGGTGATTGACAAGGATGGATGGTTCAACACGGGGGACCTTGGAATCAGGACTTTCGACAACGAGCTTAAAATCACCGGGCGTGCGAAGGACACAATCGTTCTGCTTGGAGGAGAGAACATAGAGCCTGCGATTGTCGAGAGGGGACTGGCCGCTAGTCCGTATATCGAAAGCGCGATGGTCGTTGGCCAGGACAAAAGATTCCTTGGCGTGGTGATTGTTCCGAACAGGGATGCGCTGAACGAATATGCCGGCGGAAAGGGAATTGCGGTTGACGACTATGAAAAACTTTTGAAGGAAGCGGAGATTCAGAAACTGTTTGAGTCTGAAATCGAAGCCTCACTTTTACCGGAAAAGGGATTCAGGCCTTGCGAAAAAATCAACAGGTTTGTCCTTGTGCCAAAAAGTTTTGCAGTTGGGGACGAGCTTTCCGCAAAGCAGGAGATGATTCGCCACAGGATTTATGAAAAATATTCCGACCTGATTGAGTCCATGTTCAGGGACTAGGATGTTTTCAATCTAAACAAAAGAGACCGCCCCATTTTTTAGGACGGTCTTTTTTTTATCCTGCGAATCTGTTTTTGGATGCCCCAATCACTTGGTCTTTGGGGATTTTGTTTTCATCAGCACAAAGATGTATGTAATCCCCGCGAACAGTGCGTAGAACAGGGTTGTCGCCACAATTGGAACGATGGGACCAAAGTTCAGTCCGAGGATGACCGATACAACGCCGACAGCCATAGTTATGAGCATGTTCGGAATCATGTAGATTACCTGGGCCGCGGAGTTTTTTATTACCTCAATGTCAACCTTCCATTCCATTTTTGGAAGCAGAAGTCCGAGCAGCATGCCCCATGAAGTGCAGTAGAGGCACTGTATGATTCCGCAGACAACGCACAGTGTCACCTCAAGCGGATTTCCCTTTGCCTGCATCGAAAGAATCAGGTTTCCCAGAATGGAGATTGGAAGTGTGAGGTACAGGTTGAAAAGCATTTTTCCGTTTATCAAAGTGCGCAGTGAAATTGGAAGGCTCTGGACAATCCAGTAGTTCTTTCCCTCCAGCGAGTATGAAATGGTTGTTGTCGTTGACATCCCGACGAGGAAAAACACAAGCGCGGGAATCGCCGGCAGAATAATGCGCAGGTCAACATAGTGTCCCTTTGTAAAGAACATCACGATTTTTTCAAGACCAAGAATCAGCGAGAGCACACAGAGAATCACGCACAGCACAAATCCAATGCTCTGGTTAACGATGTAGTTTGTGGAGCTGACAAAGTGCTTGAATTCCTTGAACACGATGGAGTGCACCACGGATTTTGATTTCAGTCCCTTCAGCCTGTATTTTTTTCTTGCCGCACCGGCCATCAGGCGTGAGTTTATCTGCCTGTAGAATTTGCTGATGACAAAAAATGCCAGCTCAAAAACAACGACCGCGCTTGCGACAAAGAGAAGCATGTGCAGGACGTTCAGCTCCGTTATGGATTTTTCAAACCAGAGCGCGGGACGGTAGATGCTTTTGATTTTGTCCATCGAGCCGGAAATGCTGGACATCGTCTGCGCAATCTTGTCGTTTGAGAGAACGTCGTCGATTATAAATCTGAGCGCGAAAAAGAAAAGCACGACCGCGAATGTCAGGATTATCTGGACAATGTTCTTGTGTCTGAATCCGGAGCCGATTGCCGCAATCAATGTTCCAATCACGGTGGCGACGACCATCGGAATCATCGGAATCAGGAATGAAAAAAGTGTCCAGACGATGTAGACTGTGAAAAATGGTTTTACAAAAATTCCGTAGCCCACCATCATCGGGAGAGATATAATCAGGACCCACGGAAGATTTTTTATGTACATGTAGAGGAATCGGGACGCGACAATTTTTTTCACGGAGAACGGAAGGGCCATAATCATGTCGTAGTCGTTGAACGCGAACATAAATCCGTTGGTCTTCAGAAGACAGAAAACAAATTCCATGAGCGAAAGGGCTGTCACGCAGAACGCCGGAATTGCTTTTCCGAATCCCCAGCCTCCAAGACCGAGTGCGATTATTAGGCAGAATCCAAGGAACATGGCGTAGAGAATCAGTTTTCCGACAAGCTGTCCGACAACCTTGCCACGTTTCTTTTTGTCCGTCTCGTACTTGATTTGGTTTATCGAGCTGGTTGAAAGAAGCAGCGTTTTTAATAGAACATTATTTGACATCTTCGACCACCTCCATGAAAACTTCCTCCAGGGATTTGTCTCCAGTCAGGTCGTCCGTTTTTCCGCTGGCGACAATTTTTCCCGCCTTGATTATTGCAATCTTGTTGCAGAGTTTCTGGGCGACCTCAAGGACATGTGTTGAAAAGAAAATGGCTCCACCGTTTGAGCAGATTTCCTTCATAATGTTTTTGAGCGTGAGAGCGGCCTTTGGATCCAGTCCCACGAAAGGCTCGTCAAGAACCATGAGTTTCGGCTGGTGAATCAGCGCGGAGATTATCGCGACCTTCTGTTTCATTCCGTGCGAGTAGGATGAAATCATGTCGCCAAGGGATGCCGTGATTTCAAACATGTCGGCATATTTTTTGATTCTCTCCTCACGCTCTGTTCTGGAGGCTTTGAAAACGTCGGCAATAAAATTCAGGTACTGTATTCCGGTGAGATGCTCGTACAAATCTGGATTGTCGGGGATGTATGCGGTTATCTCCTTGCAGGCGATTGGCTCCTTTTTTACAGAATGTCCGTCTATAAAAATCTCGCCCTCAGAAAAATCAAGAACACCGACCACGGCTTTTATCGTTGTGCTTTTTCCAGCTCCGTTGTGCCCGATGAAGCCAAAAATGTCGCCGGCCTCAATCTGGAGGTTCACGTTGTCGCAGGCCTTTTTCCCCTGTCCGTAAATCTTTGTGTAGTTCCGTATGTCCAGCATCATAAAATTTTCCTCCTCATTTTATGCCTAATTTAATAGTAGCTTATAGAATATTATCATTGAAAAAGTTATTATAGTCAACTAAGAATTGTTGCCCAAAATCAGGGCGGAATGTAAACAATAGTTGCCAAAATTGGAGTCGCGTATGGAGTTCAAGGAAATTGCGGTTCAGGTCCAGAGTGTCATCAAATCAATTCTTGATGCGCATCCGCAGAAACAGGATTCAATTTTTGTGATAGGATGTTCATCGAGCGAGGTTGCCGGTGGAGTTATCGGAAAGAATTCCAGCGAGGAGATTGGAAAGACAATTTTCACAGCCGCAAATAAAATTCTTTCCAGAAAAAATATTTATCTTGCGTGCCAGTGCTGCGAACATCTGAACCGTGCGCTTGTTGTCGAGGAGGAGTGCGCGGAGGAATACGGTCTTGAAATTGTGTCCGTCGTTCCATGGCTGCATGGTGGAGGCTCCTTTGCCACGGCGGCGTACAGGGGGTTCAAAAGGCCTGTCGTTGTTGAGCATGTCAGGGCGAGCGCGGGTCTGGACATTGGCGGAACATTGATTGGGATGCACCTCAGGGATGTTGCCGTCCCGATTCATCCTGCGCAAAAAACTATTGGAGCGGCATCGATTGTCGCTGCATATTCGCGTCCAAAATTTATTGGAGGGGAAAGGGCAAGATATGAGTAGCAATTCTAGAAACAAAATTACAAGGGACGTTGTGCCGGAAAATTTTAGTCTCGCCCTCTGCATTGTCGATTTTGTTCCGGTGATTTTTTTTGGTCTCTGCTGCATCGTTGTGGGAAGTGTAATCCGTTCGCCTCTCTTCATTTTGGGCGCGGCGGTCTGTCTTGTCTCCGGCACAATAAAAGTTGTGTGGAAAATTTTGGTCGTGGTGAAAAAGAAAAATGTCTGGCCGCTTTTCATCCAGATGCGTATAGCGATGCCTGTTGGATTTTTGATTATGATTGTCTCGTTCATCGTGGGCTTTGGCTCGATTGATTTTCCCACGATTTTTCACGCGGCAATCCTTTTTCCGCAGATTGTTTTTTTCATAATCGGATTGACCGGAATGGCATTGATGTGCGCGTTCGTCGTTCTTCTGGACAGCAGCGACCTGCGTGCAAACTGGATTGAGCAGATTACCAACTCACTTTCGCAGATAAGTTTTTTTATTGGGCTTCTTTTTCTTTTGTGACTGTGGGCGCGGGCTACTATAGATTTTATCGCCAAATTCTGTTAGACTGAAACAACTGGAATGGAGATTGTTTTATGTCGTTCTGTAAAAAAATTGTTCCGCTTCTTCTGCTTCTGTTTTTTTGTGGCGTGTCCTATTCCGAGGAGACGGAGCTTGATGAAAAAACTAAGGCCCCCGCTGTGAACTGGATCAGCACAAATCCGGAATGGTCGCTGACTTTGTCGGCCACGGCAAGCAACTATCAAAACTTTTCCATATACACTCTCTCCGGTGGAGCCACAATCCAGATGGACATGAATGAGATTGTCGGACGGACTGGTTTTGATTTTTCGCCAAAGGAAATCAACTGCACTGTCGAGGCCGTCTACGCGCCAACATTTTTTGGAAAACTGAACGCCGGTCTGATTTTAATCAACCATTTCAACTGGTACTACCAGAGCTATTATGAATACGATTTTCTTCCTGGACTCTATATTTCGTATTCGCCGGTGGACTGGTTCAATCTAAAATTCACTGGACTGTTTCAGCTGAAGAAGACCCACATCTGGGAGCTGGAGGGAACGAGCTGCTCATGGTTTGACAGCCACTGTCCAGCGTTCAGCCTTGAAACAAATTTCCATCCGCTCGACTGGCTTTACATTGATTTTTCACTCTCGTCCTATGACATGTACCGATATTTTTTGTTTTTCGCTCCAATCGTCCGTCTGGGATTTGGGTATCAATGCAACGAGCATCTGACTCTATCAATATCGGCGAAGGCACAGTTTGTTGATTTCTTTACACTGAGCGCGAACTTCAACAATCTTGGTGGAAACATCAGCGCGAAATGGAGGTTCTAGAATGTCTGTAAAAAAAATTGCGGGATTTTTTGCGTCCGGCTTTTTGCTTTTGATTTTGTTTTTGATTCCCTCGTGCAGTCTGGAGGAGTATGGACTGGAGCAGGCTTTCTACAGGCGGATGAGTGTCGAGACCCGCGCGACTGGACTGAGGATTCTTCCTTCCGAACTTTCGAGCCTTGTTCCCGCTGAAAAGGATGAGTACGATGTCCTCATAATCACCGACGTGCATTTTGGAAACGAGAACAAGGGAAAAAATGGACCGCGCCGGGAGGACGACTGGTTTGCAAAAATTACCGAGGGTGCGGTCGGTTCAAGGATTGTTGACAACGTGGCTTTCGCAATCTGTCTTGGAGATGTGGCGGACCATGGACGCGAGGATGAGTTCAGGAAGTTCAAGGAGACAATCGAGGACAGGCTTTCCGAAATAACCACCGCCAAGGCTCCGAATGGAATCAGGATGTACAACGTCGTCGGGAACCATGACCTCTACAACAGCGGCTGGGACCAGTGGTCAAGATACTGCTATCCCGGAACTTCCTTCTATAAATTTGAGACTGGAAGTTTCAGCTGGTACTTTATTGACTCGGCGAGCGGAACTCTTGGTGGCTACCAGTATGACACTCTGAAGGCCGCCATGACTTCGGACCCAAAAAGGAAACTCGTTTTCAGCCATGTCCCGATTTTTGCGGACGACTTTCTTTATTTCACAATGCAGAACACCGAGGAGAGGAACCTTTTGATTTCCCTTTGCGCAAGGACAGGGGCGCAGCTTTTCATTGACGGGCACACCCACCAGGACAGGACCACGGACTTCAGAAAATTTGTCGAGCGCAACATCCCGGGCTTCCTTGAAAAATATGGATACGCAATTCTGCATGTGGACGAGGCGCACCAGAGTTCATCCGTGGAGATTAAGTATTTTTAGGGCTTCCTTGAAACCAATTCCCCAGGTCTTTGTTTGTTAAGACGAGGAGACGTTTTTGCTATGAAAAAGATTTTTGTTTCTATATTTTCGTTTATGCTGGCCGCGTCATGCTTTGCCCAGACAATCACAAGGGCGGTCAAAATCGAGGCCAAGAATTCCGGGGACAGAAATGCCCTGAGCGTCTATGAAATCAGCAGGAAGACGGAGATTGTCGGAAACTATTCGTCCACCACGATAGAGTACATGATTGAGAACCGCACGAACCGTGTGCTTGAGGGGGAATTTGAATTTCCGCTTGAGGATGGCGAGTCTGTTGCTGGATACGCGCTGGACATAAACGGCGTGATGAGGCAGGGTGTCGCTGTTGAAAAGGAAAAGGGACGGCAGGTTTTTGAGGATGTTGTCCGCCGCAACGTGGACCCCGGGCTTGTGGAGATGACCGCCGGAAACAATTTCAAGACACGTGTCTATCCAATTTCCGCAAACGGAGTGCGCCACATCCAGGTGACAGTCGAAAAGGAAGTCAAGGGTTCCAGCACCCCGCAGAAAGTCTATATCCAGACCCAGGGAAGGGACACTTATTTCTATTTCTATCAGGATGCAGAGGTGTCAAGATCCGGCACTGTAAGACCCGACACTCGCAATGTCACCGTCCTTTTTGATGTGTCCGATTCCGCAAAAAACCGTGACATTGAAAAGGAGCTGGACTTCCTCAAAAAATATTCCGCCGGACTTGGAAATCCGAAAATCAAGTTCGTGGCCTTCGCGAATTCTGTTGTTGACAGTTTTGAAATTGATTTTGGAAGAAACGCGAGGGATGCTGAATCAAAAATCCGTGCGCTTGATTTTGACGGGGCAACAAATCTTGATGTTGTCGCAAAGTATTTTGGAAACGAGGTTCTGCTTTTTTCCGACGGAATTGACAACTGGGGAAGCCTGTCCAATTATTCTTCGGGCAGACACTACGGAAGGGTCAGCACAGTCGTTTCGTCCAGGTCCGCAAGTTTCGGCACAATGAAAAAGATTGCCGGACTCAATGACGGTATCTACATCAACCTGAACGAAATGGACACAGGGACTGCCGCCACAAAGATTTTTGAGAGTCCGCTCCGTGTTGTTGATGTCGAGTTTGACCGTGGAATGGAGGAAGTCTATCCTGCGGTGGGAACAATTGTTGACGGTGGAGTATCTGTCGCCGGTATCCTCAAAAACAAAAACGGCAGGGTGAAAATTTCCTTGGGCCGTGGCGGTCGTGTGGAGCAGACTGTTGAGATGGATGTCTCCTGCGTTCCCTCACAGAATGTTGTTGAATCGGAAAAGGTGTCACGTCTCTGGGCGATGCAGAAAATTGCGGACCTTGACATGGACTACGATGCGAACCGCGACGAGATAATGCGCCTTGCAAAAAAATATACGATAGTCACAAAGGACACTTCGCTTATCGTCCTTGATTCTGTGCAGGATTATGTCCGCTATGGAATCGAGCCACCGGAGGACCTGAAGGATGAGTACGACAGAATTGTTTCTCGCCAGACAACGTCCAAACCTGTGAATGACGGAATCCCCCAGGAGGTGTACACCAAGTTTGAGGAATTCAAAAGGTGGTGGAATAAGAAGCCTGAGGATTTCAAGAAGGCAAACAGCAAAGAAAAGGGTCCCGGTGGAATCGGTAGGCCAAGGACTTCATCCAACGAGCTTAGAGTTGCCGGCTCCGGTTTTTCGGAAAGTGTGCCGAATGCTTCTGTAAGGACATCCACGGCATCATCTAGAGCGTCGGAGGCCATTGCAGATTTTGAGTGGGAAGAGGACGAGGCGGAGTATGAGCCAATGATGGCAGATGCCGCACCGATGGACTATGTGGGGGAGCGCTATCTGGGTGAGGCAAAGGGAACGTCGGAGGCAAAAGGTGGTTCTTCATCGACATCAACGACTGTCACATTGCAGACATGGAGCTCCAAGTCCGACTACATCTCAATTCTGAAAAAGACTCCGAAAAAACAGATGTACGAAAAATATCTGGAGCTGAAAAAATCCTACGGCGCATCCCCGGCGTTCTTCATGGAGGTTTCCGACTATTTTGTTGAGGAAAATCTTCTGGACGATGGATTGAGGATTCTTTCAAATCTTGCGGAGATGAATCTGGAAAACACGGACGTGCTTCGCGCACTTGGAAACAAACTTGTCGAGCATGGACAGTATGCTGTGGCAATCCGCGTGTTCAGGAATCTTACAAAGCTTAGGGAAGGAATCCCGCAGTTCTACCGCGACCTTGCCATGGCGTATGAGAAAAACGGCGAGTACCAGAATGCTGTTGACGCTTTGTGGCATATCGCCTCAAACAAATGGGACTCACGCTATTCGGAAATCCAGCAGACCGCCCTGAACGACATGAACTCGATTATCGCAAGATGTGCGAAAAAATCGAACGTGCGCCTGGACACATCCGCCATTGACAGAAAGCTGATGGAAAATTTTGACGTGGACCTGAGGGTTGTCCTGACATGGAACACGGACGACTGCGACATTGACTTGTGGGTCACGGATCCGAATGGCGAGAAATGTTTTTACGGACACAAGGAGACTGCCGTCGGTGGAAGAATGTCCCGCGACTTTACACAGGGCTACGGACCGGAGGAGTTCTGTCTGAAGGTTGCCCCCGGTGGAAAGTACAAGATTGAGTGCAACTACTATGGAAGCCACCAGCAGAAACTTTTGCAGCCGGTGATTGTCCAGGCGGAGGTCTACACAAACTTCGGTCGCCCCAACCAGGAAAAGCAGGTTATGACCCTGCAGCTGGATGATGTGAAGCAGACCTTCCTTATTGGCGATGTGAATGTCCGCTAAAAAATGTGGCGGTGGAATGTGAATTTTTCCGCCGCCTATTTGTTTTCATCCTTCATCTGCCTGTCCATTTCCTCTATCATGTTGATTATTGGAATCCGTCGTGACGGGGGGAGAGAATCAAGGCTCTCAATCAGGCGGGCATATTTGTGGTACTTGTGGTAGTCCTCGTTCTGGTGGGCGTGCTTTTGGTGCGGATATTTTCCTGTAACAAGATATTCGACAGGAACATGGAGTGCCTTTGCGATTTTGATTGCCAAATCAATCTGCGGAACGCTTTTGTGCCTTAGCCCCATTCCGATTGTGGAAACATCAATCCCTACTTCCGCGGCAAGCCATTTACGCGGTTTGTCCTGATACTCAAGTTCATCAACGACAAGCTCCCAAAACATTCCACCCATACGGAGATTCTAAACAAGATTTTCCAAATATTCTAGGGCATTGTCCCGCAAAAAAACAGGCGGCCCCCGATTAAGGAAACCGCCATGACGTTTTTATATTTGTATTTTTAACTGTGGTCCAGGTTAATCCTGGAGGGCATCGTAGCCTTCTTCTCCAGTGCGGACCTTTACCACATTTTCAACATCGTAGACAAAAATCTTTCCGTCGCCAATGTTGCCGGTGTAGAGGACTTCCTTTGCGGCTGTCACAACCAAATCCACAGGGACTTCGCTTACAACAATGTCCACCTTGATTTTTGGAAGAACCGTCATGTCCATCTCTACGCCACGGTACTTTTCTGTCTTTCCATGCTGGACTCCGCATCCCATTACGTTTGTCACCGTCATTCCCGTAACGTTGATGTCGTTCATCGCGGACTTAAGCTCATTGAACTTGCTCTGGCGCGTGATGATTGTCACCTGGTGGAATTTTGCGTTCGGCTTGGAAGCGGCCTTCGTGACCGGGATTGCCTTCTCGACAGGAACCTGTGCCTGTGAACCAAGACCAGCTTCTCCTTCCGTCATTACCTGTGGGGCCATGATGAATCCGGCGTAGCTTGAGTCGATTCCATGCTCCAGCTTGTCAAGACCGATAATCTCTTCCTCTTTGCTTGCACGAAGTCCATGGAACTTTTTAATCAGCGCGAATGTGATAATCATGCACACGGCTGTCCATGCAAGTATTGAGACTTCGCCGAGTGCCTGGACTCCAAGATGCTTTGCTCCTCCGCCATAGAAAAGTCCGCTCTCGACATTGAAAAGTCCGTCGCTCAGTGTTCCCCAGATTCCGTTCGCAAGGTGGACGGCAACAGCACCAACCGGGTCGTCGATGTGGAGCTTCATGTCAAGGAACTCGACCACAAGGACAACAACGAATCCTGAAACGATACCGATTATGCTTGCGCCAAGAGCGTCAACCGTTGCGCATGTCGGCGTGATTGCGACAAGTCCTGCGAGTGCCGCGTTGAGTGTCATGGAGACATCCGGCTTTCCGTTTTTGACCCATGTGAAAATCATCGTGGTGATACAGGCGAGTGCCGGTGCGATTGTTGTCGTGGTGAATACGGCGGCAAGTCCTCCGACTCCCTCAAGCTGTACACATGCGGCTCCGTTGAATCCGTACCATCCGAACCAGAGTATGAAAGTTCCAAGCGCGCCAAGGGTGAGAGAGTGTCCTGGGATTGCGTGAACCTTTGTCACCTTTCCGTTCTTGTCGCGGTCATATTTTCCAAGCCTAGGACCAAGGAAGATTGCTCCGATGAGTGCGGCGGTTCCACCAACAGAATGGATTGCTGCTCCACCTGCGAAATCTACGAAACCAAGTTTCACGAGCCATCCCTGTGGATTCCATACCCATCCGGCCTCAATCGGATATACAACCGCGCTGATTACGGCTGAGTAGATGCAGTATGAACTGAATTTTGTGCGCTCGGCCATGGAGCCAGAAACAATTGTCGCCGCTGTCGCGCAGAACACAAGGTTGAACACGAAGCTGGACCAGTCAAGGTCGGCGAAATTTGTGAACAGCTGCAGGTCGGGTTTTCCAATCAGCCCGAAGAAATAGTTCTCGCTCATCATAAGCCCGAATCCGAGCAGCATGAACATTGGGG
Organism: uncultured Spirochaetaceae bacterium; assembly: GCA_902783155.1. Classification (GTDB taxonomy): domain Bacteria; phylum Spirochaetota; class Spirochaetia; order Treponematales; family Treponemataceae; genus Treponema_D. The sequence continues at coordinate 35,312 of CACZPR010000076.1, forward strand.
TCCCGATGCAGAAGTCCATCAGGTTTTTCATGATTATGTTTCCCGCGTTCTTTGCCCTTGTGAATCCCGTCTCGACCATGGCGAATCCGCACTGCATGAAAAATACAAGCGCTGCTCCAATCAAAAACCAGACACTCCAAACGTCACCCATAGATACCTCCAAAAAATTTGGCGACAGAACATGACATTGCGCGCAAATGCCAGGCCCCGTCGCCGAAAAAAAAACGCTGCGTTTTCCCCCATCCACAAATTGATTTGGAGAAAGCGTAGCGTCATTGCCAACTTTAAAACAAAAAAAGCCACAGAAGATTATCTGTGACTTCGTTGTCCTAGTTGACTTATTTATACAGCGGACAAAAAAAAATGTCAACCGGGGGCGAAAAGAAATTTAAAAAAAGAGATTATGAAAAAAGTTACATAAAAGTTACATAGTAAGAGAAGTTTATTTGCTTTTCTTAGAAAAAATTGTTTGACATTTTGAAATTTTGATTTAAACTATATTTCAATGAGAAAAAGTTTTGGATTTTTTTTCATAAATGAGGAGGTTGTTTTTTATGAAAAAGGTTATCTGTTCCGTGGTTGCTCTGGCACTCGTTGCCGGATCTTTTATGTCTTGCAATAAAAATGGTGGATCAAAAGTTCTTAACAAGGACAAGCCTCTTGTATTCTTCAACCGTCAGCCATCTGACCCGCAGTCCGGTGAAATCGACATGGCGTCAATGAATTGGAATGACAAGACCTACTATGTAGGATTCGATGCCGCTGGTGGTGGAGCCGTCCAGGGAAAACTTATCACAGATTTCCTTGCCTCCGCAGATCCTGCAGTGATTGACCGCAACGGTGATGGAACAATCGGCTATGTTCTTTGCATTGGTGATGTCGGACACAACGACTCAAAGGCACGTACAGAGGGAATCAGAAAGGCTCTGGGAACTTGGAACGGTTCAACAGATCCTGGAAAGGTCAAGGAAGGTTCAGTAAAGGTTGGTGGACAGGATTTCAAGGTCGTCGAGCTTGAAGGAAAGGCCATGACAGGTACCGACGGTTCCACATGGAACGCAAATGCCGCAACTGAAGCAATGGGAGGTTGGGCAACAAAATTCGGTACAGACATTGACATGGTTGTTTCAAACAACGACGGTATGGCCATGGGCTGTCTCCAGGCTTCAAACTATCCGGCCGGTGTTCCAATCTTCGGATATGATGCCAACGCTGATGCAATCGAGGCAATCGGAGCAGGAAAACTCACAGGAACAGTTTCACAGAATGTTGATGCACAGGCAACCGCAACATTGCAGGTTCTCAGAAACTTGCTTGACGGTCTGACTGGAAACGACGTAATCGCCGCCGGTATCTCAAAGCCTGACCAGTATGGCAACAAGATCAGCGCGACAATCGACTACGTTTCATCAACAAAGGCTCTGCTCGCACAGAACACTGGTGTAAACAAGGACAACTGGACTCTGTATACAGCAGGAACACGCGACAGTGGAATCAAGAATTCAAACGCACCAAAGAAGAAGGTTCTGTTGACAATCTACAATTCTGCCGACAACTTCCTTTCATCTTCTTATCTGCCTGCACTCAACTACTATGCCCCTCTTCTGGGACTGGACCTTACAGTGGTACAGGGAGACGGACAGAATGAATCAAGCTGCATCGACAAGTTTATGAACCTCTCAAGCTACGATGCGTTTGCAATCAACATGGTCAAGACAAACTCTGGACGGGATTACACAGACAAGCTTAAGTACTAGGCTCTGTCAGAAATCCAAGGTCGCCTCAAAAAACTTTTGTTGATGGGGCGACTCTGAAATTGCCACACGGATTCCACACCCCGTGAGTTTTCCGTGTGGCTTTTTTGTAACTTTCAATCGGGGTCGCTCTAATTTTTTTTAGAGAATCCAGAATAACAACAGGGAAGAGTATGGGCGAGTTAGTTCTACAAATCAAAAACCTGTCAAAATCCTTCGGAAAAAACAAAGTCCTTGACGGCATCAATCTTGAGGTCGGCGAGGGGTCCGTTTTGGGATTGATGGGCGAAAACGGTGCCGGCAAGTCAACGATGATGAAGTGTCTTTTCGGCATCTATGCGAAAGATGAAGGACAGTTCCTTTTGTGCGGAAAGCCCGTCAATTTCAAGAATCCAAAAGAGGCTCTTGAAAGCGGGGTCGCCATGGTCCATCAGGAATTGAACCAGTGCCTTGACCGCTCGGTGGCTGACAACCTTTATCTTGGACGCTATCCAAAGAGGCTTGGAGTAATCGACGAGGCGAAGATGCTCAAGGACAGCATCAACCTTTTTGCCTCACTGAATATGAATGTAAACCCGCGCACAATCATGCGAACAATGTCCGTGTCGCAGCGGCAGATGGTCGAGATTGCGAAGGCGGTTTCCTATGACGCGAAAATCATAGTCCTTGACGAGCCAACGTCCTCATTGACCGAGAACGAGGTGCAGAAACTTTTCAACATCGTCAGGGACTTGAAAAAGAAGGGCGTCTCGTTTGTCTACATCTCGCACAAGATGGACGAGATTTTCCAGGTCTGCGATCAGGTTGCGGTTCTGCGCGACGGAAAGATGATTATGCAGAAGTCATCCCAGGAGACGGAGATGGGCGAGCTGATTACGGCAATGGTCGGTCGTTCGCTCGACAAGCGTTTCCCGGATGTTGACAATGTTCCCGGCGAATACTGCCTTGAGGTCAACAATCTTTCGACAAAATATGCGCCGGTTCTGGAGGACATTTCCTTCAAGGTCAGGAAGGGCGAGATATTCGGTCTCTATGGACTTGTGGGCGCGGGCCGCTCGGAGCTTCTGGAGTCGCTTTTTGGTGTAAGGACAATATCCACCGGAACAATTTCCTATGACGGAAAGAGGCTCCACTTTGCGAACAGCAAGGATGCCATGGAGCATGGATTTGCCCTTGTCACCGAGGAACGCAAGCTCAACGGAATGTTCGGCAAGGCGACAATCAAGTTCAACACGGTCATCACGAATCTTGAAAGCTACAAGACGGGAGGTGTCCTTTCCGAACGCAAGATGGCCGAGGCTGCGGAGCGCGAAATCAAGCAGATGCATACAAAATGTGTCTCCGCCGAGGAGCTTATCACATCCCTTTCTGGAGGAAACCAGCAGAAGGTCATAATCGGAAAGTGGATGGAGAGGTCCCCCGAGGTTTTCCTTCTTGACGAGCCGACCCGCGGTATTGATGTTGGTGCGAAGTACGAAATCTACCAGCTGATTATCCGTATGGCGAAGGAGGGCAAGACAATCATAGTGGTATCGAGCGAGATGCCTGAGATTCTTGGAATCACAAACAGGATTGCCGTCATGTCCAACCACCGTCTGGCGGGAATTGTTGACACAAAAACAACGGACCAGGAAGCCCTGCTTAAGCTTTCTGCGAAATATCTGTAAAAGGAGCATCGGATTTTATGGAAGACAAAGAACTTAACGAATATTCAGAACGCCTTGCGTCTCTCCGAAAAGATGGCGTGAATTTGATTTCCTCACTCAGGCAGGAGAATGCGGCGGCAAAACGAAACAAGCTGCTTTCGGCTGAGGCCCGTGAGAAAATAATCGCGGACAACAATGCGAAGATTGAACAGGCAAAGGCTGTCGCTGAAAAGAACAAGGCGGAGATTGCGGAAACCGTGAAGGCTGCCGTGGCCCGCAACAACCAGATTTCAAAGGCAGAGATTGCAAAGGTCAACGCCGAACAGAACGAGGTTATCGCGAAGCTCAAGACCGACTACGCCGCAGAGATTGCAAAAATCGACAGCGACACTCTTTCTCGCAAAAAGGGCATTGTCGCGTCCTACGCCGGAAAGACCAGCCAGAAGGACAACGAGGACTGCAAGGAAGATTTGCGTGTGGCGGAGTACGAGCACAAGTCCGCTCTCTTCGATGCTAAGAACAAATTCAATTCGGCGGTGGATGCCGCCAAGGCTGTCAAAAATCAGGCCTATGTTGACTATGTGCAGAAGAACCGTTCGCTCAGAAATGGAAAAACAAATTTCAGGGAGGACATGGTTCTTTCTTTCCAGAACTACGTCAACAAATTCAAGATGTCGAAGTTCCTGCTTGACAACGGACTCTACATCGCGATTCTGGTGTTCTTCATCGTGTGTATAGTTCTTGCGCCACTTTCCGGTGCCGGAAACCTTCTTTCCCTGCCGAACATCTTCACAATCCTGGAGCAGTCTTCGGTAAGAATGTTCTACGCCCTCGGTGTCGCAGGTCTGATTCTGCTTGCGGGTACGGATTTGAGCGTCGGACGTATGGTTGCCATGGGTGCCGTAATCACCGGTCTGATTCTGCATCCGGGTCAGAACATCGTGACATTCTTTGGCGCGGGACCTTGGGACTTTACCGCCCTTCCGACAATCGTGCGCCTTGGACTTGCGCTTGTGCTTTCGATTGTTCTGTGCGTTGTGTTCTCGGCATTCGCGGGTGTGTTCAGCGCGAAACTGAAAATCCATCCGTTCATCTCGACCCTTGCGACCCAGCTCATCATCTACGGTCTGCTCTTCTTTGGAACAAGCGGAACCCCGGTCGGCTCAATCGACGCGGACGTAAAGGACATGATTGGAGGACGATGGGTAATTGGTGCGCTAAACGGTGAGCTGATAACCTTCCCGAAACTGATTATACCTGCGATAATCGCAATATTTGTCGCATGGTTCATCTGGAACAAGACCACGTTCGGAAAGAACATGTATGCCGTCGGTGGAAATGCGGAGGCTGCGAGCGTCAGCGGAATCAGCGTGTTCTGGGTGACGATGGGCGTGTTCATCATGGCCGGTATCTTCTATGGATGTGGCGCGTTCCTTGAGGCTTTCAAGGCAAATGCTTCTGCCGGTACAGGACAGGGCTACGAGCTTGATGCGATTGCGGCCTGTGTTGTCGGTGGAATCTCCTTCAACGGCGGTATAGGAAAAATCTCGGGCGCGGTAATCGGTGTCATAATATTCACGAGCCTTACCTACTGTCTGACCTTCCTTGGAATTGACACAAACCTCCAGTTCGTGTTCAAGGGTCTGATTATCATTGCGGCTGTCGCACTTGACAGCGTGAAGTACCTGAAGAGAAAGTAGTTTCCCGTCAGGATTTACAGACAGGACTTCTGAGAATTTCAGATTTTCTTAATCCAAGCCCCCGATGCAATAGTCACCGGGGGTTTTTCTATAGTCATTCTTACAACTTTCTTCTATATAGTATACATCTAATCACTCTAATCAACATTCAGAAGCCCCGGCGGCGGGAAAAAATCCTTGACGGAATTATGCAAACAGGGGATAATTGGAGAAAATGGAGTAACCATTGCTTTGAGGAATCTGTTTAAAAGATAAGTTACGGAAAACATTGGGAGTTTTAAATGAAAAAGAATTTTTCAAAACTGTTTGCCCTTTTAATCGTCTGCTGCTCGGCTGTGTTTTTTGGCTGCATGTCCGCCCAGCAGCTTCTGGAAAGGGGAGACACTGTAAGGGCAATCGAAAAGCTGGCCAAGAGTCTTACCAAGAAAAGCACGAACCAGGAGGATGCCGACCTGTTCCACAGCGTCTATCCTTCGGAGGTTGAGAGGCGTTTGACCGAGAACACGGACACAGTTTCCGATGTCGTTAACAGGTTTGTCAATTCCCAGGGAGCGGCCACCCTGTTTTCTGCCCTGGCCAACATAAAGTCCCGTCTTCCGTCGGGGTCCTTTGTCGGTGAGGACAGCTCGGTGCGCCATGCAATCTACGAGGCGGAGGCGGCATACACAATTGCGGAGGATCTGTACAGAATCCAGAAGGCGGTAAAGCCCATGCCGACAGAGATTGGAGATCCGCGCAAGGGCCAGATTTATCTGGTTGAAAAATACACCGACGACTTTACCTCAAAATACAATACCGCGGGAAAGGATCTTGCGGAATTCATTTTTTCTATTGCGGATGCCGGATACCCTGGATACGCGATTGGTGACAAGAAAAAAGACTACGACATGTACGACAAGGCCGCCAAGTACGATTCCAGCTTGTCCAGCGAGTGCAGGCAGAGACAGGCCCGACTTGCCTATGACATTGGAGAGATACTCCTGTCGCAGAGAACCATATCGGACAAGAAGGATGCCCTTGAGTGGTTCAAGAAATCTGACAACAAGGTCAGCAACTACAACGGCGTGAAGACAAAGATTCTCCAGTGCAATTATGAGATAGCCTCAATCTATTTTTCGCAGTTCGAGAGGACAGGTTCAATATCCGACCTTCGCGATGCCATCACATATTACAGGGCGGCAAAGGACTACAGCGACGCTCCATCCATGCTTGCGTATTGCGAGTCACTTCTGTATGACCTTGAGCATCCAAGGACCGTGGACGATGATTCCGGAAACAACGGCACATCCGGCGGTAACGGTGGAACAGGTGGAACCGGTGGATATGGCGGTGGAACAGGCGGTACTGGCGGAAGCTCCGGCGGTGGATGGGTTCAGACCGACCCATATTCCAATGTGACACCGATAGTCACGTTCGGAAATCTGTCGTATTCAGATGGAAGTCCAACCGCTTCAACAACAATCAAGATTTCCGGCCTGAGCTATGTTCTTTCTTCATCCGACTTCAGGATTTATGTTTCATCTGGCGCTGGAAGGGCATCGGTCTCGGTTTCTGGAAACGGTGTCAGCTCACAGGGAACCGCGCTCTATGTTGTGACTCTAACCGACATCAGGAATTCCGGCACGCTGAATATTTCGATTTACGACAGAAGGGGAGTGCTGATTGGAACAAGCCCTGAGTACAGAATCAATGTGAGCAATGTCCGTGTCAGACCAACCATGTCCTACGCCGACGAGCCTACCTATCTTGATTCGGAGCCGGAGGTGAATCTCTTCTTTACGGTATATAATAGAACAAGAAACTACACCGAGAGGGACCTTGTTGTAAAAAAGAACACAACCGGTGGACGCATTTCAAGGGTGTTCACGGTTTCAAGCGGAAATGGATTTGTTGCGGTGCTTTCCGATGTAACGAAGGATGGAACAATCGCGTTCTCGATAATCGACGACGACGGCACTGCTATTGCCACGGACACTGGCGACACGCTTGCGGTTTTTGACATCAAGTATGACAGAATCTATTCACCGAAGGATGTGTGGGCGCAGGCTGTAAAATATTCGTCCACTCCTCTTGAAGTCTGTCTCCCATTTGGAACACGCGGATTTAAGCGCGCCCCGGTGGATGCCGATTTCACAGTCACATACAATTCCACGGACGGCTACATTTCTGGAATAAACAGGACATCTTCTGACGGTGGATATGAGTTTGTATTGTCCGGCGTAAAGAAAAGCGGAACCGTAAGGATTGCTTTCCCAGGGGCAGGTGGAAAGGAGATTTCATATTCCGTTGACATTGGCAGGGTGACACAGAAACCTATTTCCTTAAGAAACACTGGTACGCAATATTCAACGGACAAGTCGGATGTCTATCTTCTGTTCCTGCCATCCGATTCGTCAAAGGTATTCTCCCTGTCCGACATTAGTGTTGATTTAAGCTCAACTGGAGGGTCAGTTGTCAGTTTGACAAGAGGCTCGCAGTCGGATTCTTACCGCGTCATTATTTCTGGAATAAAAAGGAGCGGAAACGTTACCCTGTATGTTAAGGGAAGCGATGGAAACTATCTAAGGGAGGAGTGGTCGTTTAGCAACAAGCTTGAGAACCCCTATCTCACGTACAGCATTGACGCTTCACAGATTTTTGTCGTGCCCCCGGAGCCAAAGGTTGTGTTCGATTCCGAAATCACATATTCAAATGAGGAGCAGGTGGCGACATTCAATATCGCTGTGGCGAATCTTGATTACGAGCTTAAGGACTCCAACTTTGAAAAGAAGCTGGTTAGCGGAAACATTGGCCTAATCTACGTGTCGCCTGTAAGGGATATGACATCCGCCTCGGTCAAGCGCATGTACTCAGGGTCTTTCACCGACCGGGACGAAAACTTGAGGCTCTACAAGGTGAATGTTTCCAAAATGAAGACACAGACCGCGAGCTTTACGATGACAGCGAAGGACTCCAGCGGCAAGGTCATTGGCACCAGCAGGACATACTCGGTTCTCCAGAGTAAAATGTTTGTTCCGAAGGTGATGATTTCCGATGCCGGTCTGTCGTATTCAACCGTGGCGAACGAGGCGTATCTGGAGTTCACTATTTCCGACACGATGAGGACGCTCTCTCTTTCTGATATGTATATTGACACTTCTGCGACTGACGGAAATATGACTTTCGTGAAAACCCAGCTCCCCGGAAAATACAGGATTGTTTTGAGAAGTCCAAAAAGGTCCGGAACCGTGAGACTGTATGTGAAGGGAACGGATGGAAAATATCTTGAGGCCAGGGACAAAAATGGTTCGGAGACGGGACTGAACTATCTTGAGTACAGCATTGACATTTCAAAGGTCTACGAGCAGGTCGCCGCAAAACTTGTTTCCGATGGCGTGAGCTATCCGGATGACGTGTCAGAGGCTCATCTTGGATTTACTGTTTCCGGCGTAACGAAGTCCTTTACAACAAGCGACCTTCTTATCTCGAACAACATGACAGGCGGAAAGGTCAAGTCGATAAAATCCACCGGCAAGGCTGGAGGCTATGTGGCTCTCCTGACCGGGGCAACGTCAAGCGGAAAGATTTCAATCAGCGTTCTCGGGGATGACGGAAAGGCTCTCCAGACTGGAAGCAGTTCCACTTTGCTCACATATTCTGTTGACCTGTCAAAGATTTATGTTGTCCCGACAATCAAGGCTTCCACGGCCACATATTCGACTACAGCACCGGAGGCTACATTCACAATCACCGTCACCGGTCTGAAGTACGCATTGTCGGAATCGAACTTCCAAAAGAAGACTACCGGAAACATCGGGTCGGTGACAGTCAGGCAGGACACAGGCTCAAGCCAGACTTCGGATTCAACAAGGGTCTACATTGTGACTGTCTCAAATCTCACGAGTGGCGACGGTACGGTCAAGATTACAGTGAAGGACAATTCCGGCAAGACAATTGGTTCGACACAGACCTACCAGTTCTCCGCTTCAAGAATGTATGTTCCTCCTGCATCGACAACTGGGGTATCGGCATCGGCATTTGAGCTTTCAATAATAGATGAAATCAACCTGATGCGCTCGAACCCGAAGGACTATGCCGAAAAATATATCAAGCCGCAGATTACATCATCAAGCTCCAGCTACTGGACAAGCTGCGTGAGCGACATGTCAAAGATTACATCGCTCGGAAAACTTTCGTATGCGGAGGGACTCTACAAGCTGGCCAAGGCACATTCATCAACCCAGGGACAGACAACGAACACTGGACATGACAGGACCAACGGAGACAGTTTTTCTGATGCGGTGAAAAAATATGGAAGATATTCTTACGTGGGTGAAAACATTTCCTACGGCAAGGATACCGCCCGTGGCATTGTGATTCAGCTTCTGGTTGACGACGGTGTGGAAAGTCTGGGACACAGGTTGAATCTTCTGAACACCAGGTTTGAAAGTGTTGGCGTTTCCTATGACACGCACAAGAGATATAGGGTCATGTGCGTAATGGATTTTGCCGCTGGCTGGACAGATAAATAGAATTGATTGATTTCCAATTGGAGGACTTATGAAAGGAAAGAGAATTATAGTTTTTGCGCTGGCTTTTGCTTTGCTTGCGCAGTCAATTTGGGCGAGCGGAAAAAAGGACCAGGAGACTACCGCATCTGTTGCCGCGGAATATGCAATCGACCGCTACCACAATATCTACAATCTGCCATACGACCCTGATGCAAAAATCAGTGCGTCCAGGCCAGAGACAAAAATCGGGACACTGACCGTGAAAGTGAATGCGACCGACGGATGGCTTTATGTCCGCGACAAGAACAACCGGCAGCTTGGTTCGTACAGCCTGAAATACCAGTGCTGGAATTCCTATTCCACCGTTCTCAATGCCGTTGACCTGAAGCTGGAGCAGTATTACCGTTCGATTGACCTTTCAAAGACTGATTTGAACCGCGACAAGTATGGAAATTTCTGTGGCTACACAGGTGCGACTCTTCCCGATGAATATCTGGAGACCACAACTCCAAAGACGGGAACAGGCACCGGCACAAATGGAAATACTGGAAGCTCCGGTACGGGCGGAACAAATGGTTCAAGCGGAAGCACCGGAAATAACGAATGTGACGACGGCTCATGCGAAGTTCCGGACTCCTACTATAACGACAGGGGACTTCCATACGACCCAAGGGCTGTCCTTGATGATTCAAAGAATGGAAAGCGGATTGGAAACTACATCGCGACATTCAACAAACCCTCCGGATGGATTTATTTCAAGAGGGCGGACACAGGAAAACTTGCTGGAACATACAACTATAAGGACCAGTACTGGCATATATATTATGACGAGCTTAACACTGTCCAGCTTGATTTGGCGCAGTTCTACAAGTCGATAGACCTCACAAAGACTGTACTCGACCGTGACGGGGATGGAAGTTATTGTGGCTACACAGGCCAGGCAAATACACCGTCGAACGGAACCAGCGGTGGAAACAGCAATAACGACAACAACAACAATAATAACAATAGTGGAAACAACAGCGGCGGAAACAATAATGGTGGAAACACCCAGGGCGGCGGTACAAACCAAAGTGGCGGAACAATCACAGTGCCAACCATATTTGTTGAAAAAGACAATCTTCCGAAGACGACATTCACTTTGCTGGATGGTTCAACCACCGACAATATTGCGCACAACAGACCAAAGGTGATTGTTTTCTTCCAGACAATCTGCGGAAACTGCATGAGCACCACAAGAAGCGTGTCGGCAGCCTACGACAAATTTGCCGGTGTGGATGTTGTTGAGGTTGAAATCAACCAGGCGGACAGAAGCAAGACCCTGGAGTTCGCCAATAAATATGACAGCTCCGGGAAAATGAAGTTCTCCTACAACACTGGATGGAATGACAACAGTTTAATGTGGAGCTATCTGAGGTTGGTTGGTGACTCGAATAATGTGACGCTTCCTGTCGTTGTCTACATTGACGCGAACAACAAATTCCAGTACCTTGAAACCGGTCCGGGAATCACTGCGGACAAGATTCTTTCACGGGTCTCCTTGCTTAAATCCGAATGTGACGATGGCTCCTGTTACGACGATGGAAGTGCGAACAATGGATCAAACCAGAATGACAGTACGCAACAGAGCCAGGCATACTCCGATATCCAGTTTGTTGCAAAGGAGCATCCATCAAAGACGGACTACTCCGCAATCGACAGATATGTTAAGTCGCTTTCGATTCCAGTTTCAATGAGCTATGCCGATGCAGTAAAGCGCATAACCGCCACATGCAGAACCGACAAGGAAAAGGTCCGCGCCCTCTTTGATTTCATGTCGTTCAACATCAGCTACAACACGGCAAAAATGCAGTCGGGAACAGTTACCGTTCCTTCCGGTGGACTCCAGGCATATTACGAAAAGATTGCGAGCGAAACCTGGAAAGACAGAAACGGTGTGTGCGAAGGCTACGGACGGCTTTTTGTGGAGCTGTGCAAGGCTGCCGGTCTTAATGGCGAATACATTTCCGGCAACAACAAAAAATTCCAGCATACCTACGGAAAGGCATACGGCAACCATGGATGGAATGTAGTCCACGTTGGCGATGAAAATATTTTGCTCGACAGCTGCTGGGGTGCGGGAACTGTTGATGGCAATGAGTTTACGCACAGATTCGCCGACTGGTGGTTTGATGTGGACCCCTACATTATGATTTTCAGCCACTATCCGAGCGACCCGAAATATCAGTATCTTTCTCCGGCTGTGTCCAAAGAAAAATTCGACACTCTTCCAAGGATTGACCCGACCGTCACCAAGGCGGGACTTTCTGGAAAGGAGGTCTATGAATTCTTCCTGACCCACAACAAGGCATGGTGCTGGGATGAGTTTGGAGATTTCGATGACGCGCTTGACAACGGACTTGTAATCAACAAGATTCCTTTAACAAAGTCGCTCACAAAAAATACCGAGTATGTCGTGAACCTGACTTTCCCATCCAGCGAGGGCATCTATCTTCTGTACGAAAACCAGTTCATAAAGCTCACAAGCGGACAGGACAAGAAGTTTACTCCAAAGGTGAATGGCCAGGTCAAGATTTGCAGAAAGACGGACCTCTACTATACCATGATGCTCTATACCGTTGAGGATTTCCCAAGGTGCGAGTGGGAGACTGCCGCGAAAAATGTGAACAAGAATCTCTCCGTTCCGGCGGTGGTCCGTGGCTCGTCCAGCTCCAGCTCAAGCGGTAGTTCTGGCAGCAGCGGTTCAAGCGGTGGATCGTCAACCGCGGATTTGGGACCTCTGACAACGGCGGAAGGAAACACTCTGTGCAATCTGCAGAACGTGGATTTAACACAGCTGACTCTTTTGAATGGCTCGACCGCAAACAACCAGTCTAGCGGAAAACCGAAGGTGCTGATTTTCTTTAGGACCACCTGCGGAAACTGCCAGTACACGACCAGACAGATTGTGTCAAACTACAGCCAGTTCAGCAACGTGGACATAATCGAGGTAGAGATTGATGGCGCTGAAAAATCTGCGGTGGAGAATTACGCAAAAACTTATGACGCGTCAGGGAAAATCAAATACGCTTGGGGTAGTACCGGAAGAGAACTTGTGCGCAAATATCTTCGTCAAGTTGGAATCAGTAGCTACTCTTTGCCAGCCACAGTTTACATTGACTCGAACAACAGGTTCCAGTATGTTGACACAGGAGCAAAGACTGCAGACAAAATCCTTTCGCGCATCAACGAAATTGAGACCACAATAAAGGGACGATAGTTCCGCGAAAAAAAAACTCTGCCGGATTCAGAATCACTCTGGGTCCGGCAATTTTTTTGTCAGAGCCTTACAACTCCGTCGCCCTTCAGAATACTTGTGCCGCCATGTTTTTCTGCGACAATCTTTTGGTCAAATTCTTTTATCACATCGGAAACATGGGTTATAATTCCAAGCGTCTTTCCTGTTGACTCCAGGGACTTCAGGGAATTGACCGCCTCAATCAAGGGTGTCCCGCTCAAAGTTCCAAAACCTTCGTCAAGAAAAAGTGAGTTGACCTGCACGTTTCTGCTCGCAAGTTCCGCAATCCCAAGAGCAAGCGAAAGGCTTATAATAAATTTTTCACCGCCGCTCATGTTGACAATTGGACGGTCATCGTTCGGGTCGGGGTAGTTGTCGTCGTGGACCATAAAATCAACGCCCTGTCCCTTTTGCACAAGCGAAAATCTTCCGGTAATTCCATGGATATATCTGTTCGCCTTGATTAAAAGATTCTGCAGCGCCATCGACTGAACAAAAACTTCAAAATCGCTTCCGTCGTTCACGCCGATAAGACTTTTCATTTCCTGCCAGAGAGTGTGCTTTTTTTCAAGCTCGCTAAAGGCCTCAAGTTTTTTGTTGTACCTCGCCTTGTTTTCGCTCTGGTTTTTCAAAATCGAATTGATTTCGCCAATCCTTTTGTTTGCGCCGTCCCTCTCCGCTGATTTTTCAGAAAACTCTTTTTCCAGTTCGTCCGCATTTTTTTGTGACAGATTTTTTGCCCTGCATTTTTCAAGATTTTCGGATGCAAGTTTGACCGAGGCCAGAGTGGATGCGTCCTCCTTTTCAAGATTCTGTTTTTCGTTTCCCAGTTCCATGATTTTTTCATCGCTGGCCCTGCACAGAAGATATTCGTCCACGGATTTGAAGCCATTTTTCTCCAGCGCAATGTTCAGTTCCTCGCCGTGTGCCTCAAGTTCTGGATTTTTTTCTTCAATCTGTTTTCTGTAGTTCTCAAGTTCCGACTCCATCGCAATTTTATTTTTGATGGCGGCATCCTTTTTTTCATCCGCGCCTTCCAAATTTTTCAGCAGGTTTTGCAGATTGATTTTGAAATTTCTTTCCTCATCGTCAACAGATTTTTCACCGAACAGATTTTTTCTTTCCTCCACGAGCGATTCAAAATTTGTTTTGATTTCCTCAAACTTTTTTCTTTCATTTTCAAAAATATTTTTAAGGCTCCCAAGGTCAATTGATTTCAACTCGATTTCGATATTCCCAGCTTCCGTTTTTGCCTGCTCCAGCCTTGATTTTTGTTCAGCGAATTTTTTAAAACGCTTTTTTAGTTCCGACACAATCGAGACGATTTTTTCTACACCATCATCCGCGTCAAAAGAAAAATTCCATCCCGCGATTTCCGCATTTATTTCCGCCACGGATTTATTTTTTTCATCGGCCAGAGACTTTATTCTTTCCTGGAATCCCAAAATTGATGTCTCAAGTCTTGACGCGGTCTCCTTTAGATTTTGCCCCTCGCTTTTTTCAGCCTCATATTTTTTGTGGAGCTGCGACACATTTTCCGCGAGCATAATTTTGTCGGAGGAAAAATTCTTTTCTGCATCAATACTTTTTTCGTCACAGTATGGATGCTCCTTTGAGCCACAGACAGGACAGGGATTTCCGCTTGAAAGATTTTTTCTAATCAGCGCGGATATGTTCAGGTATTCCCTGCTCACAAGGGTCTCCAGCTGTGTCTCTATTTCGTGAATCTTTTTTTCGCTTTCCTCCAGCTTGTGTTTGCTCTGCTCAAGACTTTTGTTTTGCGCGTCCAAATTTTTTTCGATATTGGATTTTTCCGTCTCGTTTGATTTTATGGATTTTGCCAGCCCGTTTAAAAAGACAATTTTCTCGGAAAGATTTTCATCTTTTTTGTTCTGGTCCAAATATTTTTGCAGCCCGTCTATTTCCTCTTCGTAAATTGATTTTTGTTTTTCAAGATTGGCTGTCTTCTGCTCCGCATCCTTCCATTCTTTTTGCGCCGCATTTTTTCTTTCGCTCTGGTCGCAAAACATTTTTTTGCTCGGGCCAATTTTTGTGTCCAGTTCCCGAACCTTTTTCCAAAGCTCTTCCTTTTCTTTTGACAGACCGTTTTCTTTTTCGTAGATTTTTTTCGCAATTTCTGCGTCGCTCTGTGTTGAAACAAATTCTTTTTCAGCAAGCGAGAGAGCCGTTTTTGATGCCTCAAGTTTTTTGTTCAGATTTTCAATCAGTTTTTTTGTTTCGGAAAATCTGCTGTACTCTATGTCACAGTTTTTTGCTTTCTCGGCTTTGTCCAAAACTGTTTGGGAATGGGCAAAAATCTGTTTTCTTTCCTCAAATTTTTTTCTTCCAATTTTTGCCTGCTCCAGCTTGAGACTGTTTTCCCGGATTTCGTTCAGCCAATTTATCTGTGTGGAAATTGTGGCTATTTCCGCATCAATTTTTTTTGCGCCATCCTCGCTGGATTTTTTTTCGCTCTCAAGTTTTTCAATATCCCTGTCGTCCAGAAAATCAATGTTGCTCAAATCCGATTTTGCAAGCCTGTATTCATTTTCAATCTCGCCGGCTTTTTTGCAGATTCTTTCACCAATTTTTTTGTATTTTTCCGTTCCATTTATTTTTGCCAGAATCTCCGCGCGTTTTCTTTCGTTGTTGCTGGAATTTTTTTCGCCCTCCAAAAAAACACTGAACTCGCCCTGCGCAAGCATTATGGAGCGGCAGAACTGTCCGTAGTCAAGCTGGATGTTTTGCGCGGTGCGGCTTTCCATTTCGGAACTTTTGTGTGCGGAAAAAAGCTCCCCCGTTTCTGTATTCAGAATTGAAAAATCTGTTGAATCAAGTTTTCCGCTCCTCGGTCTTCTGGACTGTGAAAACTTTGAAACGTATGTTCTCCCCTCACATTCATAGGTCACGGATGCCATGCAGGAATTTGTGTTCCGCGTCATTATCTCGTTGTTGTTTCCGTCTATCCTGTTGAGCCGTGCGGTCTTTCCGTAGAGTGCGAGAGTTATTGCATCAAGGATTGTCGTTTTTCCCGCTCCTGTTTCTCCGCAGATTACAAACTGGTTGTGATTTTTTTTGAAAGCCTCGTGCGTCAAATCAATGAGCCAGTGCCCCTTGAGCGAGTTCAGATTTTCAAATTCAATTTTTGTGATTTTCATTTATTTTTCCCCCAGTTCAATTTCTGCGGCAACTTCCATAAATAGTGGAAGATATTTTTTTATCAAATCGGCTTTTGTTTTTTCTTTTTCTTCATCCGGCAAATCCAAAAACAGGGATGACTTTTTTTGCAGAATCAGTTTTTTGAAAATCTCTTCCTCATTAAAATTTTTCAGCTCATCCATGTCCAGATTTTCGTGCGACTCGGAATCAAAAAATTTTGTCTGCGCCTTTACGCTTACGACGGAAACATTTTCGGGAAATCCCCCTTCAATTTTTTCAATCTCGTTGTGGATATTGATTCCATCCTCCTGGACAAAATACGCTTCCACGAAAGTCTTTTTTTCCGGCGGATTGTTTTTGTATTTTCCAAGTTCCTCCATTATATAGCGGCAGTTTCCGGATATGCGCCTGAAATTGAATGTCTGCGGGACCGCAATTTTTTTGACATTTGTTTTATGCTCCGAATCAATTTCCACTGAGAGAATATTTCTTTCAATGTTTGCCTCGTCAAAGCCCATCACAAACGGGGACCCCGAGTAACGCACTTTTGGATTTTTATCAACCATTGTCGAATAATGTATGTGGCCAAGGGCGACATAATCAAAATCCGCTGGAAAAATCTGTGCATGTACCGAACCAAGTTTTCCAACGACATCCAACATTCTGGTTCCGTCGTCACTCTTGGTTTCCTTTTTTGCCTCTCCCAAGCGTCCTTCCAGATTTGCGGCATAGAGATGTCCGGTCGCGATTATCGGAATGTTTTTTTCTCCGGCAATTTTTTTTGCAATGTCCAGGGCGTTTTCGTAAACAGTTTTGTATGCCCTGTCCGAAAAAGTTCCGTCATCAACAGGCTCGTCGAAAAACTGTCGCAGCTCACTTTCTCTTGCGTAGGGAATCGCGCAGCATATTGCGGCTGTCTTTCCATCACTGTCGTAAAGTTCAAAGACCGCATCCCCAATCTCCATGTTTGCGATGGACCCGACCACATGGATGTTCAGAAGCTCCAGTATGTCTTTTTCGGAATCAAGGAGCGCGCCGGAGTCATGGTTTCCGCCAACGATTATTACATTTTTGCATTTGGTTCCGACCAGCGATGTCAAGAACTGTATGTACTGTCTGCGGGACTCGACCGGTGGATTTGCGCAGTCGTAGATGTCGCCCGAAACAACAAGGGCCTGTGCCTCCTGTTTTTCAATCTCATCCTTCAGCCAGTAAAAAAAATTCTGCTGCTCGATGTTTCGGTCTATGTCGTGCATTCTGTTTCCAAGGTGCCAGTCCGCCGTGTGGATAAATTTCATTTTGCCCCTCTTTTGTTACTCTATATAGAAATTTTTTTCACGTATCTTTTTACAGTATCAGTATAAACTTTTTGATAAAATTTTTCAAAAACTTATTCCATAAAATCAACTTTTTTTCTATTATAGAGCGAATCAGCCGTTAGGAAAAACAGGGTTCTCTGGAAAACGGTTGCCCTATTTTAATTACAGGTGGTACGGTAGTGTACAATCGTAATGACTATGTGAGTGACAAAGACTGGGAGCAGTTTCTTGAATTCTCCAAGGACCTTCCGACTCCGAACATTGTTGTGAGCTTGAAGACAATCAAAAAGAATTTCATCAAGCTCAGAAGTTCCTTCCCTTACGCCAAGATTTTTTATGCAATCAAGGCGAATCCCGGCGAACCTGTTCTGCAGATGCTTGCCGAAAACGGGTCTAATTTTGACATCGCCTCGCGCTATGAGCTTGATTTGATAAAGAAATTTGTTGACGACCCGAACCGCCTTTCTTACGGAAACACAATCAAGAAGGCCTCCGACATTAAATATTTTTATGAAAACGGTGTCCGCATGTTCGCGACGGACAGCAAGGATGACCTCAAAAATATTGCCGAAAATGCTCCTGGCTCCAGGGTCTACGTGCGCATTCTTGTAGAAGGTTCCGACTCTGCCGACTGGCCTCTGAGCAAAAAATTCGGATGCCACCCCGACATGGCCTACGACCTTCTTGTTCTGGCGAGGGAGCTTGGACTGAATCCGTGGGGAATCTCTTTCCACGTCGGAAGCCAGCAGAGGGACATCGGTTCATGGAACGACGCAATCGCAAAGGCGAAATATCTTTTCTCTTCGCTGGAGGAGGAGGAAGGAATCCGTCTGCAGATGATAGACATGGGCGGTGGTTTTCCTGCGAGCTATATTGATCCGACCAACCCTCTTGATGTGTATGCAAAAGAAATCACACGCTTTTTGACCGAGGACTTTGGTGATGATTTGCCCGAAATCATTTTGGAGCCTGGACGTTCCCTGGTTGGCGACAGCGGAATACTCACGAGCGAGGTGATTCTGTCTTCACGAAAAAACAATACGGCCCTGACCCGGTGGATTTATCTTGATGCCGGAAAATTCAACGGACTGATTGAGACCCTTGACGAGTGCATAAAGTATCCGCTGATTACGACAAAGGATGGCGACAAGGAGGGCGACGTTATTATTGCCGGACCCACCTGCGACAGCATGGATGTCATGTACGAAAACGCAAGATACCGTCTCCCGATTACGTTGAAGCAGGGCGACAGGATTTACTGGCTTTCGACCGGCGCATACACATCGACCTATGCGTCCGTAGCCTTCAACGGTTTCCCGCCAATCAAGACGTATTATATGTAGAAACCGTTCTCTATAGTTTAAAAAAGAAATCCCCGGTTCATTTTTTAGCCGGGGATTTTTTTGTGCTCTTTTTTTCGGGATGCCCTAGAATGTGTGTGTGTAGCTGAGGGCAAGCCGGTTGAAGAACCATTCATATCCGTCGTAGGTCATCGAGGTTTCCCGTCTGTCATTGGTTTTGTTTTCTGCATCGCGAATGTGGTCCGTGGTGAAACTTCTGCGGCTGGAGAATCCAAGAAGGATTGAAAGCGTGTCTTTTTCTGTAAATGAAAGCTGCGCCATCGGGCTTATGCTGACCTGGCAGAAATCTCCCTTGTAGAGTGGGTTTGTGAAAGCGTTGCTGGAATAATATCCGTCCCATTCTGCAAGCACACCAACGCGGCTCAGAATCAATGGCATCTGGTATGCGAGGATAAGGTTCTGGTAGTTTTTGAGACCGTTGACCCTGTTTCCTGCCGCCTGCCACATCCAGACTTCCCCATCCTTTTTTGCGGAAAGCATTGTGTAGTAGACCTGGTATGAATACATAATCTGGAAGTGCGTCCAGTCGCCCGGCCAGATTGCGCCCGTGTCAAACTGGAATGTTGCCTGCGCGTACCATTTCAAAAACCAAGATGTGAAAGGCGTAATGTCGTCGTATTCAAAAGTACTGTTCAGTCCCGCCATTCCCCGGATTCCTAGAAGATTCCAACCTGTTCCGGCCTGTGCGCCCGCACTGAAAACAAGGAATGGAAGAGGAGTGAATTTTACTTCAGCTCCCGGCATCACTGAGACAGGTGAAAGCTCAAGGTTTCCTTGAAGGACAAGGTTTGCCGAATTCAAAAGCCAGTTGTCGCCAAGCGGAGTCGGAATTGTGTAGTTGGCCTTTCCTGTGATTCGACCCTCAAGACCGCTGTAGGGGCCGGTTATTGGCGCAAAGTGTGTTCCGCCCTTGATGTATTCTGATTTTGGATAGTATGCGAAATCCACAGTCGCGGAAAAATCCCATGACGGGGAATCGACAGCCGATGCAGCGGAAACAGCAAGTACCGCCGCCGCAATAAATGTAATAACTCTTTTCATACGTTACCTCTCAATATAAATATAACATAAATTTTTATTTTTACAAGCATAAAATAACTTAAATGCCATATTTTAGGGGATTATTTAGCTAAAATCCGGGCGAGCCTTGATTTTCAATTCCTGTATTGTCTTCTATAAGCAAACAATCATCTAATTCTATTTTATCACCTAAAATATTGGCAAAGAAAAGAATTAGTTTTTTATGTTCCTCTTTTTCAATTTCATAAAACTTGTCATCAATCATTATTATTTTTGTATTACACCCTAGATATAGTTGATTAATTTTTTTACCCGTGGGAAAAGAAATGGAATATCTAATGTTTATGTTTCTATCTGTCAATTGTTTTTTTTCAATACTTGAATTGCCATCGCCGTCCTCCCATAAATTCAAAGGAATGATAGTGCCATCTTCTGTTAATATATGATTCAACTTTAAAGCATCTTTTTTATATTCGATTTCTGTAATTTGTTTTAATTTATTTAGTTTATTATAAATAGATAAGTAATCAATATTTTTAATTTTATATTCAACAGGACTGCTGTCAACATCAACTATTCCCCTGGGATATAGAAATTCCTGTTCATATGGTATGAAAGCTATTTTAACAGGAATTGGATGAAATAGATAAACAATCAATGCGACAAATAAAAATGGAATAAAGGCCAATAAAACTTTCTTTTGCATTTTCATCTTCCTCATTCGGAACAATCTAGTGGTGACAATACTCTATACAGTGTTATTTCATTCCGCAGTCTTGTCATACAAAACAAAAAAAACTGCAATCTTTTTACTCATTCCGGCAATCTCCATTTCCATGCAATGCATGGTTTTCTTCTATATTATATACTTGTTGGTTGAGGGTGGCAATGTTTTTTTCTTAACATATTCTTCACCCGATAAAATAGCAAACTCCTGTTAAGCTTGGCTTTTGATTGAAAGCTTACTTACGGAAGAACAATGTAAGTTTCGCCGTTCATCTATAAACTGCTATTTATAAAAGTACGGGGAAAAACGATTTTAACAGCCGATAATGCTTTCCAAAATTTCCATGTCCTTGAAATTCATAAAGACTTCGGCACCGCCATCGCTAAA
>CACZPR010000077.1 GCA_902783155.1 uncultured Spirochaetaceae bacterium
TGTGGGCACCGTCTGGTATGGACTCTGCCTGTCCACCGAATCCATGGAGACAGTCTCTCCCCGGACCTGGAAAACACCAACCAGGCCAAAAAGTGTGAAAGCTATAATCCCTGCGCAAAGTTTACGATTCATCATCTATAATTATATGTTCGAAGAATAATATGGTCAAGTTTAGGTTTGGTCGCTTTTGTGGCCCCAGAAACAAAAGGGTAAATTTGTCTTGTAAATTGTTGAGCAATTCTGTAGAATCATTTAAGGTTAAAAAAAATTGGAGATTTAGCTATGAAAAAAATTTTTGCGGTCCTTTGTTTTTCTTTGATTTTTGTTTCCGGTCTTTTTGCTCAGGTCAGCGTTGACCCGGATGACACTTTTTACAGTCTTGTCGAGTCCTGGGAACTTAGGGGACTTATAAACGAGGTTCCACCCCTGAGGCCGTTTCCAATCGCGAACATAAGGGACATTCTCCAGACCGTAATCGAAAAGGGTAACGAGAGGGATGTCAAAAACGCCCAGATGTATTGGGAGAAGGTGACTGGAAAGCCGTGGAATGTTTCCGTGCAGCTTGGGGCCACATACAAAAAGGATGCGGGCCGGTCAGATTTTGGCGAAATCCTTTTCAGCATTTTTCCGAACGTGAACGGAGATGTGACGCTTTTCGACAGCTTTGTTTCCATGGGATATGATTTGGGACTTGCGGGCTACAACCACAACACCCAGGACTATCTGCCGATTTTTGAGAACGACGGACATGATGCCAGACGCAACAAGGTCTCGCTTGGCGCTCTGGATTTGTTTCTTGAGATGAACGATGTTGTCGCAATCGGAAAGAAGAACATATTCGCACAGACTGGAATCTACCGCTCCGGATACGGTCCTTTTATTGGCTCCGGACTTTCCCTCAACGACAATTCATACCACCGGACCAATTTTTCTTTCACGACGGTCAATCCAAAATGGTCCTACACCCAGCAGTATTCCGCAATAGGAGCGACTTTTAGTTTTGACGGCGGATTCATTGCCCCGGACAAGTATCTTGCGTTCCATGCGCTTGAATTCAAGTTTGTCCCGCAGGTGTCCCTTGCTTATTACGAGTCCATTGTTTTTGGAAAAAGACTTGACCCATCCTATCTCATGCCGGTTCCTTTCATTGTGGCGCAGGAGATTGGTGGATACAACGACAACCTCCAGATGGGAATCGCCCTGAAGGTAAAGCCTTACTCCGGAATACTCTGGGCCACCGATATTTTTGTGGACGACTTTGACATTGCGGGATTCTTCTCAAGGGGACTCCTTGATACAAGACTGTTTGCCGCATTCAAGACGGGACTCATCTACACCCCGGCGAACTCTTTCTGCACAAGGGTGTCGCTCGACTACACCATGATCATGCCGTACACATACACCCACGCGGATTATACCGACACAACGACAGGAACAATCACGGCGGGGATGTACAACTATCTCAACTACAGCAACAACGGAATCCCAATGGGCTCGTCCTATCCACCGAACAGCGACAGGCTTTCATTTGAGCTGGACTTCCTTCCAATGCCGCCGCTCCACATCAAGCTGACATCAACTTTCCTGCGCCATGGCAACATCAACGAGACAATATCCGATGACGAGGCTCTGGCTTATCTGATGGCCGGACACGGAATCTATTCGACCGACGGAGGAATCAACAACCATCCGCTCATGTCAAATCCATCGGGATCCACCGGAACTCCAATTGCCTCATCCAACAAACTCAATTTCTTGGACCAGGACAACCAGATGTACGTTCTGCAGGAGGGCCTGGGCGCGGAGTATTCCCTTAAAAAATATCCATGGGGACAGCTGACTTTCTCGGTATCCTATCTTTTTGAGTGGATAAGAAACAAGGGTGTCGATGCGGATATTTTCCCGGGGCAGGGTAGCGGAATAACTCCCAATGGTGACGGAACTTATCAATATGGCGGAAGTCCGTATTCTGGCTCCGATCTTGTCAACCTCTTCAAGAACCAATGGAAAGGTGGATTCAGAGACGTAATCAACAATTATTTTTCAATCGGCGTGAAGTACCAGTATTAGGGAACCGCAGAAAAGCGTTTTGGAGGACATGATGGGCGAATACAAAAGCCGCGCGGACAGGGACACAAGTTTTCTTACCGAGCAGTATCTCGGAAAACTTGGCGAGCTTACTTTGAAGGGGTCCAACAAAAAGATTTTCGAGAGGCAGCTTGTCAAAAATGTCCGGCAGGCCCTGGATTTTGAAAGGTCCGATGTATTTTTGAGAAACGGAAGGCTCTATGTCAAATGCGCCGGGGACTACTGTTCGCAGGTGGAATATGTTCTTGACCATCTTGTTGGAATAACGGGCTGGGCAAGGGTTCGTTCGGTTGAAAAGGACATAGACATTATCCGCAGGACGGTTCTGGAACTTTGCGAGGAAGCTCGTGATGCTGGTTCAAAAACTTTCAAGGTCGAGGCAAGGCGCGAGGACAAGACTTTCCCGATGAACTCCTACGAAATCTGCGTGGAGGCTGCGGGTGATGCTTCCGACGGCGGCGTTCTTTCTGTGGATGTGCATGATCCCGACGTGGTTGTGAATATCGAGATTCGCGACAGGGCGTACATATATTCCTCACAGAAAAGGACATGCCGGGGACTTCCGGTCGGTGTGAGCGGAAAGGGGCTTCTTCTTTTGAGCGGAGGTCTGGACAGTCCGGTCGCCGGTTACAGGATGATGTGCCGCGGAATGAAGGTTGATTGTGTTTATTTCCATTCCTATCCGTACACATCCGATGAGGCCCGGAAAAAGGTTGAGGACCTTGCAAAAATCCTTGGCGACTTTGGCGTTGAGACATACCTGAACATAATTTCGTTCACCGACGTTCAGATGCAGATAAAAAAATCGTCTCCGGAATCCTTTGCCACGCTGATGCTCAGGCTCTGCATGATGAAGGTCGCCAACATGCTTTCTGAAAAAATCCATGCGTCCGCAATCATAACGGGGGAGAGTCTTGGACAGGTGGCAAGCCAGACTGTGGAAAACCTTGCCGTGACCGAAAGTTTTGCAAAGTTCCCGCTCTACCGCCCGCTGATTGGACAGGACAAGGAAGAAATTGTGTCCGTGGCGGAAAAAATCGGGACCTACGGAATCTCCATTCTGCCTTACGAGGACTGCTGCGTTCTTTTCAGCCCGAAACATCCGGTGCTCCGTGCCGACATTGACGAGGCGAAAAAAATCTACGATGCCATGGGCGTGGACGATTTGATACAGAAAGCATTTGACGCTCGCGAGATTGTGAAGTATTCTTTGAAGGACAGGCTTAGCGAATTTCAAAACTAGACATTCGACCTGATATCAGTCTTGGAAGGAACCAAAATGAAAGGTAAGTTTGCTTTATTGATTACACTTTTTGTGCTGATGTTTTCCATTCTCTTCTCAGGATGCAAATTTTTTTACAACCTGATTGAAGGTGATTCAACGGACGGTGGAAAAACGAAGACAGGTTCGAAAGATGATGGAAATGGTTCAGCCATGACATTGGAATCAATCTGCCAGACATTTGAGAATGGGCTTGATTCCGATGTGTGGATTTGCAAGGGACGTTATGCCGGTGTTGTTGAAAGGGATCCCGTTTTTGCTGCATGGCCGCAGTATGGGGATGCGCTTGTTGATACCCATGGAAAAGTATTTGAGCTTGGTTATAATTCGTCCTTAAAAACTTGTGAAATACACGTTTCGGAAGAATCCGCGGTTTCTTTTGACTACAAGTGCAATACCTATAATTATCTGAAAGTATATGTTGATGACGAAACTGAGCCTGCTTTCGAGGCAACGGGACATGGCGAGATGTGGCAAAATCACTCCGTCATTCTTAGCAAGGGAACGCATTCACTTACGTTTGTAAACAGCGGCTATTATTACGATTATATATATCTTGACAACTTTACGCTTGCACCGAATAGGACGGCATCGGTGGACATATATCCCAAAGGCCTTCAGGAAACCTATGCGGGCGGAATGCCGATACAGTTCAGCGCAAAAGCACTTCGCTCCGACGGTTCTGTAATTTCTGGAAAAAACGCGGTTTGGACTTCATCGGGCGGAACTGTGAACAGTAACGGTCTTTTTAGTCCGGGTTCTTCAAGCGGCATGGTAAGTGTCACGGCTACAATAGACGGAAAAAAATCTTCGAATAACACTGTGAAAGTTCATGGCGAAAATTATCTTTCGGATTCTGTGACAATAAATGGACATGAGTTTACAGGTGCCGTTACAAACGGAGCAGGCCTCCTCAATGACGGGGAAGGTGTCCACTGGGCAGGTCCTACGCCGCGTTATACAAGCTTTACCGCAGACGGTTTTTTTGTTTTGAAAGGAACTTCGGCTACCTATGATCTTTATGTTACGGTTAAAAAAAAGGGTGATGAAGAAAATTGTTTCACCGATTACATTATTCCCAAGGGGGATTTTGGACAGAGAATATGGCTTCGCTTCGGTGACGGAGAATATATGGTAACTATATGGGCAGTGGAAGCACTCTTCAATGAGAATTATGACGGCTATGAAGGTGAGTTTAATGGATTTACAACAGTCTATCGAATTGCCTTATTAAACGTTACGAATAATACAGGGCTGCAATGGTCAAAAGACGATGCCGCTTACCTTATGCCGTCTTCCGTTTGCCAGAGCGATGATTTTGTCGTAAGCAATGCTTTCAATGCCGTTATGGCAGAGCTGCCGGAAAATGCCGTGCTTGGACAAAAACTTCAGGCTCTTTATGACTGGGAGCTGCGCAGAAGTCATTACGATTTTGTCTCGATTAAGGATGACGAAGGCGGGTATTCAAATTCCAGACGTAAAAAGCAGGATGCAGTTCATGTATTGTTATATAAAATGGGAGTTTGCGAAGGTTATGCGAATCTTTATACGGCTCTCGTGCGGCATCTTGGTGTAAAGGCTGCCTATCAGACATCAAGAAAAATGGGACATGCCTGGACAGAATTGTACTATAACGGAGACTGGAAGCTGGTCGATATTACATGGGATGACCCGGTGTACGAAAGTTCTGTATCAAATGTTGAGAAAAATCCGACAAAAGAGAACTACTGTTATTTCCTTATTGACAGGACTGGCGTAGACAATGACCACTATGACAATTCTACTGACAACAGCCGGTCTGCCGTTGCAACGCCTGTAGTAGTATCATTGCCTGAACACATGTACTAATAAAATTATGAAAATCTTCCGAAAATCAGAAGATGAAGAAATTTTTTAGGTACTGTGTCCTTTTATTTTTATTCATGCTGACTCTTTCTCCCTTGACTTCCCAGGAAAGGGTTGTTCCCCAACTTCTTGAGGGTATATGGGAAAACTATAGCCGCTATATTGTTTTTGACACTGGCTACACAAGTGCGGCCGGGGAGGCCATTCCGCAGATTGTTTTGCGGACATTCTACCAGTGGTACGACGACAGGGCAGCCGAAAGTCCTGAGTATTCTGCATCGGTTCCAAGAAGCGACAACAATACCACCGCAACATCATCCGTTGCCCAGGAAATACATGTGCGCTTTGTGCCTTTGACCGACCAGCTTTTTACTGATGGCGAAAGTGCTGTGGTCCGTGAAAATGGCGACATAATTTACGCTGAAAATGAAAATTCCGGGGCATGGGACATGCAGGTTGATTTTGTCGGCAAGCGTTTTGGTGGAAGACAGATTTACCACATCCCGATTGCGGTTATTGGAAACAGGCTCTATCTGAAATTTGCAATCCGTGTTGAGGATTCCGACTCCATTTCCGCCACTCCAATTCTGAGCGGAACCATTTTGGAAAGCGAATATCCAATGGCTGGATTCTGGCAGGACTATGGAAACGCAAACGGAATACTTGAGTCCCCGCCCATAGTCAGCAAGGAGCTTCTTTCATATTTTGTGACAGATTCAGCGGTCTACCCAATCCGTTACTGGACTACCGACATGGAGTATGACGAAAATGCCGTGGCCTCCATTGTTGATGGCGATGAGACTTACTATATAAAAAAGCATCTCTGGATTGGCGACAAAAACTACACATGCACGCTTGGCCGGAGAACACAGATTCGCAATCTACAGAAAACAGATTCGCTGCCGGAGCCGTACACAACCAATTCAGTGCTTGTCGAAAAACATGCCCTTGATGATGACGGAAACGAATTCACATACACCGTTCGGACATCGACAATATGTGCGTTCGGGGAACCGTACCTTACGCTCACCGACGGAAGCAAATCTATAGAAGAAATCGTTGCGGAAGACAATGCAAGGCGGAAAGATCCACCGGAACCATTGTTCCCCGTACATGGCGGACCGCTCGACTTTGACTGGAGCATAATAGAAAGACCGCCGGAAGATTACAACCGCCGTATGCTTGATTTGGGAAAATAGCAGCTTTCCTAATCCCCGGTCTTTACAATCTGCATGTAGTCAAGGAAAAAATCTTGTGACGCATATCCGTAGCTTCTGTCGCTTTCTATTGATATGGAGAGCGTCATGGGTTCCGGGATTTTAAAGACAAGCGGAGTTCTTAGCGTGAGTTCCCAAGTCCCAAGTGGAGGCTCGCTTGGAAAACATTCGAACTTTCTTCCACCGAGAGTCACAAAAAAATGGGAGCCCGGGGTCTGGAATGCCTTCTCTGAAAAAAGAATTTCAAAAACACCAGCCGGAAGATTTACGTCCACGCTTGCCATGGAGCCTGTTCCCCACCGCGTAGATTTTTTTCCGCTCGCGCTTGTGTCGTCAACAATCTGGCAGCCGGAAAGAACCATGTCCTCAATCTCGCACTTGATTCCACGGTGGACAAAATCAACGGGACGGGGACCCTTGGACTGTGGTTCTTCCGCAATGCTTTCCCCTGATTCGGGTGCGGACTTTTCATCAAAAGATTCTTGAGGCGGCTCCGTTTTTTCATCAGCAATATCGGTGGTGTCGGCGGCAATGGGTTCAGTGTCGGTTTCAGAAACTGCGGCAACAGAATCGGTCGTTGCGCATGATGAAAAAATAAATCCTGCGGCGAATATGGTCAAAAAAAATTTGCAAAGCCTTTTCATATTTTCGGAACCCTCGGTCTTGAAAGATTTTTGAGCATGTTCTGCAAAAGCTCGTGGGCTTCATCCGCGTTGACTTCTTTCGGAGGCTCGTGGTAGGTAATCAGGTTTTCCGGAATCTCGTCCAAAAATCTGCTCGGCTGACATTCCACGGTTCCTGCCATCTTCCGTCTGTGGAGGCATGAGGAAATCAAAAGGCGGTCCCTTGCGCGTGTGACTGCCACATAAAAAAGTCGGCGCTCCTCCTCAACCGCGGCATCCCCTCCGTCTTCAACCGCACGTGCATGTGGCATGAGACCTTCCTCCGCACCGGCTATGAAAACAACTGGAAACTCAAGACCCTTGCTTGCGTGCACCGTCATCAGGTTGACCTTTCCCTTGTCCGCTTCTCCGTCGTCCAAATCGTCACGTGAGAGAAGGGTTATGCGGTTCAGGTATGCGTAGAGGCTTGTGTCCTGGTTGTCGGGATTGTTCTCCCACTGCTCCATGCTTTTGATGAGGCTCTCTATGTTCATGAATTTAAATCTTGCGGCCTTTTCGCTTTTAGGGTTTTCGCCAATCAGATAGTCGAAGTACGCAATCCGCTCGACCATTGCCCGCACTTTTTTCCCAAGCCCCTTTCCGCCCAGCATGGCTTTGTTTTCTTCGATTATCGAGACAAAATCCTTCAAATCTTCTATGGCCTTGTCGCTTACCGGGCACTCGTCCTTGTCCTCGACGGAAATTATAGCGTTTATCGCCTCCCACAGAGAGGTCTTCATGTTTTCCGCCACAGTGTTGATTGCCTCTATTGTCACCCGTCCGATTCCGCGTCTGGGTGTGTTGATTATCCTGAGCAGGTTGATGTCGTCGTCGTGGTTCGATATGACCCTGAGATACGAAACTATGTCCTTGATTTCCTTGCGCTCAAAAAAGCTGGTTCCTCCGCTCATGGTGTAGGGGATGTTTGCCTCAAGGAATGCCTCTTCAATCGGTCGGCTCTGTGTGTTTGCCCTCATCAGCACCCCGAAGTCGTCGTACTTGCGTTTTTCCTCCGCGCAGATTCCCTGTATGGTCTCGGCAATGAAGTCGGCCTCCGCAGCCTCGTTTTCCGGCATGAAGATTTCTATCGGCTTTCCGTCTCCGTTTCCGCTCCAGAGTTCCTTGTCCTTTCTGTTGGTGTTGTGCCGTATCACTCCGTTGGCTGCCGCAAGTATGGTTCCTGTGGAGCGGTAGTTCTGTTCCAGCCGGATTTCCTGCATTCCCGGGAAGTCCTTCTCAAAGTTCACGATGTTCTGGTAGTCCGCCCCGCGCCAGGAGTATATGCTCTGGTCGTCATCGCCAACCACCGCAACGTTTCTGTCGGCAAGCAGATGCAGAAGCTCGTACTGCTGGTGGCTTGTGTCCTGGAATTCGTCCACCATGATGTACCTGTAGCGGTTTTTGTACTGCGAAAGCACTTCGGGATGCTCGCGGAAAAGTTTGATTGGAAGCGTGATCAGGTCGTCGAAATCCACCGAGTTGTAGAGCCTGAGCCCCTCCTGGTATCCTTCGTAGAGTGCCCTGTACTGGTCGTATTCGGAAGTGAACTGCTTGCGTCCCGTCTTTATGTCGCTGAATAGTATTCCTATTTTATAAACATCGAGCGCGTCGGGCGAAAAACGAAGCTCCCGTCCGGTCTCCTTTATGAGCGAGTATCTGTCGGTCTCATCGTATATGGAAAAATTTGGTCTGTAGCCCAGCTTGTCTATGTCCTGCCTCAGAATCCGTACCCCGAACGCATGGAACGTGCTGATTGTAAGGTTCTGGAGTTTTTTTCCCGTGAGGCTCTTGATTCTGTCCTCCATCTCCTTTGCGGCCTTGTTCGTGAAGGTGAGCGCAAGAATCTGGCTCTGGTTGATTCCTTTTTCCAGCATGTTCGCGATTCTGTATGTGATTACGCGGGTCTTTCCGCTTCCGGCTCCTGCAATAATCAGTATGGGACCCTCAATGCTGGTGACGGCCCTGTACTGCTGTGGATTCAGCTTGTCTTTTAACTGTTCTTCAAGGGACATGGGAAGGATTTTAATTCTATTGTGAAAAAGTGTAAAGTGTGGTAAAATATTTTATGTTAAAAAAATGTTCCCGGTGGTCAAAAGTCCTGGGGCAAAAAGATTTTTAATGATTCTAAGGAGAAAACAAAAATGAACAACGCCGCCGCCGCATTTCTTGGCAAGCACAATTTTAATACGCATCTGGACATCAACTCAGTGGTGGATGCCATGCTCTTTGATATGGACGAGGGACTTTCCGGTCGTCCTGCAGCCGAGGATATGATTAAGACTTTCTGCAATCCGCCTGACAGACCGGCAGCCGGTGAAAGTGTCATCGTTATTGACGCGGGCGGTACGAATTTCCGTTCATGCCTTGTGACTTTTGACCAGCAGGGCAAGGCCTCAATCGATTTTATGGAAAAGACAAGGATGCCTGGAATCGAAAGGGAGCTTAACCGCAAGGAATTTTTTGACCAGTTCGCTGAAAATCTGGAGCACCTTAAGGACAAGTCCGCGAACATCGGTTTCTGCTTCTCATATCCAATGACAATCACGGAGGACGGGGACGGAGTTCTGATTGGTTTCTCAAAGGAAATCAAGGCCCCGGAGGTTGTCGGATGTCACATCGGTAAGGAGCTTTCAAAGGCACTCGCCGCGCACGGATGGACAAAAAAGGTGAACATCTCGCTCCTAAACGACACTGTCGCAGCCCTTCTTGCAGGAGCCGCATGTCCTGACGAGGGATGCAGATATTCCTCATACATCGGATTCATCCTTGGAACCGGCATGAACGGTGCATACATCCAGCCTGCCGACCCTGCCTACAAGGGACTCAAGGAGCAGATTATCGTATGCGAGAGCGGAAAATTCGACAAGGTTTCCCGCTCGGACTTTGACATGGAGTACGACAGAAAATCCGTGAAGCCGGGATCCAGCATAATGGAAAAAATGTGTTCCGGCGCATACCTTGGCCCTGTCGGATACGAGGTCATCCACGCGGCGGCATCCGAGGGTGTGTTCTCTCCAAAATTCTGCGACAGCCTCCTGAAGATTGAGTCCCTCACGCTGATTGAGCTTGACAAATTCCTCCACGGACCTTATGGAACAAATTCAATTCTTGGCGCAAAGGCGGCGGAATCGGCAACACCGGAGGACTACGACATTCTCTTCCAGCTTCTTGATGCCGTTGTCGAGCGTTCGGCACGTCTTTCAGCGGCAATACTCGCAGCCTGTGTAATCAAGAGCGGAAGGGGCAAAAAATCCACCGAGCCGGTCTGCATACTCTGCGACGGAACCACCTTCTTCAAGACATACAAAATCCAGGAGAGGGTGAAGGGCTATCTGGAAGATTTGCTTGTCAGACAGAGGAACCTGCACTACCAGATTATAGAGCGCGACAACGACATTACGCTCGGAGCCGCAATCGCAGGTCTTATCAAAAAATAAAGGTTTCGCAAAGTCTTTTGTTTCCGGCTGTGGTGTGAAAAATTAAAACATGGCCGGGAATTGGAGACAATTTTTTATTAAGACTTCTTCGCGGATTCCGATAAATAAAAAAAAGGTAGGGTTTTTTGTTTAAACCCAAAAGGGGATATATAGTGTCACGCGCCAAAACTCTCGGAAAATCAATAGTTCTCATAATTCTCATAATAATTCTTGTTCTCGCAGGATTGTTGTGGTTCGACTATCTGGGCATAATCCAGATGAAAAAATTCTTTTCGCCAGTCTACAAACTTTTTGGACTGCAGCCACAGACGACCACAGCGGATTCCTCACCAAACGATTTGTCTGAGGAGGATTTGGACAACGCAAGATTTGCCAAACGGCTTGAGGCTCTGGACATAAGAACGGAGGAGCTGGACAAGCGTGAGTCCGACATCCAGAACGGCGAGGAAAACAATGCCCAGGTCGCCCAGGAGCTTGAGGAACAGAAAAAGGCACAGGAAGAGAGGGAAAAAACATTTAACTCTCAGGTCCGAATGTACGATGATAGATATAGAAACATCGAGCAGATTGTGCAGAATCTAAACGGTATGCAACCAGTCAAGGCAGTCGCGATTCTTGAAGAGATGGACGACCAGGACATCATAGACGTTCTGAGACAGGCCGAGGCTGATGCGTCAAGCTCTGGAACTTCTTCAATGGGGTCGTACTGGCTTTCGTTGATGAAACCGGAACGTGCTGCTGAAATCCAGAGGAAAATGGCGAACAAACCGACTTCCATTGTGGATGACGACGAGTAGATTCTGTTGAAAAATGCATCGGTGTTACTCCGGAGGTATTACCGATGCAGACAGCAGATGTTCAGTTCCTTTCTGGCAAAAAAAATGTCGCTCAAAATCTTGATGTAGAAAAGACTGTAAAGGCCAACGAAAATTTAAGCGCGAACAAAAAATCTTTTAAATCAATTCTTGAATCAGTGAAATCCGAAAAGGTGGAAGAAAAGCAGGTCCGCGTGGATGATAAGAAGCCACGTGTTGATGAAAAGGAGACCGTGCGCCCCGAGTCCACCGAGACCGATAAGACCGTCGCACAAAAGGGAGCTTCCCAGAAAAACGAGAACGTAAAAAAGGATGCCCCCGCCGAAAAGAAAAATCCAAAGAAAGCGGTGCAGGATGAAAAATCCGATGAGACCGAATCAAACTCAATAACCGTGGAGCTTGACCTTGACGAGCTTGCGACCAACGACACGGCACTTGCCCAGTCCATCGCATCGGCTGCGGCCCTTGTTCAGGGTGACGAGACAACTTCGGTCGAAAACCTTGCGACAGATTTTGCCTCGGTGGATGAAGTGGCGGAACTTTCAGAAAATGCCGGTGAGCTTCTTGATTTTGCTGATGAAAACTATGCTGCAGTTGCGGAATCTGTTTCTGATGAAATTTTGAACCAGGGCCTTTCCACAGAAAATCTTGAAGAAATTGCTGTCCATGGTGAAAAAATAATTCCGGACGAAGGCAGAAAAGAAACGGACGCGGAGCTTGTGTCAGATTTTTCTTCTATAAATATTGCGGAAGAAAATGTTGATTCACAATCCGTTGTCGCCATGGAGACCGGTGCCGAATCAAAATCTGGAGACGTAAAAACGGAGGGCGTTGACGGAAAGAAAGCGACCTTCACAGTTATTGACCAGCGGACCGAATCCACCGCATCCGAAAAAGTTGCGGCAAGCGAGGAAGGTGGCGCATCGGAAAATTCTCTTGGAACAAATCTTGATTCCGGAAACCTGTTCGCGTCACAGGAGTCTGCTTCCCCGGTCCAGACCGCACAAAACTCTGGAGAAACATTCACGCAGATGCTCTCCCAGCAGATTCAGAATGGCGCACCGGATTTTGTCAAGGCAGGAAACATACTTCTGAAGGACAACAACACAGGTTCCATAAACATGGTCCTGAAACCAGAAAATCTTGGAAATGTTAAGGTCAGTCTTGAACTTTCCGATAAAATTCTTAGCGGGCAGATTGTCGTCCAGAGCAGGGAAGCCTACGAAGCGTTCAGACAGAGCATGGACACTTTGAAGCAGGCCTTCCAGAACAATGGTTTTGAGAATGCAAACCTGAATCTGGTTCTTGCCGAAAATGCTGGCTCCAATGGTTCGTTCGCGCAGGGGCAGCAGCAGAGTGGCGAGCAGTTCATGGCAAACAGGACGTACAGCGATTTTGCCCAGCCGGGAGATGCGGTTGATGCTTCCACCGGTTCTGAAATGTATACAAAAGTCGGCGACCATCAGATTGATGTCGTGGCTTAAAATAGGAGTGTTAGATGGAAAGCGAAGGTGTTAGCTTGAATACCCAGATGAGTGCCCAGGAAATTGCAAAGCTTCAGATGCAGGTGGACACTTACAACAAGTCACTGGCAGTAAACGGACGTACTACCTCTCAGTCATTGGGCAAGGATGATTTTTTGAAGCTTCTGATTACTCAGATGCAGAATCAGGATCCAACAGATCCTATGGACAACACAGAGTTCATCGCTCAGATGGCAGAGTTCTCAACACTTGAGCAGATGACAAACATGAACTCAAACTTCGAGCAGCTTAACCAGATGCTCACTTCAAACCAGGCAATCGGAACAATCGGAAGAGTGGTGGACGTTGATCTTGGTGGAACAACGACCAGCGGTGTTGTCGAGGCAGTCACTTACGGAAACAATCCTCAGGTGAAAATTGGCAACGTTTATTATGATTTGAACAAAATTGCAGCCGTTTACGGCGAATAAAAAATTGAGAGGTAAAGCGTTATGATGAGATCACTTTATTCTGGTGTAAGCGGCTTACAGAATCACCAGACACGCATGGACGTTATCGGAAACAACATTTCCAACGTAAATACTTATGGATTCAAAAAAGGTCGCGTAGACTTTCAGGACATGATCAGCCAGCAGCTCAGCGGTGCGGCACGTCCTGGTGAGGAAGTCGGCGGCGTTAACCCGAAAGAGGTTGGACTTGGAATGACAGTCGCCTCAATCGATACAATCTTCACACAGGGAAACCTCCAGTCAACAGGTGTTTCAACTGACCTTGCAATTCAGGGCAACGGATTCTTCGTCCTCAAAAACGGAGAGGAGACCCTTTACTCAAGGGCAGGTGTGTTCGGTGTTGACGCAAACGGAACATTGGTAAATCCAGCGAACGGTTTCCGCGTACAGGGATGGATGGCTCAGGATGTTAACGGCGAGCAGATTGTACAGACCTCCGCCTCAACAACAGACCTTGTTATTCCTGTTGGACAGAAGGATCCGCCAAAGGCAACCGAGACTGTACGCTATCTCTGCAACCTGAACAAAAATCTCCCGGAGATTCCAGAAAACCCGACAGAAGCAGACATTATGAAGGGCACATGGCAGACCGAGATTGACATCTACGACTCTTATGGAAACACACACCAGCTGCACATGGACTTCCAGAAGGTTCCCGGAAACCCGAACCAGTGGACAGTCGCAATCACGGTTGACCCGGCTGCGGAAGTGGCAACAGAAACAAGGGCCGGTATCGGAACTACGGACGGCGTTAACAATGTCTACACACTGAACTTCGACAACCTCGGAACACTCCAGTCTGTTACCGACAGCGCGGGAAATACATCAAACCCGACCGGAAACATTATTCTCCAGGCATCATACAATGTTCCTGACAGCAATCCTGATGCGGACGGAAACCCATACCGCCAGACAATCAACCTGGATTTGGGAACAATCGGAAGCGTCGAAAACACAATCACTCAGAGCGCGTCAAAGAGCACCACAAAGGCTTACTTCCAGGACGGATACACCCTTGGCTATCTTGACAACTTCAGCATCGACCAGGCCGGTATCATCACTGGTGTATACTCAAACGGATCTACACGCACCATCGGACAGATTGCAATGGCAAGCTTCACAAACCAGGGCGGTCTTGAAAAGAAGGGCGACAACACTTACGCGGAGTCAATCAACTCCGGCATGGCAAACATCGGTGAGGCACGCACGGCTGGAAAGGGTAGCTTCCTTGCTGGAACCCTTGAAATGTCAAACGTCGATCTTACCGAGCAGCTTACGGACATGATTGTTACCCAGAGAGGATTCGAGTCCAACGCAAAGACAATCCAGACCGGTGACTCAATGCTTGAGACCGTAATCAACCTCAAGCGTTAATTAAGGTAGAATGACATTCGGGGATTTTCTCCGGGTGTCCCACAAATAGCAGCTTCCTGAAGTGTCTCTATGCTTTGGGAGGGTCCAGGATGATGACTGCATTGAAGCTGCATGTCATTGTAGTAACACTCCATTTGGCCGGATGAATCTTTGGTTTGTCCGGCTTTTTTTATACCGGGGATAGTGATTTTAGATTTTTATTTTCTTTAGCTGTTCGGCAAGGACCGGCAAATCCTCTGTAATTGTTTCCCAAACGACGTTCAAATTTATTCCGTCATAATCATGAATTATTTTGTTTCTCATTCCATAAATTGCTTTCCACGGAATTGATGGATTATTTTGCTGGAAGCTCTCTTCAAGTTTATGGGATAATTCTCCAATCTGACTAAAGTTGAATGCACATGCTTCTATTACAATTTCATTTCTTATGAAACTGTCGTAATCTAAATCTTTTATGTATTCCTGAATTTTTTTCTATATGGGAAATCATTTTTGTTATAGTTGAAATATTATCCATAAATTTTTACCCCGGTTGAATAAATGTCTTTCTGGACTTTTGAGCCATTGTCTATGTGCGTCACATCGAAAACATCGACTTCTTTTTCATCAAGGGCTTCACGTATATCTTCAATCAATGCAAAAAAACGTAATCCTCTTAAATTGCTGTCAACCATTAAATCGATATCGCTTTTTTCTGTAGCCATACCTTTGGCGTAGGAGCCGAAAAGAATTGCTGAGTTTATGTTGTAATTCGAAAATACTGGACGAAGCCGATTTTTTATGGTTTCAACCTCAAACATGGTTCTCCTCCACAATGCAATTATACCATAGGTTTTGTGAAAATACCATTCATTTTAGGAAAATCCTTTGTATTCGAAGATGTAAAGACCGTGCGTTGTTGGATGACAAAGCAATTTTTTTCTGTTATAGTTTTTTTGATGGAGGCACTTATGAAAAAAGTTGGAATTTTCTTTATTACTATACTTTTGTTAGGGGGGGGCTATTCACATCCTGCGAGAACTTTTTTAGCGGATCTGAACTGAGGGCCGAGATTGAAAAACATGTTGCTTATGCGAACGCCAGTGCCTACACAATCCGCGTGGACTACCCGGAGAACAGCGGAATCATAAAATCCCCCGCCGGTGGTGAGGTCTCCAAAAAGGTGAGCGATGTTTTCACTGTAAGGTTTGAACCTGCAAGTGACCGTGAGTTTATCAGATGGATGGTCATGGACTCGGTGACAGGAAATGAGGTTACGGACGATGGATATCTTACGCTTTCAAGCCTTACTGAATCAGAGACAGAATGTACATTTAAAAAAGCGCCCGGCGAAGACATGAGACTCTGCCTTGAGCCGGTGATTGTCGAGCGTCCCCAGATTCTTTCCTACACGCCACTTTTTGAGGCGAACGGAGTGAACAAGGACTCTGCAATACTGGTGGTTTTTGACTATGACTTGAATGAGGACTCAATCTACTTCACGGACGATGAAGTAAAGAAATGGGAAAATACCTACGGAGTGACCCTGCTGCCTCCTGTAAATGTTAACGGTAGAACAAGATACTATGGCTACAAAAAAGATGGAAAAACCTTTTTCAAGAACATCTCAATCACTGACAACGAGACCGGGGAGAACCTGAACGGCTATTTTTCCGCGCCAATGTTTGAAAATCCTCATCGGCTTTCGATATATGTGAAAAAGAATGACTCCGGCAATGCAATACTCCCCCCATGGATACAGGTTCTCGTCAGCCTTGAAAGGGGATTCTTCTATAAGGTTGATGACAAACCTGTGTGCATGACGGCCGGAAAAAAATGGATCTATCAGGTGACAGACTCAGTGGACACAACAAGTCCGGGAGTGACGAGCAATGTGGTAAAGGTGATGACTTCTTCCACCGAGACAAAGACTCTTACCGCACTCTCCGAAGTCCCATCATCGCCATGGGCCTCATCCTCCATTCCATACGACAATTGCAGGAAGTTGCTCATAAATTGTAAGATAAAGGACACGGGAGGAAGCGGACCCTCCGACAGTTTCCTTGTCAATTTCCAGAAGGTCGGCTCTTATGACCAGGACACTGTAGACACCACTACGAACTCCATTGTACACCCGACGGGATGGACGACAGAAACGGCTAAGGAATATCCTTCCAAATCCATGAGCTACCAGAGCGTAATGGGAGAGAACGCTGAGTGCAACAAGACCCTTGATTTCTCCGACATGAACCTTGAGGACGGAGTGTATGCCGTAACATTCAAGTTCACGGACAAGAGCGGCAACTCAGTTACATATCCCTCCAATGGAAACAAATTCTATTTCAACATTGACACACAGGCTCCGCATTTTTATACAATATACGATAAAGATACCCGTAAATATAAAATCGATAATTGGGGTACAACTGATAGTATCACCATTAACTGGACACCCGATTCAAGTAACGGAGGATATACATCAAGAGATTTGAAGCAGATTATGATAAAGTACAAGAAGAGTACAGAGTCATCCTATTCGAATTCTGTCAACGTAGGAGCGAATATAACACAGAAAGAATTTGGAGGACTTCAGTCTGGTACAACATATGACTTCATGCTATATTTTGAGGATTACAACGGTAACACAGCCGAGTTTTATCAACCGTGTTCTACAATAAATCGCCCAAACCCTCCAAGAAACATAAGAGAAAAGAAATTCGACACATCGGGCGCTACTCCGAAAATCACTGTTGAGTGGGATGAGCCTATCGGAAATTATGACTATTGCAAAATCTATTTTTCATGGTGGATCAAACGATCCAATGGGACAGGAACATTTAAAAGTAGCCCACTTGTTACGCTCCCAAAAGGCACAACATCATATACTCAAGAAATTACAGGCAATTTTGTTCCAAACAGCGGTGCAGGTATTACTGTAACTATGTACACATGCATAGATGGCAGTTTGGACGACAGCGAACAAGTCGGTGCAAATTTCAATCATTAATCAACAGAGAGAGCCTTTCTACCCGCCATCCCTTGCCCCGGTATGTGTGTGCTTGGGGTGGGGAAGCATTTTGAAATGACTTTGTTTGAACGGTGGGCCATTATTGACCTACACCAAAATAAGATTTATAATATCAGGCATGTTCGAACTAAAAGACAATATGCCCTTCGAGACCGAAGAGGAAGATTTTGATACCGTCATGGCCAGCGACATTGCCTTCTCGGGCAACATAAAATTTTCAAAGCCATTTATGATTAAGGGACGCATGAGCGGAAACATTGAGGCCACCAGCGACCTTCTTGTTGATACGGATGCGGAAGTCACAGCCGACATTGTTGCGGACAGAATTCTTGTGCGCGGAAAAATCAAGGGTAACGTAAAGGCGTTCAAACTTGTTTATGTTGCGTCCACCGGGACTGTTGTTGGTGACATAACATCGGAGCAGGTTGTCCTGGAGCCAGGCTCGTCGTTCTCCGGAAAATGCACGATGACCACCGGCGATAATTAAGTAAACAGAGATTAAATGAGGGGTTAATATGAAGAAAATATCACTTTTGATTGCTGCCGCCTTTATTTTTGTGGCTGGTGTTTTTGCGCAGGGAAAGCCGGATGCCCTTAAGGAATGGCGCAACGGAAACTACAAGCGTGCCATAGAAATCTGCGAGTCGGAGCTTGAGGCAAATCCACGCAACCTTGATTCCTATGTCGTTCT
The DNA here is from genome assembly GCA_902783155.1 of uncultured Spirochaetaceae bacterium. Lineage (GTDB taxonomy): Bacteria > Spirochaetota > Spirochaetia > Treponematales > Treponemataceae > Treponema_D. The sequence continues at coordinate 18,412 of CACZPR010000077.1, forward strand.
CTGCTGGTCGCTTGTTGACAACAAACAGTATGCCGAGGCAGAAAAAAAGGCCATCGCTGCAAGAAAGATTTCATCCGACGATGTGCGCCTGATTGAGATTCTGGGCGAGGCAAAATTTTATCTCGACAAAAACTCTGAGGCCCTCACCATGTTCCAGATGTACATAGCTAGGACACAGGAAAACAATGCGTCGCGTCTTGGAAAGGTCTACTATTTTACAGGCGAAATCTATATCCGCCAGGCCAAATATGAACATGCGGACATTTCTCTTTCAATGGCCGTCAGACTGGAGCCTTCAATGAGCAGCTGGTGGTCAAGGCTTGGTTATGCCCGCGAAATGGCAAGGGACTATACCGCAGCAATCGCAGCATACGACAGGGCTTTGGAGCAGAATCCAGGTCTTGCCGATGCCACCAGGGGAAAGGACCGCTGCAAGTCCCACCTTTGATGATTCATAGAACTGTACATTTCGAGACACTTGGCTGCCGTCTGAACCACGATGAGACGGAAGGGGCCGCACGTTCATTTGTCCAAAATGGATTTGTGGCCGACATGGAGAGCGCGTCCGCATCTTCTGCAGAAAACAGGGATGTGGTTTTGTGTGTCGTCAACACATGCACTGTCACCGGAAAGGCCGAACAGAAGGCCCGGAGGATTATAAGGCTCCTGCTTGAAAAATATCCGTGCGCCCTGGTGATTGTGACAGGATGCTATGCCGAGCTTGACGGAAAATCAATAGAATCAATCTGCCCGGAAAAAATTGTTGTGCTGCCGGGAACAAAAAAATTTATTCTCGCGTCGATTGCAGAATCCATGGCCGCAGGTAAAAATCTCTATGCCGATGGTGACTGTCTTTCGGTGGACTCGCTCAGAACTTTCGTTGGAAACCAGAGCAGGGGAACCGTTTTTGAAAAATCAAGACCGGAATCAAAATCCCAATTGATTTTAAATCCATTTACACTCTACACGCCCGTTTTTGAAAAACACAGCAGAGGCTCCATCAAAGTCCAGGACGGATGCAACTGCGCATGTTCTTTCTGCAGAATCCATTTTGCGCGTGGAAAATCAGTTTCGCTTGAGGCATCCGAAGTTGTCCGCCGTGTCTGTGAGATTGAGGAAAGGGGAGTCAATGAAGTTGTTTTCACCGGTGTAAACCTGAGCCAGTATTCCTCGGTGGGTTCCAACGGTTCGCCGCTTGATTTTGCGGGGCTTCTGAATCTTGTAATCCGTGGGACAAAAAGCATTTCAATCAGAATATCGTCGCTCTATCCCCAGAGTGTGGACGAAAAACTTTGTTCCGTTCTTGCGGACCCAAGAATACAGCCTTTTTTCCATTTGAGCATACAGTCTGGCAGCGACAGAATACTTGAGCTTATGAGGCGGCCACATTCGGTTGAGCATGTTGTTAAATCAATAGAGCTGATACGGAATGTGAGGAGGGACCCTTTCATTTCTTGCGACATAATTGCAGGATTCCCCGGTGAAACAGAGGACGACTTTATGATGACAAGGACCCTTTGCGAAAATCAGGACTTTGCATGGATCCATGCGTTTCCATTTTCACCAAGACCCGGAACGCCCGCAATGTCCATGCCCGGACAGGTTCCCGACAGGATTAAGGACGAGCGTGTTCTCTGGCTCACAAAAAAAGCCGTGGAGGGGAAGATTTCCTACATCAGGCGGTGGAGCGGGGAGACTGTAGGCGCGGTTGTGGAAAACAGTCGCTCCCTGAGAATCGGTCCTGAAAAAAAAGTTGTCCATGCCGTTACCGAAAACTATCTGCACGTGGAATGTCCTTCCGAAAATCCGGACACATTCATGCCTGGAAGCAAAGTCGCACTGAAAATTGGCGGGCCTTGCGTCCAGTCGATAGAGTCGGGCAGGGAGATTGACTGTCTTGGAACCCTGGTCCTGCCCTAGTTTTTCTTGATTGCGACAAGCGTCAGGTCGTCGTACTGCTGGTCTTCCTTCAGCTCGTTGTAGTAGATGTGGGTAGGGTCGGTCTCTATGTCTCCATGGTTCAGGCAGTATGTGCTGTAATCCTTGAAGTGGACCTTCAGGAAGTCGTCAATCTTTCTGTCAACCTTCACCTTGTCGCTTGGCATGACCTCTTTTGGCCTGTACATTCTGAACACTTTTTCAACGGAAACCATCGCCATGATTGCCTCCTCGGCTGTTCCCTGGCATGTCGAGAAGTCGAATGTGTATTCCTCGTTCGGATTTGCGTCGTGGCATTTTTTGAGGACATACTTTCCACGGCTGAACACGCTTTCCACTATCTCGGTGATTCTGTCCGGTCCAAGCTCCTCCGACGATTCTCCGACATTGTGGTTTCCATGGGCCTCCCCAGCTTTCAGACCTTGCTCTGCGCATGCAAATATTTTTCCACTGCTGTCGCGGAAATTGCGCTTTGCCTCCTCAATTCCGTCGGTGTAGAGAAGAAGGACATCATTCTTTTTGAGACGGAACTTTACAACCTTGTAGCCGCCCTTCATGTCAACAAGGTCTGTGCTGAACATTCCTGCGGCGGGTGTCTCCGGCAGATTTACGGTCTTTTTTCTGTGTTCGGTTCCATCGTAGACCTGCACAAGACTGTCTCCGGCGTTGCAGAACCAGCAGTCACCGGTCTTTGTGTTCATCAGACAGAGCGTGAAGGCTGCGAAGCGTCCCTTGAATCCACGGCTCTCAATCAAGTCGTTTATCTGTCCGACAACCGGGGCAAGGTTTGTTCCCTGCGATGGATTTTTCATGCTCCAGTTGCTGAATGCGTTCAAAAAGAGTGCCGCCACTTCGACCATGATAAGGGCAGCCGGAACTCCGTGACCCGAAACGTCGCACTTGATTATTATGTAGTGGTCCGAATCAATCTGCCGGTAGTCAAAGTAGTCCCCGGAAAGATCGTCCGCTCCTGCGTAGTAGCTGAAAAAGTCCGCTCCCGGTGTTGCAAGCGAGCCGTAGGTCAATGTGTTGCCTTTGCTGTCGGTCTGCAGCGGAATGAACCTGGTCTGGACTTCCTTTCCGAAAGTCAGATTTTTGGCCTGAACAGCGGCATCGACAAGTCCATGGGTCATCTCGTTGACCGTGTCGCCAAGCATACCGATTTCGTCCTTGCTCTTGATTGCGATGTCCTTTCCCGCAAGATTCTCCTTGTCGTCTGTGTCGCGTATCATTGCAACGTGCTTGGACAGCTTTATGATTGGACGGACTATAATCAGCGAGATTATGAACGAGAACAAAAATCCCAGCACAAGACCTGTCGCAACAACAATCGCCGCTATCTTGATGATTGTCATCTGGGCTTCGGTAATTTCCTCCACAAGTGAGTCGGTGCTGACCTCGACAAAAACAATTCCGTGAACGTAGGTCTGGTCGTTGTTCTTGAGATAGAGGACCGGCCTGTAGAACATGTAGGTGTTGTTGTCCTTGTCGATAGTCTCCGTGCTGAATTCAGGGTAGCTACCGATTGTGTCCTTCGCCATTTCGGACAGTATGCTGTTGACCCGGTTGGAAAGCTGTGTCGTCACCTCGGAGATTTCGGTCCTGCGCTCTATGCTTTCCTCGTCTGTAAGCCCCGCAAGTGAAAGTCCCTCGGCCGTAAGTTCGCTTATCTGCTGGGCGATGTCGTTGATTTCCTTTGCCGCAAGTTCGTTCAGCGCGAGACACTTTTTTTCAAGGTCCGCCATGTAGGATGCCTGTAGACGGCTCTCACCGAACTGGAATGTCTGCGTGTCAATCTTGGATGCAACGGCAGGGTCGTTCGTCGCCCAGATGTAGTCAAGGTGCGTGTCTGACACTGTTTCGGAGTTGCCGGTGATTGTCGCGAAATTTGCGTCCGAAAGAGACTCCGATTCTTTTGTGAGGTCGCTCAATGCCAGAAGGTTGGTGCTTGCGTTGAGGAGGTTGACCTTTGCCCCGCTGGAGAGTGCGTCGAGGATTACGTGGACCTTTTCTTCCAGACCCCTTGCACGGGTCCTTTCCTCTCTGCGTATCATGATGTAGCCAAGCGTAAGTGCTAGAGCCACGACAAGAACCAGAATCAGCGACATGGTGTATGCCACCAGCTTGACCCTAAGACTCACGCCCTTCCGGTGTATGGTCTGTTGCTTTGCTTTTCTTTCCTCTGGCATAATGTCTCCTTCAATCAGTGCTTTTACTTCAGCCTTTATGGTGATGGCCTCCCTTGCCGTGTTTGAAAGTCCCCTCATGGCAATGACGGTCGCGAATCCCGCAAGAACCAGAACCACCACGACAATTATCAGTGTTATGTCCACGCGCCTCTTTGTGCCCATAAAATCTGTGAGCCATTTTGGCACGAAATTGTATTCCTTGTACGGCTTGACAGTACCGAAGTCCTTTACCTTCAGGAGTTTGTCCTTTGTCATGTAAAGTCCGCGGTCGGTATGCACAAGACCAATATAGTAGTCCCCCGCGTCAATCTTTGTCAGGGTCATTTCCGTTAACCTGTTGTCGGACGCAACCTTGAAATCATTTTTTCCGGCAGAAAGAACATAGTCGTAGGGGGCCTTGCCGTCAGCGTCAATGTAGACAGCCGAGATGGTTCCCTCGTATGTGAATCCGCCGCCATAGATTTCAAGGGCTATGTCACCGAACACGTTTGGCGTTGCGTTTATCGCTGTCAGATATGTCTGCGGTATGTATTTGTTCAGGAAGAGGACAACCGACTCCTCCTCGCTGATGTTGCCAACCTCGTCAATGGCCGCGACTGTGAAAAGATAGACACCGTTCCTTTTGTTCGTGAATGATTCGGAGAGACTCTCTTTGCCGCCCTTCAGGTATCTTGGAGGTGTCTTTAGCTCCTCGATTTTTTCCGCATTTTTTTCAAGCAGGGAGGTCTTGATTTCCTCTATCTTTTCCGGCGTGAGCCTGAGAGGATGTGTGGCGTTCACGATTAGGCTTTTCGGTATGGAATCTATGTACTGGAGTGCCCATGTGTATCCGTCAACATCCGTGTCCTCGGGGGACGCTGCCCAGCCGATTGTGAATGTGTTTTTTTTCAAGAGACCGTTCTCGTCAATATCCGGCAGGTTGATTTTGGGTCTGAGCGGAGCGGTTGTGTCTTTTCTGTAGGTTGCGACCGCTGTTCTGGACCAGTTTCCGGCATAGTCAACCTGTTTTGCCTTGAAGTACCAAAGACCGTCCTCGTCCGCTTTTCCTTCGATTACATTTTCAAGCGGATATGTGTTTATGTCCTCCGGCGGTTCCTCGTTCGGGTCCCTCGTGTAGATGAACGAAAATCCCCTGATTCCAGATGAGTCTGTTGATTCCTCGACCGCAGCCGACACCGTGTCCGCAGTGCCTCCCTTTCCGTCCGAAAAATTGCGCGGGACAATCTTAGGTGGATTTGCGTGGACATCCTTGAAGAGCATGGCAATTCTTCCGGTGGTCCCTCCCTGCTGCCAGACAAATGAAAGCTCCCGCTCCCTGTCCGATGTCACCGGGTATGTCGATGCCGAAATGTTTTCAATCAGCACGGATGGGTCGTCCCAGAAAAGGTCCAGCTTCTGCGTGATGTAGACCCTGTTGTTCGCTGTCTGCCTGTCCGACCAGATCATGTAGAGCCTTTCGTTGTAGACAACCATCTCCGGGTGGATGCAGTTTCCGTTCTTCGGACTCACACATTCACCGCCGCCGGATTTGAATTTTCCGTCGGTGCCAATTTTCCCAACCCAGATTGTGGAGTCTATGCCCGTATACATGGACTGTTCCCACGCAAGGTAGATTTCCTTTTTGTAGGCTATGACCACCGGACGCTGGTTGTTGTTTCCGTCCGAAGTCACAAGGACAGGCGTGGACCATGTCTTTCCGTTGTCCTTGGACAGTGATGAGAAAATCTGGAACGTGTACCTTCCGCCGGACGAGTAGTGCGCCTGGAAAACCATCATGTCCCCGCCATTGACTGGAGCGACATAAGGTGCAAGCGGATTTGACGCACCCGGATATGAGAATTGGAATGGTGTGAAATTCGACCAGCTCTCTCCGTTTTTTGATGTGGCGTACACAAGCGAAAGCGATTCGGATTTTCCAAGCGTGGCGAACAGAACGAAGCTTCCGCCCGATGTCGCGTAGATTCTTGGACCGACCAGTGGAAGCTCCTGTTCCGGCAGCGCGGTGCATTTGAATGTGGATCCGTCCGTGCTTGTGTATACAGAAATCTCGTTTATTCCGGTCAGCACTGCCACAGCAATTTTCCCATTGTCGTTTTCTGCAGCCGAGTAGATTTCCGGAACGGTTCCTGAATAGACAAAGGGACCTGCGAATCTGTTTCCCGCCGTCCATGATGTTCCGTTCGTCGTTGTGCTTATGGAAAGATAGATTTCCTTGTTCTCGTTGTCAATTTCCTGCCAGAACGCTGCTGATATTTTTGCTTTCTTTGTTTTTCCCGAAACGGTTGACGGAAAGCGGCAGTCAATGTTTGCCTGCGAGACGACCCTTGGGCTGTCCCAGTAAAGTTTTTGGGCGAATACACTTGCCGCCGCGATTGTCAGAAGGATTGCCGTCGATATTAAAAATTTTTTTTGCATTTCAGTATCCCATGTCCGAAAGCCGTTTCTGTAGCTTCTGTATTTTTGCTGAACGTTGGTTTGACGGTTTTGCCAAAAGTTCCTGCAGGTTTGACTTGGCCGCGATTACGTTTCCGTTCTGGAGATAGTTGATGGCCTGCTGGTATTTTGCCTCGTCCGAAGCCGAAAGAATCACAACCTCGCTTACGGCAATCTGGGGGGTCTCCACCGGCTTTATGTCCATTACGTCCACGACCTTTTTCCTTAGTCCCAAATCAAGCTCCACCTGGTAGATTAGGTCCGCCAGTCCCGGATATTTTGGCTCAAGGGCGTACAGGTCCTGCAAATCGGAGTATGCCTCCTGGGCCGCTGAGTCGTTCCTGCTGTAGTTCACCTGCCTTAGCTCATCGATTTTTGTCTTGAAATTCTCGTTGAACTGCTTCAGGTCCAGCACCTGGTCTATCTTCATGGAAAGAAGGTTCGCCTGCTGGTTCCTCGGGTATACAATCTTAAGCTCGTTCAGCTTGTTCTTTGCCATGTTCAGCAGGGATTTTCCCTCGCTTGTCCTTCCCTCCGAAATCAGCTTCTGTCCGTTCTGGTAATACTGGTTGGAGATTGACAGAATCTGCGACATCTCGGGGTAGAGCGGGTCCGTCGGTGAAAGCTCCTTTCCGCTTTTCATCTCCAGCGCCGTGTTGATTCTGGATTTCAGCGTCTCAAGCTCCTCGTCGGTCTGCACGTCCATGTCCATGAATACGCTCCAGCTTCTGATTGTCTCGTCCGCCATGCTTATCTGCTGGTATGCGTCGTCAAAGTTTCCAGCGTAGTATGCAGTCTTTGCGCTGTCCTTGAATTTTCGTATCTCCTGCATAAGAAGGGGCTGCTGCTTTGTGATTATGGACACCTTGAGCTGCGCAATCTTGTCGTAGGTGTTCTCCTGAATCTCCGCGTCCCTTTTCAGGCTGTCAATCAGGGAGTTGTACAGTGAGGATGCCCTGTCCAGATTGTTCCTTGCGTCCGTGAAGTCCCCCCTGCTGAATGACGACATGGCCCTGTTGTAGTAGACATCAATCTGGCTCTGCGCCTGAAGTGCCTCCTTCTGCTGTGCCTTTGCCTGCAAAATCAGGGAGTCCGTCTGCGAGCTCAGTTTCTGGATGTTGTCCACCGACTCCTTGATTTTTCTCTGCATGTACTGGATGTTGCTGACCTGCGAGAGGCTTCCCGACGAGAGAAGTTCGGACCCCTTTTTCAGTGCCTGTATGTCAAGCTCCATGCTCTGCCTGAACGTGTTGATGCTGTTGAGAACCTTTGACGGATACTGTTTTGCGTTTTCGTTTGAGGCATCCGGTATGAGGCTCATTATTGCCTGATATTTTTCCGTGTCCTCGACGTACATCTGCTTTCCAGCCGATATGAGCCTTGTTCCCGCCTGTACGGTTGTGTCAGAGGCCTTTTCGCTGCATGTCCTGGAGATTTCGTCGCATGCCGCCGTGTACGAGTTGATGAATTTTTCCAGCTGCGGTCTTTTTTCCTTCAGCTTCTTGAATTCCGAAATCCATGTTCCGTGGGTCAGACCGTCCACCCTGTTGACAAAATCCGCGAACTTGTTGGACTTCTGCAGGTAGAACTGGGAGATGTTGTCCAGATTGTCCCTAAGGTCCTGGGCTGTGTCGGCGACGCTCTTGTCTATGAAGTCATCGACCTCGTGAATCTGGCTGGAGATTTCGGTGGCCATGTCGATAAGCTCCGCTGTCCTTTGCGCCATCTGTGCAACCGCCGCTGTTGATGTTTTGTACTGGGACGCAAGTATCTGGGACTTGGAGCCTGCCTTGAAGCCCATTGTGTCGCCGAAGTCCGTTATCCTTGTGAGCATCGGGGATATTGTGTTCAGAGCGTCAATGCCCTCCCTGATTTCCTTGAACTTGGTTCCGTATTCAAGTATGTTGCCCTTGTCCAGAGCGGTCGCTATTGATTGGGAAATGGATGCCGCCCTCTCGAACAGGCAGTCTGTCATGTCCTTTTCCATCTGGTTCCACTGTATGCCCATCGCGCCGACAAGACCTGTGTTCTCCGTGCGTCCCGTTCCCTCCACAAATTTGATTGCGTAGGATATGTAGCTTGCGTCCTGGACCTCCCTTGTCTCCTTCATCGCATTGAAAAGGGTGGTGGCATCCGCAGTGTCTCCCAGGAGAGACTTTTTCAGTTCGACAAGTTTTTTTAGCGCGTCCATTGCTTTGTCGAGGTCTGCCGCTGCGTTTTTGAGGTTGTTCTTTTTGATTGCGGCGACAAAACTTCCCTGGGCATCCGAAATCTGTCCCTGCAGCGAGATGTACGAGCGTATGTTCTTTTTTGTGCGCTCCGAGAATTCTTCGACCTTTGCCAGCGTGTCTGCCTGGTGGTTTCCGTTTGTGAACGCCGATTTCATAAAATCAATGGCCATCGTTCCGTTGTCGGAATCAAGAAGGACCTGCGCCGCCGCCGAGAAATCACCTTTTTCAGCCGCCCGATAGATTTTTGTTATGGTCTCGTTGAAGAAGCGGGGATAGTAGGGGTAGTCGTTGATAAGTTCCTGGACATCGGAATCCGCACCCCATGTTTTTGTGGGGCCTGGCATTGAGAAAATCAAGGCGATTGCGGCAATTTTGATTATGCCGTTCCGTATCCTTCCCATAGAAAAAATCCTCCGGATCCTTTGGGGACCGCTCCTTGGCAAAATTGCGTGGCCACCCTGAATCTATTATCGTAAGATTTGGGACCACCGCAACATCTTAAGTTTACAATAAAACACCAAAAACTTCAATTTGTGGGGTTCTGGCCGTTTTTTTTGCCCCCCGATTTGTAGAACAACTCCATGCCGGAATGGACACAACGAAAATTTGCAAATTTTTTTTCAAACAGGGCTTTCCCAGTCTTTACAAAATTCGGGTTATAAAATATGTTATATGTAGGGATAAAAAATAAGGGAAAGGGGAATCAATTATGAAAGTTACTCTCGAAGAGCTACGTGGACTCCAAAGAAGTCTCACGGACAGGGTCGAATTTCTTAGCGCAAGTCGTAATGTCGATATGGACGAGCTGAACAGGCTAAGGTCCATAGGTCTCAGAATCTCAATGATTTTTCTTAGCTACAGTTTTGAAAAGGATTCCAAGGAGATTGAGCTTGGTTATAGCGATGAGGAGAACGCTATTGCCGAGGAGATGGAGGCCTACCGCGTTTCTCAGATTCATCAGAGAATCAACACCGGAAGCTGCCTCTCCTGCGTTGAGAACCTTGCCGACATGGCCATGGACCTTGTCCGCCAGATAAACGACATAGTTTCGGGAATAAAGCCAGGAAGAAACGCCGTCCTTATGAACAATATCAACACAAAATTTGCCGTTGCGTCCGAATTTTTGACCGAGGTGGCCTCTCTTAAGGACAA
>CACZPR010000078.1 GCA_902783155.1 uncultured Spirochaetaceae bacterium
ATTTTTACTCCTGAATATCTTGAGAAGATAAATGCAATCCAGCTGCCAAATACAAAAATCAAAATCTTGCAGCAGTTGCTCCAGCAGGTAATTGCCGATTACAAGAGAACAAACAAAATCAAGGCTATGGAATTCAGCGAGCGAATGAAAAAGCTTGTTGAAGAATACAACAATCGCCACCTTGATGATTTTACTGTGCAGGTTCTTGATGAAGTTACTAAGCAATTAAATGAATTACTTAATGATATTCAGAAAGACAAAGAGCACTTTAAGGAACTAGGAATCAGTTTTGAAGAAAAGGCATTCTACGATATTCTTGTTAGCTGCACTCAGAAATTCCATTTTGAAAATCAATATCCTGATGACAAGATGAAAGACCTAGCAAAGAAAGTAAAAGCTCTTGTTGATGATAAAACAAAATACACAGACTGGGACCAGAGAATTGATGTAAAAGCAGAAATGGAAGCTGACTTAATGATTCTTTTGGATGATAATGGATATCCTCCTGTACCAAGAAACGAAGTATATAATGAAGTCTTTGAACAGGCTGAGAACTTTAAGAAATATGCGGAGTAAAAAGCATTTTCAAATGCCTTTATTGCATATCAATTGTCAATTTCACTAGACATGGACTCAATTGCGGTCGGTATTGCGGGGGTGGGTAGGAGCGAATAACAAACCACTATATAAATCTGTAAAACTATGGTATACTATAGAAGAGAAATTTTTACCGGGATATATGCTTATGTCGTCATCATTTGATTGTTTTGAAAAAGAATTTCCTGCTTTGGCTAAACTGGGAAAGTTGGCGGAATCATATTGCTATTCCGATCCAAACAGTGCGCTGTATAAAATTCGCAAAATCGGGGAGACTATAACCACTCTTGTATATGAATACGATTCGCTTCCTGTTCCTACTGGAAATATCAGCGACATTCCTCAGGTAACCCGAATAAACACTTTGTATGACAGCCGCATCATTAATGGTCTGCTTGCAAAATCCTTTACCAGATTGCGCAAGATTGGAAACGAAGCGGTCCATGAAGATTTGGATTCTTCTGTTTTGGTTGAAGAACTTCTGCCGATTTCTTACAGCCTTTGTTTTTGGTTTGCGGAAACTTACGGAACAAAAGAAAACGTTGCGAACAGGGAATATGTTCTGCCGAAAAATCTTGCTCCTGTTGCAAAGAAAAAAGTCATAATAAGAATAAAGAGACCGCAGGAATTTACGGCTGAACAAAAGAAAGAAGATGACTCCGAGAACAAGCTGATTGAGATTGCAAAAGAGACTGCCGCATCCACTCCGAAGATTAAAATTGAACTTCGCCGGAACCGTTCATTTAAGGCCAACCGGGCACGTCCGCTTACGGAGGCAGAAACACGTGATCTTATTGACGAGCAGTTGCGCGCTGTCGGTTGGGAAGCAGATTCCAAAGTGCTTAATGCAAAAACAAACGGAACCCGTCCGCAAAAAGGTCATAACATGGCCATTGCGGAATGGCAGACCGATTCCAAAATATACAATCACGGTTATGCGGATTACGCTCTGTTTATCGGTGAAAGACTTGTCGGAGTGATAGAAGCGAAGGCGGAACACAAGGATATTCCATGCGTGATAGACGGTCAGTGCAAGGAATATGCAAGCCTGATAAAAAATGAAGACGAGCATTTTGTCACGGGCAGATGGGGAATCAACAGGGAATACAAAGTTCCGTTTGCATTTGCGACGAATGGCAGACCGTATCTGAAACAGCTTGAAACGAAATCTGGAATATGGTTCATTGATTTCAGAAATCCGACAAAAGCTCCGAGGGCATTGCAGGGTTGGATGAGTCCGACTGGAATTGATGAGCTTCTTGAACGTGAAGAAACAAACGGCTCCCAGACTTTTACAAAAATTGACGACGATGATTTTTTGCGGAACAAAGACGGATTGAATCTTCGCGAATACCAGATACAGGCGGTTCATGCGGTTGACAAAGCCCTTGCGGAAGGCAAAAAACAAATGCTCATTGCAATGGCGACGGGAACCGGAAAAACTCGGACATTCCTTGCATTGATTTATCGTTTTTTAAAATCAAAAATGTTCAAGAGAATACTTCTGCTTGTTGACCGCAATTCCCTTGGCAAGCAGGCATTCGATGTTTTCAGCGAAGTTAAGCTTGATCAGTTGCAGCCGCTTACGGATATTTACAATATTAAAAATCTTGATGAGCGGATTATCGACAGGGAAACAAAACTTCAAATCTCTACGGTTCAGGGAATGGTTCAGCGCATTTTATACAATGACGGAGAACGCATGCCTTCAGTTTCAGATTTTGACCTTGTGATTATCGACGAAGCGCACCGTGGATATATTCTGGACAAGGAAATGTCGGAAGAGGAAATCTTGTTCCGTGACCAGATGGATTATCAGAGCAAGTACCGCAACATCATAGAATATTTTGATGCCGTGAAAATTGGATTTACCGCAACACCCGCGCTTCAGACAAGCAATATTTTTGGCGAACCGATTTTTACATATTCTTACAGGCAGGCAGTTTACGAAGGCTATCTTTGCGACCACGATGTTCCTTACGTTTTGTCCACTGAAAAATCACGTGGCGGCATTCATTTTAATGCAGGACAGATTGTTCCCAAATATGATCCCGATACAAAAGAAATCGTAAACGAAGCGGTTCTGCCGGATGAGCTTGATTATGACGTTGAAAAATTCAACGATCAAATCGTAGTGCCGGATTTTAATAAAAAAGTTTTTGAAGAGCTTACGGAAAAATATCTTGTTCTTGATTCGCCGGACATTTTTGGAAAGACACTTGTTTTTGCCGTGAATGATGCTCATGCGGATACAATCGTTGACATTCTGAAGCACATTTGCGAAAAAAAAGGAATCCCGGAAAATGCGGTGATGAAAATAACGGGTGCATCCGGTGGTGGCAATCAAAAGAAAATAGAAGATTTGATTAAGGCGTTTAAAAATGAAACTTACCCGAGCGTAGTTGTTACCGTTGATTTGCTTACGACAGGAATCGACGTTCCTTCAATCACGAACCTTGTGTTCATGCGTTGCGTAAAATCGCGCATTCTTTTTCAGCAGATGATGGGACGCGCAACCCGTCTCTGCAAGGAAATCAACAAGGAAAAATTCAACATATTTGATCCGGTCGGAATTTATGATGCGTTGAAAGATGTAATCAACATGAAGCCTGTCGTGCAGCAGCCGAAAATCAAAATGACCGAATTGATTGACTCGATGAAAGAAACGACAGAGCCTCGCGTCATTCTGTATCAAGTGAATCAGCTTGTGGCAAAACTCCAGCGCAAAAAGAACAATCTTACGGAGAATGCCGTTTCTGATTTCAAGGTGATGACCGGAGAAACAATAGATTCTTATATAAACAAAATAGAAGAACTTTCTCCGCGTGAAGCTGCAGCTCAAATTATAAAGGATCAAAAAGCATTTGAAATGATTCAGGACGACAAGGCTGCCGCCCGAAAAATCATAATTGACGATACGGACGACGGAAATGTGCAGGTAAAGCGTGGTTATGGCAAGCACAATCTTGAACGGCCACAGGATTATCTTGAAGAGTTTACGGACTATATAAAGAACAATCGCGAAAAAATCACCGCGCTGAATATCGTCTGTACAAAACCGGAAAGCCTTACCCGTGATGCACTTAAAACACTTTGCGTCCAGCTTGCAAATGACGGATACGATTTGACCAGCCTGAACACGGCGATAAATCAGATGTCAAACGCCGATATGACCGTAGACATCATCAACGTAATCCGCCGTTATGCAGTCGGTGCGTCGCTTTTGAATCATGAAGACAGAATAAAACAGGCAGTCGCAAAACTGAAGGCAAACCACAGCTTCGACCCGATAGAACTCGGATGGCTTAAAATGATTGAAGCGAATCTTCTGCAGGAAAATGTTCTTGACGAATCAGTCTTTGATAAAGAAGTTATATTCCGAAACAAAGGCGGCTTTAAACGCATAGATAAAGATTTCAAATTCCAACTTCGCTCGCTGATTGCTGAATTGAATAAATACCTGTATGATGATGCGGCATGATAAGTGATAATTGGTAATTGACAATGGAGGGGCGGTTTGGAAAATAATTTGATTTTGGACAAGAGTAAAGCTTTTGCTGTTCGGATAATTAAGTTCTATAAATATCTTTGTGAGGAGAAGAATAAATTTGTATTGGCAAATCAAATGCTCAGAAGCGGAACAAGTATTGGTGCCAATGCTCGTGAAAGTAAAAATGCTCAGAGCAAAGCTGATTTTATAAGCAAGATAAATATTGCCTTAAAAGAAGCTGATGAAACAGCATATTGGCTTGAATTGCTAATAGAAAGCGGTATAGTGCAGGAAAATCAGGTTCATGATTTGTATGAAGCAAATATTGAACTTATAAAAATTATGACCGCAATTATTAAAACTTCAAAAAAAGGAGGAAAAATTAATTGAGAATTGACACTCGATAATGAATAATTATCAATTACTAATTCTCAATTATCAATTATCAACATGACCACACAAGAAATCGTAGGCAAACTTTGGAACCTGTGTAATGTACTTCGCGACGATGGAATTACATATCAAAATTATTTAAACGAACTCACATACATTTTGTTCTTAAAAATGTGCTCGGAGATTCCCGGCGCGGAAAAACAAATCCCAGAAAAATACCGCTGGGCAAAACTTGTAAAAAAAGACGGAATTGCCCTCAAAGATTTTTACAAAGAACTCCTTGACCACCTTGGAACAAAAACAAGCGGCCGTGTTCTTGAGATTTATGCCGGCAGCCAGACTTCAATTGACGAGCCAAAGAATCTTGAAAAAATCATTAAGTCCATAGACGCACTCGACTGGTTCAGCGCAAAAGATGAAGGACTCGGCGACCTTTACGAAGGCTTACTCGAAAAAAATGCCACAGAAAAAAAGAGCGGAGCAGGGCAGTATTTTACACCACGAGTTTTAATCGATGTAATGACAGAGCTTGTAAAACCTCAGCTTGGAGAAAAATGCAACGACCCGGCCTGCGGAACATTCGGATTTATGATTAGTGCACACAAATACGTGCTGGACCATAACGACAATCTTATCAACTGTACAAGCGAGCAGCAGGAGTTTGAAGACACTCAGGCTTTCACCGGAACGGAACTTGTTCACGACACCCATCGGCTTGCACTTATGAACGCATACCTTCACGACATAAACGGCAAAATAACGCTTGGCGACACATTAAGTTCAATCGGAATGGAAATGAAAGGCTACGATGTAGTTCTTACAAATCCTCCGTTCGGAACCAAAAAAGGCGGTGAGCGCGCGCTTCGTACAGACCTTACTTACACCACAAGCAACAAGCAGCTCAACTTTTTGCAGCATATCTACCGCTCACTAAAAGCAGACGGAAAAGCAAGGGCAGCCGTAGTTCTTCCCGACAATGTTTTATTTGCAGATGGCGACGGTGAAAAAATCCGCGTAGACTTAATGAACAAGTGCAACCTGCACACAGTCCTCCGCCTGCCAACCGGAATCTTTTATGCCCAGGGAGTAAAAACAAACGTACTCTTTTTTACCCGCGGAAAAACCGACAAAGACAACACAAAGCAAGTCTGGTTCTACGACCTTCGTACCAATATGCAAAGCTTTGGTAAAACAAATCAGCTCAAAAAAGAACACTTTGCCGACTTCATCAAAGCCTACACTGCTGAAGATAGAGCTTCTGTAAAAGACGAACGCTGGAACTGCTTTACCCGCGACCA
>CACZPR010000079.1 GCA_902783155.1 uncultured Spirochaetaceae bacterium
CCGGGTCGGGGCCGCGGACCTTTTTCCTTCCCCATCCGAAGACCCGGCGCCCCCGGCTCCCCAACGGAGCCGGGGGCGCCTTTTTTTGTTTCTCGCAGCGTGGCCCTCTTTTACACATAGTCACCGGTTGATGGAGACAATGGGAAGGTCGCTCTCTCCGTTCCTAAAAATACGGATGTGAATATTACTTATGTGGCTCCATCGGGGGATTATGCATATTTTAATCTTTCTGTTGGAAGCGACTACGCACAGGGACCGTACAGTGTTCCAATAAATTTTTAGTTTTCTGAAAATCACAAAACACGAATGACCCTACCGAAAATAGGCAGGGTCATTTTTTGCAGAGAATACACTTACCTTCGTCTTTTCACAATTCCGCGTCCACTGTAGTAGGTTATTAAAAAATATCCGCCGTAGATTAAAAGAATTATGACCGTCGTGGCAATAATTGAACTCCATATTTTTTCAATACCAAAAACTTCCAGAACCTGCACGGCAAATTTTATTCCAAACACTGAATGGACCGTGGCAAGCAAAATAGGCAGAAGAAAAAATATTCCTGTCTGACGGAAAATTGATTTTGAAATCTCCTTTTCATCAGCACCAATTTTTCTGAGCGTGTCGTATCGTGAAATGCTGTCCACATTTTCGGAAAGCTCCTTCAGCGCAAGAATTGCACCGCACGCAATCAAAAACACAAGTCCGATGTAGAGACCAAGAAATGTAATGATAGCTCCAATCCCGACCGTTGCTTCGTTAATGTCGTATTTTGTATTCAACCTGCCGTTCACATTGGAAGATTTTTCGATTACATTCTGAAAATGTTCGCGCTGTGTTTTTTCAGTTTCAACACTGTTTTCAATATAGTTTCCAATAAAATATTTTTTTTCTGCCGCTTGATTTTTATCAACAACAGCATCGGGAACAACGACAATTCCAGAATTCAGATTTTGTGAACTCAGACTTATAAATCCATCCGCACACTTGTTGTATTTTGATTTCAGTGACTTTCCAAAAATCTTCCGCTCCAAATCTTTTTTCAGAATTTGATTTCGGATGGAAACCATTCCGCTAAAATTGCACAGCATTATAAACTGACCGTCGGAAAGCTCCAGTTTTTTTCTTCCATATAAATCCATCAGTGCATTGTAGTCGCTGAGTTTTACAATCTGTTCGGGAACGTCAAAACTTGCTGTCGGTGCCTGCTTCTTGATTTTATCCATATTATCTTTTCCAATGAAATCTTCCAGCGTAAAATTGGAATCGATGTATGTTGAAAAATGCGTTGACTCCTTTATTCCGTCATTGATGTCGAATCCATTTTCGGAATATATTTTTTCTATGTCAAGAGAAAAAGATTTGTCCGCCTCATCAGAAAAAGAAATTTCCATTTCAAAATCCGCCGGGCAAAACTTTTTTATATTTTCGTTCATCGAATTTCTGAATGAAAATGATGCAGACAGAGTACATATTGTGATGAAGAGCATAAGACAGATTGCCGTCATGGAGAAAACCATCGTGTTGATTTTGCTGCTTATCTGCCTGAACGTGAACGCATTCAATCCGCGGTGGTAAATCTTTTTGATTCCCATTATGATGCGGAGGAGCATCCCCGACACGGACCAAAAGATAAAAAATGTTGATGCCATGCCAAGAGCAATGCATGTAAAAAATTTTATCTGGTTAAGTTCGTTGTAGTGCCAGCAAACCTGTGAGTATGCGTAGGAAAGCGCAATGACCGACACAGCAAAAACAATAATACATGCGGCCGGATTTTTCATTTTGATTCTTTCAGATTTTTTCTCAGACTGCATCAGGTCAATCAATTTCATTTTTGTGACTGCGGCGCTGTTGAAAATCATCACGACAATATACATCACTGCAAAATATATTACAGTTTTTATTATCGCATCCACCGAGACTGAAAATCTGTACGCGCTCATGTCCGCCTCAAAAAGGTTTGCGACAAGCACGCTCATCAGCTGTGAAAGACCGATTCCCAAAAACAGTCCCACAAGCAGAGACCCGGTTCCAATCAAGAGTGTTTCGATCAAAAGTATTGCGGAGATTTTTCCCTTCCCTGAACCGAGCATCATGTAGAGCGCAAATTCTTTGTTCCGTCTTTTCATCAAAAACCGGCTTGCGTATACAATCAAAAGTCCAAGAACAATTGCAACCAAAACGCTTATGCCCGAAAGTGTTGAAACAAGAAGTTCAATTATGTCCGAACGGTTTGAAGAAATCTTCATCATCGCGACCTGTGAGCCGATTGCGTTGAACACATAAAAAATAGACACGCCGATTATCAGTGTGAAAAAATAAATTGCATAGTCGCGAAGACTTCGCCTTATGTTGCCTGCTGAAATTTTAAAGAGCATCGCTTGCATCTCCTCCAAGAAGTGTCACCACGTTTATGATTTTGTCAAAGAACTCTTTGCGTGTGTCGTTCCCTCTGTTGATTTCATGGAAAATTTTCCCATCCTTTATAAAAATTACACGTCCTGCGTAACTTGCCGTAAAACTGTCATGAGTCACCATGATTATTGTTGCGCCAAGTTCGCCGTTCAGATATTTGAATCTTTCCAGAAGCATTTTCGCAGACTTTGAATCAAGCGCACCGGTCGGCTCATCTGCAAGCACAAGTTTTGGATTCGTGGAAATTGCACGTGCGGAAGCGACTCTCTGTTTTTGTCCGCCAGACATCTGGTACGGATATTTGCCAAGAACGTCCGTAATGTCCAGCTGCTCCGCAACTTTTTTTACGGTGGCATCAATTTCTTTCGCTGATTTTTTTTGAATTGAAAGGGCGAGAGAAATATTTTCATAAGCAGTCATCGTGTCCAGAAGATTGAAATCCTGAAAAATAAATCCAAGCTTTTCGCGCCGGAATTTGTTAATCTCCTTTCCCTTCAATTTGGTTATGTCCGTGCCTTCCAAAAAAATATGTCCGGATGTTACCCTGTCGATTGTTGAAATGCAGTTTAGGAGAGTTGTTTTTCCGCTCCCCGACGCACCCATGATTGCAACAAATTCTCCGCCGGAAACGGAAAATGAAATTCCGTCTATCGCTTTGGTGAGACTTGATTTGCTGCCGTAATATTTTTCGATTTGCTGGATTTTTAAAAGTTCCATAGCAGTCCTCTCATTTGGTTTTCTTGATTGGAGACTATCATTTTTGAATCTGTTTGTCGTTTGTCTATTGTTACGCAATCTTACAATTTTGTAAGGTTAATGCTTAACCACGGAATCTATAAAATCATTTTTTCCGAAACAGATTTTTATTTCGGTGTATTCGCCCTGAACTGAATCCGCGCTGATTCCATGTCCGAGCCTGTCGCAAAGTTTTTTCACTATATAGAGCCCCATCCCTGTTGATTTTGTGCCTGAACGTCCGTTTTCACCGGTGAATGATTTTTCAAAAATGTATGGAAGATTGCTCGCACTGATTCCAATTCCGTTGTCGCGGAGGTAAAGGACTGTCATCTCTTGTTCGTCCATCGCGCTCACTTTTATTTTGCTTGCACCGTATTTCATGCTGTTGTCCATTATCTGGCCAATCATGTATGAAAGCCATTTTGAATCTGTCATAACATTAAAATCAAGACTGTCCGTTTCAAGTGTGATTTTTCGCTCAAGTATTTCTTCCCTGTGTCTGATTGCACATTCAGTAAAAACCTGCTTCAGTGAAACATTTTTGATTATGTAGTCTTTTTCTGAACTTCCGCTTCTTGCATAGTAAAGCACGTTCTCAATATATGTATCGATTCTATTCAGCTGCCCATTGTATTTTGTGTTTCCGTCGTTGTGGCACATGAGCTCCAGAGCCGCGACCGGCAGTTTGATTTCGTGGACCCATGCTTCCAAAAATTCACGGAACTCCGAGTTTTTCCTACGTTGGTCCGAAACTTCATCGCACATTGATTTATTTGTCTCGCACAGGATTTCGTGAAATATTTTTCCTTCGAGAAAATTCGGCTGTTCAGACATTTCTGAGAGCAGGTATTTTTTATCAAGTCCTTCAAGGTTTTCTGAAAGTTTTTGATAATAATTTTTTTTACGGAGATAGTTCCACGTTTCTGCTATGGACAGGGCAAGACATTCGGTTACAGAAACTATTACAGCGGCCTCCACCGAAATGTGGAATGCAAAAAGAACCGCAAGTTCCATAACAATGGAGCCTGCGAAAATCAGATACGCAGGAATTCTATCCTTGATGTAGTCTGTTGTTTTCATTTTAAAACGTACCCCAGCTTTTTGCGAGTCTCTATTGCGTCCTCAAATCCCAGCTCCGAAAGTTTTCCCCTCAGCCTGCTGATGTTGACCGAAAGCGTATTGTCGCCGACAAATTCCTGGCTGTTCCATAATGCGGTCATAAGTTCGTCGCGCGTCACGATTTCTCCAATGCGGTCAAGAAGAGTCTGGAAAATTATCATTTCATTTTTTGTCAGGACAAGCTCCCTTCCTGCAAGAACAATTGTTCCCTTTGCTACGCACACTTCCGCGTTGTGATACATCTGTCTTGAACTGTTTTTTGATGAACGCTTTAGCACAGCGGAAATTCTGAGAAGGAGAATTGTCGCCCTGTATGGCTTTGTGATAAAGTCGTCAGCTCCATAGCCCATTGAAAGAATCTCGTCAATTTCATTTGTCCTGCTTGTCAGCATGATTACCGGTGTGTCGCTTTTTTTCCGGAAGTCATGCAGAATTGTTTCACCGTCCTGCACCGGAAGGTTTATGTCGAGCAAAACAAGGTCCGCGTTTGCCCGCTCCATCTGTGTGGAAACATTTTGAAAGTCTTCGATAAGAATAGTTTCGTAGCTGGCATTTTTTAACAGGACCGAAAGTTCGTCGCGAAGGCTTTTGTCATCCTCGACAATCAAAATTTTTTTTGCTGATGCTTTTCCTGTTCCGTAACTGTCGCCCATATTAAAAACCTGCTATTTTTCTTACCGCCAATATTGCAAGTGGAAGATACATGAAAAAAAGATTGAGACGCTGCCAGAGACCTTCGTTTGAAATAAATGTCCCCGAAAATTTTTCTTTGTCCGACATTACAAACATGGTGAAAAAAACTAGGGATGCAGTAAAGCAAAATACGCACACGGCTCCGAAAATGTTTTCACCGCATCTGAATGAAAGAATTGCTACAAGCAGCGGGACAAAGAGAAAAAGCATGAAGCCCAAAACCGACCCCGCCCCATGAATTTTTGATGCGGTGGTGACAATGTTTTTCGATTCGTTCACGCTGAAAAAACAGGTAAAAATGCACGAGCCTATTGCAAAAATTGCGATAAATACAATTGTTGTGATTGTAAGGATTGCGGAAACAGAATGGTAATTTTCATAAAGAGCGGGGAGCGCAGACAAAAACAAAAGTCCTTCAATCAGCATCCAGATGTTGAACGGAAGACGCACCGGGCTTTTTGGATTTCCCAACGCGCTGATTGACATTTTCATGTTGCTGTAGCCTTTGTAAAAAAAAGAAAGCAGGTACGAAAAAATGAAATCTCCTGCCATGGCAAAAACCAAAGTAAACCATCCCCAGAAAAAATTGATTTTCATTTTCACTCTCCCTCATCAAATATTATTTCAGATTTTATGTAAGAGCGGAACTCATGTTTAAGAGTGGTCAGGTCCAGAACATTCAGCATAAAATCTTCAATTGTGGGAACCCACGCCTCATTTGCTCTTCCTGTTCCAATGTATACAAGGTAAGGTTTTCCATCCTTTTCTACAATGTTGAAGCCCCATATCAAATCTGGCACTTTTAGAATCTCTTTTTCATTTTCAAAAACTGTTATGCTAAAATTGGATGGCATTCTTGCAACTGAAGTGTGATAAAGTTTTGCAACAATTTTTTTGTCATCAATTTCTTGTTCAATCAAAGATGGGTGGTCGCCGTCTATTCCCATAAATGAATAATCGAAGACCGCCATTTTTTCTATTATGTCGGATGAAATCCATTGGCTTTCTTCGTCACTTAGGTTGTAAACATATTGTGCGGTGGCTGTCGAGCTGTTTATCCATTCTTTGTTTTTGAGCGAGAGAAGATTGTAGGCGACAAGACGTTTGTTGTCAAAGTCCCTCAACTCTTCCAAAAAAAATGTCTGTCCAGTGATGGGGTTTTGGATTGGGTAAACCAAGCCACATTCACCTCGTGAACCGCATGCGGAAAAATATATCGACCATTTTTTTGTCTTGCTGTTGAACCTAAAAATTCGAAGATGGGGAAATTTTCCGCTTCCTTCAATCTGCATCATCGCAAGAAGACGGTCTTTGATTCCATCGAGAAAAACTTCCGTGCAGTAAAGGTTTTCCTTTTTGGTGTAAGAAATAAATACAGGGGAAAAATCTTCCTTTTCATCGTGGGGTGCGTCGATGGTCTCATAATTTAACACGCGGGCATAGTTTTTGTATGTTGTGTATTTGTTGTTTTTAACCCATGCAGCCCAATACAATATATTCTGTACTTTGGATTTTTTTGAATTGGACGCACTGGCCGTGAAAACTGTGAGCAGCGCAAAAAGCATTGCAAATAATTTTGTACGCGTTTTCATTTTAACAATTCCTCTTTGAGTTTTCATTTTTGTTAACATATTCAATAAACTCAGGAGTTTTTGACCAATACTTTATTCCCCAGTTTTCAAAATTCCATTCTTCCATATAGTCGTTACATTCAAAATCAATGTAGTACAAATCGGAACCCTGCACAATAAAATTTGTCGGAAAATAATCGATGTTTGTGTTTACCGGATATAGAAGGGCGCACATTTCTTTTAACTGCGAAATATATTCGTCCTTCATTTTGTCGTTCAGCACAAGGTCAAAAATTGTTTCGCCTTCGATGTATTCTTTTAAAATGCGTTCATTTTCTATATCGACATCAAGCATCTGTGGAATTCTGATTCCAATTTTTTTTAGACGCTCATAGTCGCGACATTCCGCATCAATTTTATTTCCGAACGTGTAGTAGTCGCAAGGCTCGTGGTGAATCTGCTTCAGCACAAACTGTTTTCCGTCACGCTCCGCAAGATATGAATATCCGCCCTTTCCTTTCCCAAGAAGCCTGATGATTTTGTAATTCGTTCCATTCACGCTGATGTCTTCCATTTTACGCGCCTCACATTTTCTGTATGGGTTTGTTTTTAATCATACCATGAATCAAAGAAAAATTACAGGGCCGCCTCATTTTTTTTTGTGGCTTGATTTGTGATAAATTTTTATGTAATATAAATAGCATTTACGCATCTGGAGAGTGTAAAAAAATGATTGAGATAAAAAATCTTACGAAAGAGTTCAAGACTGCTGTTCGGCAGGAAGGTGTGCTTGGAATGTTCAGGACTCTTTTTTCTGCAAAATATGAAACAAAGACTGCGGTCAATAATATATCGCTGAAAATAAATGACGGGGAGATGGTCGGATATATCGGTTCGAACGGTGCGGGAAAATCTACGACCATAAAAATGATGTGCGGCATTCTTACTCCGACAAGCGGCACGATAGAAATTGACGGGGTGGAGCCTTATAAAAAAAGAAAGTCCGTCGCATCAAAAATCGGTGTCGTGTTCGGACAAAAAACTCAGCTGTGGTGGGACATTCCGCTTGTTGAATCTTTCAAGGTTTTAAAAGAAATCTACAGGATAAATGACGGCGACTATAAGGAGAGACTTGATTTTCTTTACGAGGTTTTGGGAGTCGGGGATTTCGTGCATCAGCCGGTGCGAACTTTGAGCCTTGGTCAGAGAATGCGTGCCGATCTTGCCGCTGCATGGCTTCACAATCCTGAAATACTTTTTCTGGATGAGCCGACAATCGGACTGGATGTTTTGGTCAAGGAAAAAATCCGCGGTGCAATCAAGATGATGAACGAAAAATACAACACGACCGTAATCCTTACGACTCACGACATGCAGGACATTGAGGATTTGTGCAGGAGAATCATAATAATCGACGAGGGTAACATCATATACGACGGAACCCTGGAAAATGTAAAATACCGCTTCGGTGATTTGAGGACACTGACCGTAAGTCTGCGCGATAAAAAAACGGATTCGGAACTTTGCGATTATGACGGCAGATTAAAATTTACAAGGGATGAGGAAAACGAAAAAAAACTCATAATCAAATTCAATGCGCAGGAAATAAATCTGGAGACCGTGGTCAATTATGTTTTCAATCAGCTCGGTGCCACGGATATGAAAGTTGAAGAAATCGGAATTGAGGATGTGGTGAAAAAACTTTTATAGGAAATCAATATGCTAAAAAAATATAAACCTTTTTTCAAGGCCGGTGCCATGGGTCAGATGGCATACAAATTCAATATACTCAGCTGGTTTGTGATTTCCATTCTTGAATGGACCTGTCTGATATTCCTTTGGTTTTCCGTCTACAGGGCAAGCGAGGGTGGAATGGATTCCGTGATAAACGGTTTTTCTTTCAAGGAAATGATTGTCTACACGGTTTTCATAAACATAATTACTTTTGCGGTTTTTGTGAACGAAACTTTCAGGCAGATAGCGGACGAAATAAAAGACGGAACGATTGCAATTTCTTTTATCCGTCCGATTTCATACCGCGGTCGCTTTGTCGCTCAGAATCTTGGAACGGTGACGATGAATTTTTTAATTCTTGCATTGCCGTCGATAGCCGTGAGCATGTTCGTATTTATAAAAATCGGTTTTCTGTCGTACTCCGGTTTCTGGATTTTAGCGAGGAGCATCGTCTTTTTTCTTCTGACGATTTTTTTTGCGGTGCTCGTCAATGATTCAATCAGCTACATTTTGGGAATCCTCTGTTTTTATACGACACAGGCATGGGGCATAAACCAGATGCGCGAAGTCATCGTGAGTTTTCTTGCAGGCGTTTTGATTCCGGTTTCCTTTTTCCCCGGAACATTCAGGGATGTAGTGAACGCATTGCCGTTTGCGGGTCTTGCACAGAATCCTGTTTTGATTTTGCAGGGAAAAACAAGTCTCGGCGAGTCTGCGATTATGCTCGGAAAAAATGTTCTGTGGCTTGTCGTCTTTGAATTTTTCGGATGGCTTTTGTTCAGGGCCGCAAGTAAAAAAGTGACTGTGCAGGGAGGCTAGAATGAATTATCTGCGTCTTTATTGGGTTTTTCTTAAACGCTCGTTTGTCGCGAACATGGAATTCAAGGTTGATTTTTTTATCGGCGTTGCGGGATTTTTCGTGCAGAACCTTGCGTACATCCTTACGATATTTTTTATCGTGAATTCAATTCCGAGCCTCAACGGATGGAACATGTACCAGATGGGATTCCTTTATGGATTTACGCTCATGCCGATTGCTGTGGACCATCTTTTTACCGACGAGCTTTGGAGGATTGCATATTTCCGTGTGGCGCGCGGAGATGTTGACTGTTATTTTTTGCGTCCCGTGAGCGTCCTGTTCCAGATTATTGCGGAGCGTTTTCAGCCAGACGCATTGGGAGAGCTTGTCCTTGGAATCGTGATGATGGCGATATGCGGCTCAAAGTGCGGGATTGTCTGGAGCTGGGAATTCGTTTTGCTTTTTATTGTCGCGACATTTTGCGGTGCCGTCTGCATTACTTCAATCAAAATCTTCGGTGCAAGCTTTGCGTGGGTTTTCAAACGTTCGGGCTACATCATCCAGATTCTTTACAACTTCCGCCAGTATGCGCGCTATCCGCTTTCGATTTTTCCGAAGGTAATCCGTTACATGCTGACTTTTGTCCTTCCGTTCGGACTTATAAGTTCGCTTCCGGTGGAGACATTGTTTTTCAACAACCACGGCGCACTCTTTTTGAGCCTGAAGATTTTTTTGATGAGCGCAGCCCAACTGACTTTTGCCCTGATAGTGTGGAGGATAAACATTTCAAAATACGAGAGCACTGGTTCGTGATTGTTTTTAGGGGTAACTCTGATTTTTATACCGCAACATTTTTCATCCAGCGTCTGCTTTTTAAAAGCCACACGCTTATTGCAAGGCGGACATATTCTTCAAGCGAAAGTGCGAAGTACACCCACCAGATTGGAAACTTGAATACGTATGCGGAAATGAAACCGAATGGAACTCCGCAGCCCCATGTCCCGATGATGTTCACCAACGTCATGAACTTTGTCTGTCCTCCAGCCTGCAGGACTCCACCGCCGACAACCATATTGAAGACTTTTGCCGTAAACACAGCCGAAAATGCCGCAAGAATTTTTATTGTGCCTGTCCGTGTTTCTGGAGCGACATTGAACAGGCAGACATAGAGCGGACTTATCAGGCAGACGAAAACTCCGATTATGATTCCTGCTGTGACGGTAAGCCTGACAAAACCAAGTGCCTCACCGTACGCCTTTTTTTCATCCCCTGCACCGAGCGAATTTCCCACTATGATTCCAGATGCGGATGCGACACCTCGAAGTGAACCGATTGCTATACCCTGGATGGGGTACATGAGAGTCATGGCGGCGCAAGGTTCTGTTCCAAGGTGTCCGTAGATTATTGCATAGACATTTTCACCAAGTGACCAGAGTGCTTCGCCCACCAGAATCGGAGCAAGAATTGATGATATGTTTTTGATGAATGTCTTTGAAAAAGAAACTGTCGGATGCAAAAACAGGTTCTGCTTTTTCTTTTCCCGCAAGAAAAGGACTGTCACAATCAGCATTTCAAAAATCTGTGAAAGCACGGTTGCAATGGCCGCACCCGATTCTTCCAGTCGCGGAAAAATCCACACACCGTTAATCAAAAGCCAGTTCATCAATGTGTTGATGGCGATGGACACAATTCCAGCGATTGCGGGAAGTTTTGCTTTCTGCATGTTTCTTAACAGCGTCGAGACGAACATCGTTATTACGGACGGAAGGTATCCTGCGGTTCTTATTTTGAGATAGGCCGCCGCCTTGGAGATTGTCTCCCCGTCATCAGCGTAGAGGCTCATAATCTGGTTCGGGATGAAAAAAGAGAGAATTGAAAAAATCAGCACGAACAGAAGTGAAAAATAAAACGGCAGATAGAAACTGTCACGCACGCCCTTTTCATTTTTTGCTCCATAGTACTGGCTTATGAGGATTCCGGATGCCGAGACAATTGCCGCGACCAGGACGCTTAATATCGAGGTGAACTTTCCCGCAAGACCGATTCCTGCAATGCACGCACTTCCAAGGGAGCCAATCATAATCTGGTCAATGAGGTTGAGGGACGACTGCATCAGTGCCTGTGTCGTGACGGGCAGGGCGATATGTAAAAGTTTCTGTTTAAATTCTTTGTCCATGCTGATACAATACTATTGGTCATAGCTAAAATCTTGCAGAATTCTATTGATTTTATGACACAATCCTACTGTAAATGGAGAATGATATGCCTAACCGCGAGTCGCTGCACGAAACGAACAGCCATGGAAAAAAGACATTTCCCTACGTCGTCTACCATGCCAGAATCCCTGAATGGCTTTTGGGGTTTCCGCTTCACTGGCACGATGAGTTTGAGATTATTTTTGTGACGGGAGGGAGCGCGGTTTTTACGGTTGACGGAAGGAGAATGTGCGCAATGAAAAACGACATGGTTCTGGTTCCTTCGGGGGCTGTCCATTCGATTGAGCGTGACGGAGACAGGTGCTGCGAATATTTTAACATACTTTTTTCGTTTTCGCTTCTGGAGGAAAATCCTGATTCTCACTGCGCAAGAAAGTATTTTTCTTTTTTTCAGGACACGGTATTTTTCAGGGAGCTGTTTTTGAAATCGACCATGACTCTGAGCAAAAAGATTCAGCCTCTCGTAAAGGATTTGATTGACCACAGAAAACAAAATTATTCGGACTACGAGCTTATGATTAAGGGACGGCTCTTTGAGATTCTGCACTTGATTTTTGACGGAAACATCGTGAAGGATTCGTCGAACGTTCCGGGGAGGCAAAACAAAAACAATTCCGAGCGGATTAAAAAAATCGTTTCGTACACGCGGGAACATTTTTCGGAGCGGATCACAATCGGGATGGCGGCTTCGGTCTGTTCACTTTCGGAAAGCCGCTTCATGAATTTTTTCCGCGAGCAGACGGGGATGAGTTACATCCAGTATTTGAATGACTTCAGACTTGAGTCGGGCGCGGAGGAACTTCTTTCGGAAAAAAAGCCCGTGACTGAAATTGCCTTGGACAACGGATTTGAGAATATTTCGTATTTTATCCGCGCGTTCAAAAAAAAGTTCGGTGTCACTCCGCTTGAATACAGGTCATCAAATCCGCATGACAGGCGATGAGTTGACGGAATCACCAAGACTGCGACTCGAATAAAGACTCCGGGATTTTTACTTGCAAATATGGAATTCCTCTTATAAAATATTAGCTATGGATAGTGAAGCAGAAGAAGTTTACAAGCGACTGCAGGTTATGTATGAAATCATGCAGCAGAGTGGAGACTGTCAGGATTTGGAGAACGCGATATTTGAATACGAGGACTGTGTTACCCCGGAGGATTATGCCGCGTGGAAAGAAAAATACAGTTTCTTTCTATAGAAGTCCGTTGAAATTTTCCTGTTTTTATTTCATACTGTGGGCATGGAAACTAGAAACATTTTTGAAAACATTTCTTGTATCGACCACAGATACTCGCTGTCGGAAGCCCCGGTTTTTGAGGGACTTTCAAAATATATTTCGGAAGAGGCATCCGTCCGTTCCCACGCAAAATGTGAGGCGGCTCTGGTCAAGGCCCATCTGAAGCTCCGTGGAAAACTTACGGATGATGTTGCCGCTAAACTTGATTCGGTTGCGGAGAACATTGATCCCGAGGAAGTCTACAAAGAGGAGGAGAAGACCAAGCACAATATCCGCGCGCTTGTGAACGTGATGAAGACAAAGGTTGACTCCGAGATTGGTCCTTTGATTCACCTTGGAGCTACTTCGGTTGACATTCTGGACACAGGCCTCAGCTGCCGTATGCGCGATGTTACCCAGAACGTTGTTTTGCCTGAACTGAGAAAGCTTGAAAAATATCTTTGCGAGATTGCGGAAAGGGAGTGCGCGACTCCTCAGGTTGGAAGGACACACGGCCAGCATGCGGTTCCAATCACTTTTGGATGGGAGGTCGCTGAATTTGTTGCCCGCCTTGGAAAATCGATTCTCCGCATTGAGGAGCTTTCAAATGATTTGGTCGGAAAACTTGCGGGACCTGTCGGAGCGTACAATGGTCCATCCATGATTGTAAAGGACCCGGAGGAGCTGGAGAGAACCTACGTTGAATTCCTGGGCCTCAAGCCGTCCGAGTATTCGAATCAGCTTGTGGAGCCGGAGCATGTTCTTCGCCTGCTTCTGGAGATGAATGTCGCTTTCGGTATTGTGGCGAATCTTGCCGACGACCTTCGCAATCTACAGAGGTCTGAAATTGGCGAGGTGTTTGAGTATTTTGCCTCGACACAGGTTGGATCCTCAACCATGCCGCAGAAACGGAATCCATGGAATTCGGAGCATGTCAAGTCCTTGTGGAAGGCAATGTGTCCGCGCGTGATTACATTCTATATGGACCAGATTTCGGAGCACCAGAGGGATTTGACAAACTCTGCGTCACAGCGTTTCATCGCCGACTATGTTGCCGGATTTACAATGGCGGTCGCCAGAATGAATTCCGTTGTAAAGGGATTGCAGGCTGACCGTGAGAACATGGCGAAAAATCTGGACGGAGCGGGCGGAAAGGTCAAGGGAGGTGTGCTTGCTGAACCTGCATACATTCTTCTTGGCGAGGCCGGTTACAACGACGGACATGAGGTCATCAGAAAAATCACTCTGGAGGCTGAAAAATCCGGAAAGACTTTCTTTGAGGTGCTGAAGACACATGAAAAGGAGTTCGCGGACATAACCGCGCAGCTTGAAAAACTTGGCGTGGAGAATCCTGCAAACTTTTTTGAGCATCCGGCAAACTACTGCGGTCTGGCCGCAAAAAAATCAAAGAGGCTTGCACAGAAATATGCTGCCCTGATGGACAGAGAGTAAATCTAATGTCCGGGAAATCCTTGTACACCGCCGCGTTGGTTGGTTGCGGAAGAATCGGTTACAGTCTGGGGCTGGACTCAAAAAGGGAGCAGCCGGCAAGCCATACCAGGGCTATAAACGAAAATCCACGCATAAAACTTGTCGCGGGATGTGACACGGATGCCCAGACGCTCTGTACCTGGCACAAAGCAAATCCTTCTGTGTCGGTCTACCGTGATTCCCTGGACATGTACTCGAATGTCCACCCGGATATTGTTGTAGTGGCGGTCAACGAGAGGTCCCATGAAAAAGAGGCCATAGAGGCTGTGGTCTCCCGTCCGTCGCTTGTGATTCTGGAAAAGCCTGTCGCGCTGAACATGGCTGAGGCCTTGAAAATCAGGGACATGGCCCAAAGAAACGCAGTGCCGGTGATGGTCAACCACGAGAGACGTTTTTCCAGGGACTATGTACTTGCGCGAAAACTTGTGGGCGAGATTGGGGAACTGGATTCGGTCCACGGGATTCTTTCTTCGGGGATGGCAGTCTACAATCCGAACGAGGAGGAAAGCGGAGCGTACAGTCTTCTGCACGACGGAACCCACCTGGTTGACGCGGTTCAGTTTTTGCTTGGCGAAATGAGGCCCGGGGATGCAGCTCCACAGAAAAAGTCCGGCCTTATGAAAAGGGCTTTGAGGCTTTCGGGGGAAAAGGATGTGACATGCAGGCCCATGCTTGAAAATCCAGTCCTGACGGGTCTTTTGGCTGATGAAAAAAACTGTGTCCGGCATGTGTCCGCACATTATTCGCTGGAGGCTTGCCCGGATGTCACCCTGACTTTCAGCGGCAGGTCAAGATATTTTGGATTTGAAATCGACATAAGGGGAACCGAGGGACGAATCTGCATTGGAAATGGGTTTTTCAAGTTCTACAGGAGGCGGGAATCGCTTTTGTACTCGGGATTCCACAGTCTTTCGCGGGAAAAAATCCAGATTCCTGAGCGGACGGGGTATTTTTCAAACATGGTGCAGAATGCGGTTGACTTTTTGGATGGAAAATCGCCTCTTGTCTCCTCCCTAAGGACCGGGATTGAGGATCTTGCGGTGGTTGAGGAAATCAAGGAAAAAATTAAGCAAAAAAACTAGTATACAAAATCCTTGACCTAAATCACTTAATTATCTATTATATATCGACTTGAATTTTATAGTCGGAAGTCTTTTATCTTCGATTTGGAGTATAGATATGAAAAAACTAATTATTTGTATGGTGGGTCTTTTGTTTGCCTCAACTATGGCTTTTTCACAGATTGTCACGGCGGCCTCCTATTTTAATGACGTGAGCGATTATTATGCCGGGCTTTACACCTACCGATGCGACATTTCCGTTGATTCGGACGGAAGGCAGATGTCAGGAAGTCTTGCATACAGCCGCCCGCAGCTTATCAGAATCAGCTTTAACCGGCAGGGTGGACAGATTCTGATTTTCGACGGAAGCATGCTCCAGATTTATCTTCCGGCGCAGCAGACACTTCTCCAGCAGACAATCACCGAGGCTACAGCGGACGACGCATCCATTACTCCGCGCGGTCTGAGTCTTTTCAAGCGTTACTACACCATTGCCTTTGAGACGGATGCCAACCCTGTTCCACTTGATGCGGGAAGCGATGTGAAGGTCGTGAACATAATGCTCTACAGGCGCGCGACATCCGAGGCGTTCGAGAGCATAAAACTTTCCATAGAACCGGACACCAAGCTGATTCGCCGTGTGATTGCCACAACTCCACAGGGGGCGGTATACAAATTCGACATGACGAACTACAGGTTGAACGTAAAGGTTGGAAGTGGCGAGTTCTATTTTGACCCTCCGGAGTACGTTACTTCGTACAGCAATTTCTTGTTCCAGGAGTAATCGGAAATGGAAAGCTATGGAGAACAGTTAAAAAACAGCAGAGAGGAGCAGGAGCTGACCATAGAGGATGTCGAGGCAAAGACATCAATCACCAGGCAGTATATAGAAGCTCTTGAGGGAGAAAAAAACGAGGTCTTCCCCGGTGAGCCATATATGATTGGTTTTTTGAAGAACTATGCGGAGTTCCTTGGACTGAATCCCAACGAAATCCTTAAGCTCTATCAGGCAAAGAAAATTCAGGAGTCGCCAATACCGGTGGAGCTTCTGCAGAAAAAGAAACCCAAGCTGATGGTTCCGATTATTGCTGCGGTGGTTGTGGCCGTTTTGGTTGGTGTGGGAATATATCTGTATTTCTTTATGCACAAGATGAACCAGGAGAAGGCTGAGAACGAGCGTCTTCTGGCCGAGACAAAAAAGATTCACAAATACGAGTTCAACGGCAAGACCGAAACTATCCGCATGTACAAGGGTGACCAGATTCTTATCCCCGCAAAGGAGGGTGAGGGCGAGATTGTTCTGACGGTAAAGAATGTTCTTGGTGATTTGACCCTTGACACTCCAGCCGGAAGCCAGATTGTAAGTCTTGGTGAGGAGCGTGTCCTTGATGTTGACGGTGACTCCCTTTCCGACATGATAGTATATCTGAGCGACGTTGCGACCAACGATGAAAGCCGTGGAGCGCAGGTGAGACTTCTTCTTGATGACAGCTCGGCACTCATTGCCGACACTTCCGATGTTCCTGAAGATACTACGGAAACAACAACAACCACGGACTATATACCTGTGACAGCGGCAAACGCAAACCAGACTGTAATCCACGAGGACACAAGGGCATATCCGTTTACGCTTACAGTTACATTCCGCAATCCGTGTCTTTTCCGTTACAAGATTGACTTTGGCGAGAAGGTCGAAAACCACTACACATCGTCCAGTTCATCCGTGCCATTGCAGGCCCAGAACGGAATCAGACTGTGGACAAGCAACATAAATGCTCTGCGTCTCCAGATTACAGCCGGAACAAAGAGTTTTGATTTGGACATTGGTCCCGACGGTCACGTTGAGGTTGAGGACATCAAGTGGGTACACGGAAACGATGGAAAATACCGTCTTGTAGTTGAGGCTGTAGACTGATTTGAGTTCCGAAATTAGACCCGCCGAATCATTGAACAAAAAATTCTATCTGGACCAGCACGGCTGCGCCAAAAATCAGGTGGACGGGGAAATCCTTGTGACACGTCTGGAAAATCTGGGCTACACAAAAACGGAAGACCCCGCATCCGCCGATTTTATTATTGTCAACAGCTGCGGCTTCATCTCATCCGCAAAACAGGAGAGCCTTGACGCTGTAATTGACGCACGCTCTTCCTATCCCAATGCAAAAATTCTTTTAGCCGGATGTCTTGCCGAACGTTACGCCAAAGAACTGGAGCAGGAACTTTCCGAGGCAGACGGATTTTTTGGAAACGGAGACCTTTCAAAAATTGACGGAACCGTAAAATCACTTTTGGACGGAGAAAGACCTGTTGTTGTTCCTCCGCAAAAAGGAGTCTGCTGCGGTGACAGAAACACATTGCTTTCGTTCAAGGGCTCCGCGTATGTGAAAATCACCGAGGGCTGCGACAACCGATGCACGTTCTGCGCAATCCCGATTATCCGAGGGGAGCTGCGTTCAAGAAAATGCTCCGACATTGTTGAAGAAATCAAGATTCTCGTCCAGAAAAAAAATGTGCGCGAAATCAATTTAATTGGGCAGGATCTTGCGGCGTTCGGCTGTGGAAAAAATGATGACGTTTGCGGCGAGGGTCCCGAATCAAAAAATGCCGATGGAAAATCATATCTTGCGCGCCTTATGGAAGAGATTTCAAAAATCAAGGGCGAGTTCTGGATTCGGCTTCTCTACATCCACCCCGACCATTTCAGCTGCGACATTCTGGACGTAATGAAAAATGACACGCGTTTTCTTCCATATTTTGACATACCGTTTCAGTCTGGCGATGACGGCATAATCAGGGCGATGAACAGGAAGGGAAGTTTCGAGTCCTACAGAAAGCTTGTGTCCAAAATCCGCACGGCATTTCCCGAAAGCTGCATCAGGACAACTTTTTTGACAGGCTTCCCCGGAGAAACCGAAGAGGCTTTCGCACGCACAAAAGAATTCCTTGAGGCAATCGGAAGCGACTGGAGCGGATGTTTTGAATATTCAAGCGAGGACGGAACTCCTGCCTCAAAAATGAAGGGAAAAGTCAAACCGTCCCTTGCGAAAAAACGTGCGGACATTTTGCGTGAAGTGCAGTCAAAAATGACGGAGGAAAAACTTAAGGCAAGGCTTGGAAAAATCTACGACGTTCTGATTGAAGAGGTGATTGAAAACCATGACGGAACGGACGACGGTCTTGCAATCGGACGCACATGGTTCGAGGCTCCCGATGTTGACGGCTCCTTTGTTGTCCGCTACGACCTTGACGACCCGAAAGCTGTTTCAAGGGTTGTCCCCGGTGCTGTGGTAAAGGCAAAGGCAATAGCTTCATCCCAGGTTGATGTTGACGGAGTTTTCTGTGAGTCCTGACGAATATCTTTCGGTCCTGAATCCACAGCAGGAGGAGGCGGTTGTACACGAAGGCGGCTCCCTTTTGATTCTTGCGGGCGCAGGTTCCGGAAAGACGCGCGTAATCACCACGAAGATTGCGTACATGATTTCGCACCTGCATCTTGATCCATATTCAATACTTGCCGTGACATTTACAAAAAAGGCCGCAAACGAAATGAAGGAGAGGGCTGTCCTGCTTGAGCCAAAGTCCGCCTATGCCCAGATCCGTACCTTCCATTCATTCGGCGCATATTTTTTGCGGAAGTATTATATGGAAGCCGGAGTGGACAAAAACTTTACGGTCTACGATGACGACGACATGGTTAATCTTGTGTCCAAGGCGATTCCGACTTTGCCCAAAAAAGAATGTTCGTTTGTCGCACACAAAATTTCGCTTGCAAAAGATTATTGCCTTACCCCCGACAGTTCCGATTTTTCGCAGATTGGATGTACCGAAGAATTTGCGGACCAATATGCCGCCTATGAAAAAAGGCTCCGCGAAACCGGCAATGTTGATTTTGGCGACCTGATTCTTTTGCCGTATCTTGTTTTGAAAAATTCCGCTTTGGTTAAAAATGAAATACATTCGCGCTACCGTGTGATTATGGTGGACGAGTACCAGGATTCAAATGTCGCGCAGTTTTTGCTTTTGCAGCAGCTTTCCGGCGTGGAAGACGGAGTGGAAACTTATGTCTGTGTTGTCGGCGACGATGACCAGAGCATTTACAAATTCCGTGGCGCGGAAGTGAAAAACATTTTGAATTTCCAGAACTGTTTCCCGGATACAAAACTTGTGCGCCTTGAAACAAACTACCGCTCCTCATCCCAGATTCTTGCGTGCGCCGATTCGGTGGTGAAAAACAATGCGGGCAGGCTTGGAAAAACTCTTGTCTCCGCACGTGGAAACGGAAAGAAACCTGTGCTTGCTTTTCTTGAAAATCAGGACGAAGAATGTGAGTTCTGTTCGCAGCTGATTGAAAACGCACACAAAAAGGGAGTGCCGTATTCTGATTGGGCAATACTTTACAGAACCAACGCCCAGTCAATGGGATTCGAGTCCGTGTTCCTGAGAAAAAAAATCCCCTACACGGTTGTCGGCACTTTGAAATTTTATGAGCGCGAGGAAGTCAAGGACATTCTTGCGTGGCTTTCGTTTGTCGCAAATCCAAAAGACGAAATTGCGTTCAGGCGCATAGTGAACAAACCGGCGCGTGGAATTGGAAATACAAGTCAGGAAAAAATTGTTGAGTGCGGGCGCGGAAGGTCGATGCTTGACGGATGCCGTGAAATAAAACTTTCAAAAAAAGCGTCCGAGGGTGTGCAGTTTTTTGTGTCGCTTTCCGTTGAACTTGATTCCATGCTGAATGAAAATCCCGATGCCGAATCTGGAAAAAAATCTAAATCAAAAAAGAAGAGCCTTTCGGATTTTGTGTCCGCAGTTTCAGCAAAGTCCGGTCTGGAGGATTATCACAGGAGCCAGGACGAGATTGCCGGTACACAGAAGATTTCAAACCTTCAGGAACTTGCGAATGCGGCATCCCTTTATCCGTGCACAAAAGCGGGTCTCCTTGATTTTCTTGACCATATCGAGCTGGACCGCACTCTTGAAAATGAGAGCGAGCAGGATGATTCAAAGGACCGCGTCACTATGATTACCCTTCACAACACAAAGGGACTTGAGTTCAGCAGGGTCATAATCACCGGAATGGAGCATGGAGTTTTTCCTCGCGAAGACAAGGCGGGGGACGAACTTGAAGAGGAGAGGCGGCTTTTTTACGTCGGCATAACGCGCGCAAAGGACGAACTTTATTTTACGAGCTGCGGCATGAGGCGTATGTACGGACAGACAAAGTTCATGTACCCATCTCCGTTTTTGAATGAAATTGATTCTTCGCTTATGAAAGTGATTGGCGATACCCCTCCAAGCTATGAGCCGGGACTTTCGGCCGGAGAAGATCCTGTTGCAAAAAAATGGCATGTCGGAGCGCAGGTCTACCATGATGATTACGGTTACGGAGTGATTGCCTCCGGAAAAATGAATGACGAAGGTGAGTATGTGATTTCCGTGAACTTTGAGACCGGCGGAACAAAAAGATTTCTTCCCAAATATCAAAAGTCGCTTGTGCTGGAGGACTGTGAGTAGATGGCGTGGACGATTGAAAAGATTGGCGGAGGGGCTTTCCTTCCTTATGTTGATATGAAGGACATGATGCTTTCGGAATTTGCCAGAAGGTTTGGTGAAAATCTTGAAGACCGTGTTGATTATGGCGACCTGATTTTTGTCCCCTGTTTTGATTTTAAAAATCTTCGGGAGGAAAAATCTTTGGACGGTGAAAAAACTGCGCGGTACTCTGCGGACAATATTCCGTTCTGGTGCAGGTGCGCAATGGTGGAGCCGTTCCTTGTTCATTTCGATTCAATCGGTGATGCGGCCCAGGCATTGAAATCGGTGCAGCGGTCTTGGGCTCCTTACACGCATACACTCTTCAGGCGTTCGGCTTTGGTTCAGGAAAAACTTCCGTATATAAATCTGAAGGACAGGACATTTCCGTTTGACATTCCGCAGTCTCCGGTCGGACTTTATACTTTGATTGACGAGCATACGCTTCTTGCGTCTGCAAAAACGACATCATGCATTCCCGCCGGGAAAATTACCTGGGTCGAGGACCATGAAAATCCACCGAGCAGGGCGTATCTGAAAATACAGGAGAGCCTTGTTCTTGCAAAGCATTTTTTTGGAGTGGAACTTCCGTCGTCAGGAACAAAATGTTTTGAAGCAGGTGCGTGTCCCGGCGGCTGGACTTGGGTTCTGGCAAATCTTGGTGCGGAAATTTTTGCGGTGGACCGAAGCGAACTTGTGAAACCGCTTATGGAAAATCCGCTTGTGACTTTCATGGCCCACGATGCCTTTACGCTCAAGCCCGAAGCCCTTGGACATTTCGACTGGATTTTCAGCGACGTAATCTGTTACCCGGAGCGTCTTCTTGAATGGATAAGGATGTGGCTTGATTCAGGACTTGTTGACAACATGATCTGCACAATCAAAATGCAGGGGGAAATCGACTGGAAACTTGTGGCCGAATTCCAGAACATTCCGAACAGCCGCGTGGTTCACCTGAACTACAACAAGCACGAACTTACGTTCATCCATTGCGGGAAAAAATAATTTGGACTGAATCATCTGATTCCGTTGATTCCGGTGTCCGTGTCGATTGTGTACATGTTGTATAAAAAGAGCGTGTCGCTGACTGAATTTTCGTTGATGAAATCGGTGACGCTTTCCCTGTAGAATCTTGTGTCGAAAACGTAGACTGTAGAAAAATGTTCTGCAAGAAACGGAATGATGCAGTTTGCGTAGCTGTCCTTAACGACCGCAAGTGTCCTGTCAGATTCTGCATTTGAGTTGTGGACTTCGACAAAAGAATTCTGGTTGTTCAAAAAATATGAGTACTTGTCTTTTTTTTCAAGATATTCGTCGGCAGTCAGTCTGTCCGTCTCGATTTTTTTGTCGGGATATTTTACGCTGAGAGAAAGCCGGTCGCTTTCAAAAACTTCTATTGAATCAGGCTTTGCAAAAAGGTCGTTCACTTTTGAATAAAAACTTCCCTTGAAATTCGTGCTGACTGTTTTTACCGTGAACTCATTTTTTTCAAGCGGTGTAAATCCAAATGAGCGAGCAATTTCCCTGTATGCAGTGTACGCACCCAATGTGGTCCAGTGGTGGTCGAGCCTGTAGAAAATCTGTTCGGAATCGGCTTTTTTAAGGGCATCCGCGACATCAACAAAAACTGCGCTCCGGCCTTCCGCGTTGATTGAATCAAAACTTTTTTCAAGAGCCGCCTCAATTTTTTTCATGTCGGAAATCTGGTCTGCATTTTTTGCGGTGGACGGAAGTCTGTCCTTTAAAATCTGGACGGCAGTTGGGACAAGAAGAATGCGGATATTTTTGCTTTGGGAATTTTCGGACAGTCTTTTTATTGCGGAGACTATGCGCCCTGTGTTTTCAAGCGGACTGTATTCTTCCATATAATATCCGTCCTTGCACAGGTAGATGTTGTTGACCCTGTTTCTTCCGGTCGCCCGTTCGTAGCCGGTCTTTATCGTCATAAAAATGTCGCGGAGGATGAAATGGTCGGACACAAAAGTTTCGGTGTCCTTCATAAAACTTGCGTCCGTTATGTTTTCTAGCGAAGGTTCCGGGAATTTTTCAAGATAGCGGTTTTCGTTTTCCGAATAATCTTTTTTCGGAGCAATTATGGTTGCAAGCGCGAGACCGAAAGTGAGGACCAAAATCACAAGCACAAAAATTTTTTTAACCATGCCGTCCATATCTTTTCCTAAAACCTAAAGTACAAAAACGGATTGTATGTGTCCGAAACCATGTATGAAACTGCAACGACAAAAAGCAATGCAAAAATCACAGCGTAGATTATTCCGAATGTTTTTCTTGCGCCGCATCCGAAGCCCGAAATCTTTTTTTCCAGTGCGGGGAAAACAGGCATGCTCACGACAATCGAAACGATGAAAACAAATCCGTAGTTTTGCAGGTAGAAGAGAATCTCCTTTCCACAAAGTCCGCCTTTCGTGCTGAACATTGAGCCAAGGTATGGAATCAGTTTGGAAAAATCCTCAATCGCAAAAACCGTGAATCCGATTACGATGATGAGGCAGAGGTAGACGTGCCTTAAAAATTTCGGTGCCTTTTCAAGATATTTTCCGTAGACGAATTTTTCAAGGCACAAAAGTATTCCGTAGTACACGCCCCAGATTACATAGTTCCATGAAGCTCCGTGCCAGAGTCCCGTCAAAAACCAGACCACCGCAAGATTGAAAATCTGCCTTGGGATTCTGCATCTGTTTCCGCCAAGTGGAATGTAGACGTAATCCCTGAACCATGACGAAAGAGAAATGTGCCATCGCCTCCAGAAATCGGTAACGGATTTTGCAGAAAGCGGATAGTTGAAATTTTCGTCGAACTTGAATCCGAGCATTTTTCCAAGACCGATTGCCATGTCGCTGTATGCGGAAAAATCAAGGTAAAGCTGGAGTGTAAATGCAATTGCTCCGAGCCACGCAAAGGCAAGGGACGGATTCTGTAAAGCAAGTGCGTCATCAAAAAGGGAACCGAGCCTGTTCGCAAGAAGGACTTTTTTCAGAAGACCGTAGATGAATCGGATGAAGCCGTCAATTACATCCTGCATTTTTATTTCGCGTTCGTGGAGTTCCTGCTTGACCGTCTTGTAGCGGACAATCGGACCTGCAATCAGCTGCGGGAACATCGAGACGTACATGAGGTATTCAGCGTAATTTTTTTCGACCGTGACTTCGCGCCTGTACAGATCGATTGTGTAGCTCATCGTCTGGAAAGTGAAAAAACTGATTCCAATCGGGAGTGCGATTTCCATAAACGGAATGTCCGCACCTGAAATGGAGCCTATCGTTCCGACCAAAAATCCTGCGTACTTGAAAAATGCAAGGCACGAAAGGTCAATCACTATTGAAAGGACAAGGAAAAGTTTTCGCTTTGATTTTGAAGAATCGTATTTGTGCATGAGCCGTCCAAGAATGTAGTCGGAGAGCGTCATGCCGAGCATCAAAAAGACGTATACCGGTTCCCCCCATGCGTAAAACACAAGGCTGAACGCAAGGAGCACATAATTTTTTGCCGCCCTTGGAACCACATAGTACAGCACCAGAAAAAGCGGCAGATATATGAAATAAAAAAACAGACTGCTGAAAACCATTTAGACTAAATCATTTCCTGTGCGATTT
This sequence comes from uncultured Spirochaetaceae bacterium, assembly GCA_902783155.1. GTDB lineage: Bacteria > Spirochaetota > Spirochaetia > Treponematales > Treponemataceae > Treponema_D. Next base: position 24,198 of record CACZPR010000079.1, read on the forward strand.
TTTTCAGCTCGGAAACTTTGGACGACATCAAAAGATATGCGTAGTTTCCCTTTACCTCGACGACACTTTTTTCGGCGACCTTTCCCTGCTCCGGAATGTAGCTGTTGAAAACAGTGGTCTGGTCGGAAACAAAGTTTTCAAGTTTCTGCTTGATTTTGTTCATGTCGCTTCCGTTTTTTGCCTTAATCAGAATGACGGTTTCGGCAAGAAGAGTGTCCTCTCCCTGTGCGTAGATGTACTGGTCAAAATCTTCAAGATTGAATCCAAACTGCATTACAAAATAGTCGCCGTCCATTTTCAGCATGTGTGTCGGAAAGTTAACTTCGGACTCCATGCGGGCATAGACATCTTCAATGGCGACAGAGTTTTTTTTACCGGAGCAGCCTGAAAAAATCAGTGCGGAAATCAGCATGGCAAATGGAATCAAGAATTTATTTTTTTTCATTTTATTTTCCCTCGTAATATTCTTTTCTAAGTTCTTCTCTTGCAAGATTTTCAAGTGCCTCGTCCCAGAAAGCATACGCTGCTTTTGTGAGATGCACGTTTGTTCCGTCCGAAAGTTTTGTTCCATCGGGAAGTGCCAAAATCAGGTGTCCGTTTTCATCGCGAAGATTTTCCGCAACATCAACATAGGTCCATCCGTTGTCGGCGCACATTTTTTCAAGGGCTTCGTTCGCCTTGTTGATGTTTTCGGTGCAGAGTTTTCCTTCTACCTGCTTGTCTTCCCGCATCGGGGTAACGCTGAGAATGTAGAATTTTGCATCGGGGACGGCATCCTTTATTTTTTCAATAACCGCGATGTAGTTTTCGATAAAACCGTCAACTCCGCTCGGACCTATGTCGTTCAGGCCGAAGAACATCATTACCCTGTTTTTTTCCAGCTGGGGAATTGCTTTCCAGAGATTGCACGGCTCCCCGTTGAATTTTGGGATATAGGCTTTTTCCGAGCTTGAAAGGTCGTCCACATCAATAACGGCATATCTGACTGCGTTGCTGTTGCTTGCGAGCCATACCTTTGTGTCAAGTGGACCGAATGTTTCTGGATTTACGTAAGAGTTTCCTTCCCACTTGTAGAAATTCATGCAGGAGTCGCCGCAGTAAACCACGTCCTTAAAAAAATCGCGCGGGTCAAATTCGCTAAGGTCTAGTTCGACCGGGGCTTTCTGTGGCTCTGGTTCCTTTGTTGTTTCCTCTAAAACTGTTGGAGCCTCAGGTACTTCCGTGGATTTAATCGACGCGGGCTTGGGGGTAGGGGATTTGTCATTGCCACATGCCGAAAAAACAAGGGCAGCCAGCGGTATTATGGCCGCTATTAAATATCTCTTTTTCATGGTGCATTATATAGTAGCAAACTTCACTTTTTAATTCAATTAGTATGATTTGGGAATCTTGTGGCGGCAGGAAAAAGTTTGGACAAAATCAGGCTGAATGTCGGTTTCACCCTTGAAAAATCGGGAAGCCTATGTGAGAATAAAAACGAGGGGTTTAAAAATTTATGTCGGAGATGCAGTATGAAATTGTTTTTTAGTGACGTTAAAAAAATATTCACCGTTGTGCTTGGGATTCTGTGCATTTTTTCCTGCAAGATGGAGGTCAGCGGAGGCGGGTCTGAATCTGGCGCTGGTTCCGATAATCCAGAAAGTCCCACGGTGGTGGAGTACAGCATAAGGCATTTTGTTGAGTCGCTGGATGGCGGATGGACCGAGCTTACTGACGACAGGGGCACCGGGCAGGGAAACATTGCATCCACCACGAAATATGGCCCCTCCGATGCAAAATCATACAGCGGATTTAGTTTCAAGGAAATCAAAAACACAGGCCTTGCCGCGGACGGTTCTTCCGTTGTTGAGTTTTATTATACACGCAACACTTATACGCTGACTTTTGATGCCGGGGAAGGTGTTTTTTCTGGTATGGGAGCTGATGGAGAGGATGTCTCGACCCTTTCGGTGGAATTCAAATATGGACAGCAGATTGTGCCACCGACACCAGCTCGACAGGGGTATAGTGCGGTTTGGGCTGATTCAAACACATGTCCCGCCGAAAATGCGACCTACACCGTGACATGGCTTGAAGGAAATGCGACCCTGTACACGATAAGGCATTTGCTTGAGTCGCTGGACGGAGAATGGAACGAGCGGATTGATGACAGAAGTTCTGCCCAGGGAACCACCGCATCCACCACGGAATTGACTGAATCCGATGCAAAAAGCTACGAGGGATTCTCTTTCAAGGAAGTCAAAAACACGTACATAGCCGCAGACGGTTCTTCTGAAGTTTCTTTCTATTATATACGCAACACTTACACGCTGACTTTTGATGCCGGGGAAGGTACGTTTGCAGATGGAAAAAAATCCGTGACGAAATCATTCAAATATGGGGAAACTGTTGTTGCTCCGACTGCCACTCGCCAAGGGTATAGTGCAAGCTGGAGTACAGGCGATTGCCCTTCCGAAAATGCGTCGTACACCGTAACTTGGGTTCCGAACGAAAACACTTCCTATCATATAACGCATTTTGTTGAGATGCTGGACGGTTCATGGTCTGAAAAAAGTGGCGACAGAAGCACAGGTCGTGGAAAAACCGATGGCCTGACCACTCTTTCCGAATCTGACGCAAAATCATATCCGGGATTTACGTTCAAGGAAGTCAAAAATGTTAAGATAAAAGCGGACGGTACTTCGCTTGTCGAGTTCCATTATGCACGCAACTCTTACACTCTGACTTTTAATGCCGGTGAAGGTGAGTTCGACGGTGGTGCGAAGACTGTGACAAGGACTTTGAAATACGAGGCTCCGGTTGAAATCCCTACAGCCACAAGGCAGGGCTATACCGCAAGCTGGGCTTCCGTCCCGGGAAAATGTCCTTCCGAAAATGCGTCGTACACAGTGACATGGATTGAAGGAAATGCGACCGGCTACAGCATAAAGCATTTTGTTGAGGATTTGAACGGTGGATGGACCGAGCGGACTGGAGATTCAGGCACTGGACTTGGAAAAACAGGGGCAATGACGACCTGTTCTGAATCTGGAGCAAAATCATACCAAGGATTCAGCTTCAAGGAAGTAAAGAATGTTAGCATAGCGGCGGACGGTTCTTCTGTAGTTTCTTACTATTATGCACGCAACACTTACACGCTCACTTTCAATGCAGGCGAAGGTGAGTTCGACGGTGGAAAAAAGACCGTGACAAGGACTTTCAAATACGAGGCTCCGGTTGAAATCCCATCCGCAAGAAGGACTGGATATAGTGAAATCTGGACCGGGGTTCCAAATGTGTGTCCTGCAGAAAATGCGACATACACGGCAACATGGAAAGCAAACGAAAACACTCCGTACAAAATAAAGCATTTCCTTATGAATGTTGACGGAAGGACTTGGGACGAGCGGACTTCGGACGAAAGCACAGGGCATGGAACGACAGATGCCCAGACCGCACTCACTAAATCCAATGCAAAGTCATACACGGGATTCGTATTCTATGAAGTCAAGAACACAACCATAGCGGCGGACGGTTCTTCGGTTGTTGAGTTCTACTACAGGCGCAACTACTACACTATAACCTTTGTTGCCGAGGGTGGAAGTTTTGAGACAGGAACCACGGTCAACGCAGACGGAAACGCCACGGTCAATGTAATTTACGGAGGAACCGTAACTGCCCCGAACGTAACAAGAATCGGCTACGAAGTTTCATGGCCTAAATTTACGACATGTACTGGAGCGAAAACCTATAAGGCAACGTGGAAACCATGTACTGTGACTTACACCGTAGAGCATTGGAAACAGAATGCAGATGATGATGAGTATGTACTGGGTTCCTCTAAGTCCACGACTGGAAAGTTTGGTCAACTGACAAATGCTAAAGAAAACGTTCCTACCGGATTTGAACTGCGAGACCCAATACAGCAGCAGGAAATTGCCCTGGACGGTTCAACTGTCGTAAAAATCTATTATGACCGCAAGGTGTTTGACATAAGTTTTGATGCCGGGGACGGAGTTTTCCTTGGCGCGGGAGAGAACGGCGAGGATATTTCTTCCTTTACGAAGACATACAGATATTACCAAAAGACACCTGCGCTCACTCCGTTCAAGGATGGATTCGTGGCCACATGGAGTCCGAAAGATCCGAAAAATCAGTATGTGACGGCGAGCACAACATATAGCGTGACGTGGGAGGCTGGAACTGAGGATGCAAACTACAGCGTTCAACATTTTCAGGAGGCTGTGGACGGAACTTATGGTATAAAACCCAAACTGAAAGAGACTAAATCAGGTCTGATAGGTTCCATGACGAAATTGACCGAAAGCGACGCGCAGGTCTACACGGGATTCTCGGTGGACCGCATAGAAAACACTCTAATCACGAAAGACGGAAAGGCGGTTGCGAAAATCTACTATAAACGTAACATCTGTAAGCTGACTTTCAATGCCGGGGAGGGGCGTTTCTCTGACGGATCAAATGTTCTTGTGCTTGAGGGACGTTACGGGGCGGCGGTTCCAATCGAGGAGCCTACGCGTGATTTCTGGAAGTGCACTCACTGGTTCACGGAAAGTTCTACGGCGCATCTGGAGCCTAAATTTGGTACAGCAAGCTCAGACATAAAAACTTTCCCTCTGGAATCCCAAACCTACGAGGCAAAATGGGACGCGATCTTCAAGCTGAGTGCCGCCGTGGACGACAAGGGAAACGATGTCCTTTCAAATTTCAGCACGAAATGGGAGACCGTAATCGAGGTGCATGACCAGGACTTTTATCTTTCCGGTGGAAGCAACCCAAGATGGCTTTCTGCAAAACCCACAATCGTAGGATGCCGGTTCTATCACGTGGATGCCTCGGCGCAGAATGATGAGAAACACTATAATGCTTTCTGGGGAACGGATGCAAATGTGGACCTTGTAAACCACAAGATTTCCGGAACTTTCTACGGACAGAAAATGGAGACCCAGCTGAGCGAAGATTACAACGCAATCACGTTTACGATTCAATGCAAGGGACTCTATACAGAGAAGGGAGGTGGATTTTTTGGATTGGGAAAAGGAAATCCCTTCGGAAAGTCCGGTTCCTACATTCTGACCTTCACGCGGAAATAAAGGTTCCCAAATCTGTGAAAATAGATTAACATTTTTATATGAAGACATTGTTCAAACATCTGGCGCGGTACTGGTATTTTGCTTTGCTTGCGTCGGGATTTATGGTTGCGGAAGTTTTTGTTGATTTGCTCCAGCCGCGTCTCATGCAGCGTATCGTTGACGAGGGCATTCTTGGGGCGGATGTTTCGCTTGTGGTGTCCGTCGGAATCAAGATGATTCTGGTGGTTGTCTGCGGTGGTCTCTGTGGATTGCTGTCCGGCGTGTTCACAAATGTCACCGGCGAAAATCTTGGGAACGACCTGCGCAAGTCCTGCTTCAATAAAATCATGCACTTTTCTTTTGCCCAGACCGACAGATTTTCAACAGGCTCCCTTGTTACCCGAATCACCAGCGACGTGAGCCAGGTGCAGCAGCTTTCCAAACAGATGATTCGTGGCTTTGTGCGCTGCATCATGTTTTTTGTCGGCGGCACATCAGCCCTTCTTTCGCTGAATCTTTCGTTCGGTGTAATCCTTGCGTGTGCGTTTCCGCTGATTCTTCTGGACGTGATTTTTGTTGTCTGGAAAACGAATCCGCTTTTCAAATTGCTGCAGAATGCGCTGGACAGGCTCAACTCAATAATGCAGGAAAATGTCGGCGGAATCCGTGTGGTCAAGGCGTTCGTGCAGGAGAAGACCGAGATTGAAAGATTCTCAAAGGCCAACGAGGATTTGGTGAACACCCAGTTCCGCGTCCAGATGCTGCTTTCGTTTTTGCGTCCGGTGATGAACATAGTGCTGAACCTTGCCGTGGTCGGAATCATAATGATTGGGTCAAAGGGAGTGCAGAAGGGCGACATGGCTCCCGGTGCCGTGATGGCGGCAATCACATATATCTCCCAGATTCTCAACGGAATGATGATGCTCGCTATGATTTTCCAGACTCTCTCAAGGGGAACCGTTTCCGCAAAGAGACTTTCCGAGGTTCTTGATTCAAAATCCGAAATCGCCGACGGAGATTTTTCGGACAGGGTTTCACTCCAAAAACGCGGGTCCGTTGTTTTCAAAAATGTCGGCTTCTCGTATAACGAAAGCGGAAGTCCCGTCCTCCACGACATAAATCTTGAAATCAAGCCGGGGGAGACCTTTGCCATAATTGGTTCGACAGGTTCGGGAAAAACGACGCTTTTGAATCTTGTCACAAGGTTCTACGACTGCACCGAGGGAAGCGTTGAGGTTGACGGAATCGACGTGCGGCGGTATGAGGTGAAGTCTCTGCGTGAAAAGGTTTCGGTCTGCCTACAGAAAAGCGAGCTGTTCAGTTCGACCATAAGGGAAAATGTCGGAATCGGAAAGCCGGGTGCTACGGAGAAGGAAATCATGGATGCGTGTATTGCGGCCCAGGCCCACGATTTTATAATGCAGCAGAAGGACGGATATGACACAGCTGTTTCCGAAGGTGGAATGAGTCTTTCCGGTGGACAGAGGCAGAGGATTGCAATCAGCCGCGCTCTGGTGAAAAAAAGCGACATACTGATTTTCGACGACTCGACTTCGGCACTGGACCTTCGCACCGAGGCAAATCTGTATGCCGCCCTGGACAAAAATTATTCGGACGTCACAAAAATAATTGTCGCGCAGAGGATTGCTTCGGTAAGAAATGCGGACAGGATTGCGGTTCTGGATGGCGGAACAATTTGCGCATGCGGAAGCCATGACGAGCTTATGAAAACAAGTCCGGTCTACAGGGACATCTACGAGTCGCAGCTTAAGTCGCCGGAGGGAGGTGAAAAATGAGCGGACAGAAATCAAGCATTGTCGAAAATGGATTCAGGCCGCGTGGCAGAGGCGGAATGGGTCGCCCCGTTGAAAAACCGAAGAACGGAAAAAGGACGGTCAAAAGACTTTTTTCATATTTCAGGAACGAGAGCCTTTTCATAATCCTCCTTTCCGTGGTTGTTGTTGTGTCCGTTGCGGTCTCCGTTTTGGCCCCGACAGTCCAGAGCCGTGCTATTGATGGAATTGTGAGCGGCGAGTTTGAAAAGATTCCATCCCTTCTGGTCCTGATGCTCTCCCTCTATCTTGTCCACGCGGGGACCACATTGTTCCAGGGATTTCTTTCGGGGAAACTTTCGCAGCATGTCGTGAAGAAAGTCCGGCGTGACCTTTTTGAAAAGACCGTCAATCTTCCTGTGTCGTATATTGATTCGCATCCACATGGCGACATAATGAGCCGAATGACAAGCGACGCGGAGAATGTCTCGAATGTAATCAGCCAGTCCCTTTCGTCCCTTTTTTCCGGGGTGCTGACCTTGATAGGAACCGTCACAGTTATGTTGGTCTATTCCGTTCCCCTTACGCTCCTTACTTTCAGTACCGTTGTTCTGAGCGTGATTGCGACAAGGATTTTTTCTTCCCTCATGCACAAGTATTTTTTGAAAAAGCAGACGCTCCTTGGACAACTGAACGGCATAGTCACGGAAAAGGTTACCGCGGTGAAGACCGTTGCGGCATACAATCTTCAGGAGAATATAATAGAAGAATTCAACAGGGCAAGCTCCGAGCTTACCAAGACCGGAATCAAGGCGGACATCATCGGAAATGCCATGGGGCCTGTGATGAACATGCTGAACAACTGTTCCTTTGTGATTGTTGCCGCATTCGGTGCGTGGTTTGCGCTCAGGGGAATGATTTCCGTCGGCGTGATTTCGGCTTTCATAATCTACTCAAAGCAGTTTTCAAGGCCCATAAACGAACTTGCGCAGCTTTACGGTGAGCTGGAGACCGCTGTTGCCGGTGCGGAAAGGATTTTTGAGCTTCTGGACTGCGAGAGCGAGGACAAGTCTGGCGAAAAGACTCTGGAGCTTACGGACGGCGTGATTGAATTCAGGGACGTGAATTTTTCATACGTGCCCGGAAAACCAGTCATACGGAATTTCAGCCTGAAGATTGGGGCGGGGAAAAAGATTGCCCTTGTCGGAACAACCGGCTCCGGGAAAACTACGGTCGTAAATCTTTTGATGAGGTTCTATCCGCTCGATTCCGGAACCATAACGGTGGACGGGGTGGACATAAGGAATCTTACGACGGACAGCCTTAGGGACAGCGTGGGGATTGTTCTTCAGGACACGGTTCTTTTTACGGACACAGTGCGGCGGAACCTGAAATATGCGGACCAGAGCATAAGCGACGAAAAAATGTTCGAGGCGGCATCCCTTTCATCCTGCGACAAGGTTGTTGAATCCCTGGGCGACGGATATGACACCGTTCTGCATGGGGCTGGCTCAAATCTTTCGCAGGGGCAGAGGCAGCTTTTGACCATAGGACGCGCTTTCCTTTCCTATCCCCGGATTCTGATTCTGGACGAGGCCACGTCTTCCGTTGACACCAGGACTGAAAAGCAGATTCAGGATGCCATGGCCGTATTGATGAAGGACAGGACCAGCCTAATAATCGCACACAGGCTTTCGACCATACAGGATGCGGACATGATAGTCGTGATGGACCAGGGACGCATAATCGAGACCGGAAGCCACAGGGAGCTGCTTGCGAAAAACGGAAGCTACAAATCGCTTTACATGAGCCAGTTTGCCGGACAGGAAACTTGAAAATCTATGGTTATGTGGTATACTTTCGGTTATGAGTACACACATTAACGCGCCGGACGGTGCAATTGCGGAGGCTGTTCTGCTTCCTGGAGACCCCCTGAGGGCCAAGTTTATTGCTGAGAATTTTTTGAAGGACGCAAAGTGCTATAACGAGGTCCGCGGGATGTACGGATTTACCGGCACATACAACGGAAAAAGGGTGTCCGTGCAGGGAACGGGCATGGGTCAGCCGTCTCTTTCCATCTACGTGAACGAGCTTTTCCGCTTCTATGGAGTGCAGAAGGCCATCCGTGTAGGAACTTGCGGGGCCGTGCAAAACGACATTGCTCTTCGCGACGTGATTCTTGCCCAGGCGGCCTGTTCCGATTCTGCCCTGAACACACAGCGTTTTGGCGGTATGCATTTTGCCCCGATTGCGGATTTTGGACTGCTTTCGACCGCACACAGCAAGGCCGTGGACATGGGTCTGAACGCGAAGGTGGGACTGTGCGTTTCAAGCGACAACTTCTACGACGACAAGTCCAACTGGAAGCTCTGGGCTGAATACGGTGCGCTCGGACTGGAGATGGAGGCCGCCGAACTTTATACGCTTGCGGCAAAATTCAAGCGGAAGGCTCTGGCAATACTCACGGTCAGCGACCACATACTTCTGGGCGGCGAGACCACCGCGGAAGAAAGACAGACATCCTTCACCAACATGATTAAGCTTGCGCTGGAAACTGTAACAGCCTAGGCGGACTGTTGTTTTTAATAAAAATCTTAAAGGAGAAAAAAATGAAACCTACACTTTTGGTACTTGCAGCAGGAATGGGAAGCCGCTACGGTGGTGTCAAGCAGATTGATTCTGTCGGTAAAAACGGCGAGTGTCTTTTGGATTTTGCCGCCTACGATGCCCGCGAGGGTGGATTCGGTAAGGTTGTCTATATAATAAGGAAGGATATTGAAAAGGATTTCCGTGAAAAACTGTTCGACCGTGTTGCAAGGAACATGGATGCCGACTACGTTTTCCAGGAGCCCCATGCCCTTCTTTCTGATGATGAAATCGCCCGTGCCGCGGAGAGGACAAAGCCGTGGGGAACAATCCATGCAGTCCTTTGCGCTGAGAAAGCCCTGGACACACCCTTTGCCGTAATCAATTCGGATGACTACTATGGCCGCGACGCATTCAAAACCCTTGGCGGCTATCTTTCTTCAATAGACCCGAAAAGCACCGAACATGCTATGGTCGGATATGTGCTTGGAAACACGCTCAGCCCGTCCGGAACCGTGAGCCGTGGAGTCTGTTCCGTAAAGGACGGATACCTTGAGTCAATAGTCGAAAACACCAAGATTGGGTACAGGGATGGAAAAGTCATCAGCGAGATTGACGGAAAGGACGTGGTTCTGACCGGAAACGAGTGGGTGAGCATGAATCTGTTTGCGTTCAGCCTGAAAGCGTTCGACACTTTCCACGAATACTGGGACAACTTCAAGAGGATATCGCTCGACCAGCCTAAATCCGAGGCACTTCTTCCTGCCGCCGCATCCGACATTGTGAAAAATGGCGAGGGAAAAATCAAGTTCTTCACGTCAACGGAACGCTGGTTCGGAATGACCTACCCGGAGGACCGCGAGATTGTCAAAAAAGAGCTTGCGAGGAAGATTGAGGAAGGCTACTACCCGGAACGCATTTGGGAAAAATAGGCCTATCGGGGGATTGTATGTATAGACTGAAGGCCATAAAGTCCGAAAAGGTGTGGGGCTACGAGCTTTGGATTGCTTCGACCCATCCCAACGGACTTCAGGAGGATTTCAAGGAATATGCCGGGGGCGACTATCCGCTTCTGGTAAAAATCATTCAGGCGGACGACACATTGAGCGTCCAGGTCCACCCGGATGACGAACTTGCCCAAAAATTTGAGGGCGGCTCTGGAAAAACGGAGTGCTGGTTCATTCTTGGCGCAAACAAGGATGCCCGGCTGATTTATGGAATGAACGGCGAACATTCGGAAAAAGAACTCAGGGCGGCAATCAACGAAAACCGTCTGGAGGATTTTATGAACTCTGTTCCCGTAAAGAAGGGCGATTTTGCATACATTCCGGCGGGAACTGTCCATGCGATTGGCGGAGGACTCAGGATTCTGGAAGTCCAGCAGTCCAGCGACATAACCTACAGACTTTATGACTGGGGTCGTGGCCGTGAGTGCCATGTGGACAAGGGCATTGCCTGCATAAAAAATCAGCAGTCCCGGAAGGTGGAAAGTTTCCGTGGCGCATTCTCGTGTCCGTACTTTACGCTTGAAGAGATTTTTGTTGACGGAAAATTTACGGCTCCGGTCAGTGTACGTACAGAATCCCAGGACCCTGCCGACACCGTGCTTTATTTTGTGATTGAGGGTTCGGGACTTTTGAATGACAGAAGGGCTTCTGCTGAGGAAATCTTTGCGTTCGGCCCTAACGAAAGAATTGTGGCGGAAGGAAAATTCCTTCTTATGCGTATTGCGGTCGCCAGATGATTTTGGTCGGCTGCGTGGAGGTTTTATGAAAAAAAGTTTTTTTGTTGTCCCGGCGCTTTTGGTTGCGGGGATTTTTGTTGCGTCGTGTTCGTTCAACAGTGTAAGTCCGGACATGAGCTTCAGGGTCGATTTGCCCAGAAGTACTGCCCAGGATGATGGAAGTCCTGATTATAACTGCGCGGTCTATGTCACCGGTCGGTCGGAACCATGGCGGGCTGTGGTCAGTAGAGAAAACAACGTCATCACTCTGGATGGATTTCCGCTTGGCAAAGGAAGCACGATGTATCTGGGGCTTTGGTGGGCTTCGCTTGGGTCTTCAACCTACAATAACACCTTCCCAGTTGGATATTTTGGTCAGACAGTTGTGGATGTTTCCGATTCCGAAAGCAGCATGGATTTGAATGTAAAGCCGATAGAGGCAAATGGAGTCTTTAACCTTCCTGTAGGCGAAACGCAGACGGTAAGTGAAATTGAGGGCAATCTGCCCATTGTTAACCAAAACGGAAACGATGCTTCTCGTAGAATACAGATATACGATTTACCTGCGGATATGCTTTCGGACAAGGGAGAGCTTTATATGTGTTCCTTTACATATCGGGTTGGAGAGTATGAAGGACCCAATGCTAATGAACCAACCTATGGACCGGAGGTTTATGCCGAATGTCCAGCTTGGCTCATTAGCCATGCTCTGCAATGCTCCATAAAAGTCTACAATCAACCAAACAATATGACAGTAACAAATGTAAAGCTGCGTCGCTGGGCTGACAGGAACTGGCATGAATGTGCAGTAAAAGATAATAGTAATAGTGTTAGTACTAGTCCTGATTTGGAGTTTACTTGGTAACAAAACAGTGGCTGGCAATCAGCACGAAAGCGGGGGCAGATTTTTAATCTAAAAAATTTGCCCCTGTTTTTTTAGAAATGGTATCTCACGCCGACTTCCACACCGTTTGTTGGATTCCCAAGGTCCTCGTAGGCGAAGTATCTCCATGCGGCAAAGACTTCAAGCGGTCCCCTCATCATCATGCCAATCTCAAGGTGCGACTCCCAGTTGAATTTTGACGAGTATGGCTTTCCGTTCAGCATCATAAGTGCAATCGTTCCCCTCCATTCAATCAGGACCGGAGAGGCTGGGTAGGAGCGGGCAATCAACTGCAGCGAGATTCCGCTTGAAACAGGCATGTCCCTGTACTGTATTCTCTGCCAGCAGAACGCCCAGTAAAGGCTGAACGGATTTGTCTGCACAATGGACATCTCCAGTCCAAGCTGAAGGTTTGTGTCCAGCGACTTGAACTCCCTTTGCCCCGAAAAAGTGTCCGACGTTGTGAAAGTGTCAATCTGGAAAATGGGACCGAAGAATTTCCACAACATTCCCTCGAAGCGAGTCTCGTTTCCGACCATGCGTCCGGGGAAAAAGAAAAACGAAGTGTCCGCGGCGAACCTGTAGTATTGGTTGACCTTTGGCTTTTCCGTGTCCTCGTATTCGGAAAAAACATCCGTGTCGGTCGGCATCATGGAGCCAAGCCTTATATATTTTCCGTTCGCGTAGGGGTAGTCGTCGAATGTGACAAGCATCGTGTTCACAAACCACATGTCGATGAAGATTTCGGCAAGCAGATCGCCCAGAGTTGATGTGGTCTGAATCTCCACCGACTCAACAAATTTTTCCGGCCCCCTTTCTATGAACCCGGGATTGAATGTCTGCGCGCTACAGACTGAAGCCAATATTATGGAAAGAAAAATCGCGCTGATAAGTTTTTTCATAAACTCCTCCTGTAGAAAAACAGCTTTCTACTTCCTTGCCACCAGAACCATTGTCTTTGCGCTGTGGTCGTAAGGCGAAAGACCAAATCCACCGTAGACATCCACCGATGAAAAGCCAATCTTTTTAAGCTCGTCCCTCAAATCAGGGGCTGAGTAAAGTCTCTGCACAAATTCATGTTCCAATCTTTTTCCGTTTTTGTCAATCAAAATCCACTTGGAACGAAGACCCTCCCATGCGCCGACAACTCCAAAATCCGTGAGGACTGTCATGCCCGCCCGCTCGAACCATTCTCCGTCGGTGTAGTATTGGACGGCAATCTCACGGCTGACGCACTCCAGAATGAAGGTTCCGCCATCACGAAGGGAATCAAAAATGCGTCGGACAATCAGAAGGTCCTCGTCCTTTGTCTCGCAGTACCCGAATGATGTGAACACGTTGATTGCCGCGTCGAACTTTTTTTCCGGGGCGAAAGTGCGCAAATCCTGATTCAGCAGGGTGATTGCAACTCCCTCGTCGTCCGCGGTCTCCTTCGCCGCATCAAGGTAGGGCTGGATTATATCGACCCCCGTTACGTCAAGACCAATAAGCGCAAGCTCCACCGAAATGCGTCCCGGTCCGCATCCTGCATCAAGAATCCGGCTTCCCTTTTTCAGCTTTGCAATCGAGTATATGGCCTCCGCAACTCCATGTGCCTCCGCCCAGTGCTGCTCGTCGAACATGACCGGACCATAGTTCAGCCAGAAATCCTCTTTCTCAAACCACTGTTTTCCTGACATAAAATTTTTCTCCCGGCTCAGTTCTGGGGTGTCGCCTCGGATTCATCTTTTTCAACAAACGCATAGCCCTTCTGACCGTTGCAGATAGGACAGCGCCAGGTTTCCGGGATTTCCTCAAACGGTGTTCCCGGTGCGATTCCAGCCTCCGGGTCCCCTTTTTCCTGATCGTAAACGTATCCGCAGATTCTGCATTCCCAAACCATATAAATCCTCCGCAAAACAGTTTAGCATATTTAAAAAAAATATTGAACATGTAAGCCCTGTGGACTGAAATTTTCTGTTGCGCGTGTACTTGAATTTGTACCCGATATTTTGTATACTTGTTTTGTATGGCGGAAAAGAATTTTACGGTGCTTGACCTGCTGGACTTGAAACTTGGCGGGCATGACGCACTCAACCTGAAATGCATAGCTGGTCGGCGTGGTCTGTCCAGAGTTTTGACCATTCCCGACATCAACCGTCCGGGGCTGGCTCTTTCAGGTTTTTTTGAGTCGTTCGCACATGCCCGTGTCCAGCTTTTTGGCCGTGGAGAGTTTTCCTATCTGACAAAGATAGAGGCGGAGGGCCACTTTGATGTAATCCACAATTTCTTTTCCTACGAGATTCCATGCTGCGTATTCACCCGTAGTCTCACACCCGACGAGGCATTTCTTTCAATCGCTGAGAGGGCCGGATGTCCAATCCTCCAGTCCGATTTGGAGTCAACGGATTTTTCAATAAGGCTTCTACGTGTTCTTTCCAATATTTTTGCGCCAAAGAAGACGCTCCACGGTGTTCTTGTCGAGGTCAGCGGAATCGGGATTCTTTTGGTCGGGGACAGCGGCGTTGGAAAAAGCGAGACGGCTCTGGAACTTGTGCAGAGGGGACACCGTCTTGTTGCGGACGACTCGGTGGAGATAAGGTGCGTAAACGGAAACACAATAATGGGGCAGGGAGCGAACAAGCTTATCAGCCACCACATGGAGATTCGTGGACTTGGAATAATCAATGTGGCGCAGCTCTATGGCGTAGGCTCAATCCGCGAGCAGAAGGAAGTCCAGCTTGTCGTCAAACTGGAGAACTGGGACCAGAACAAGGTGTACGACAGGCTTGGGACGGACACAAACAAAATGGACCTCCTTGGCGTGAAGGTTCCGTACATAGAGATTCCTGTGAAGCCGGGACGAAATCTTCCTATTATATTGGAGGCGGCGGCCATGAACGAGCGTCTCAAGTCGATGGGATATTTCTCCGCGCAGGAGTTCAACCGCAACGTGCTCAAATGGATTGAATCCGGCGAGGCTCAGGCGGCTTACTACGGCAGCGATGATTCGTACTGATAGAAATTTATAAACACATAGGAGTAGAAAAGTGGTAGAAAGAATAGTCACAGTCCGCAACAGGGCTGGAATCCACGCAAGACCTGCGGCTCTCATTGCCCAGACAGCAAACCGATTCAAGTCAGAGATTTCCCTTGACAAGGATTCCGCGACGGTAAACGCAAAATCCATAATGGGGGTCATAACGCTTGCTGCGGCATACAACACTACTTTGACTCTCCGTGTTGAGGGAACTGACGAATCTGAGGCGGCGGAGGCTGTCCTTGCGTTGTTTGAATCAAAATTTGAAGAGGAATGACCCATGAAAGATTTGACCGAGCGTCAGAAGGAGATTCTGGACTTCATCGCTCAGTTCACCGACGACAATGCCTATGCACCGACAGTCCGTGAAATCTGCGACCACTTCAACATTTCAATAAGGGCCGTGCAGGACCACATAGCCGCTCTCCAGAAAAAGGGCTTCCTGGCAATAACACGACACCGCTCCCGCTCGATGAGGGTCCTTAACGACCAGAGGCCAAGGGGCACGAATCCTGTTTTTGTCCAGATTCCGATGCTCGTTTCCGGTGACGCTCCAGATTTGCTGGACCAGTCCAATGTTTCCGGAAGAATCTACCGCAGCACGTCCTACATCGATTCATCCAAGACGTATTTCGCCTTCCATGTCTCCGAGGACTCCATGAGGGGCGCGGGGATTTTTGAGGGCGACATTGCGGTTGCCGAAAAGACCGACCAGTGTTCCGATGGACAGATTGCTGCTATCGTTTCCGATGGCAAAATCAAAGTCCGCCGTGCGACCATGGAAAATGGACACCTCTGCTTCAGGGCGGAGAGCGAGCCTGTCTCCCCAATCTACGGACACCAGACAAAGGTTCTGGGCGTTCTGGTTGAAGTGACCCGGACATTCTAGGGGAAGCCGACTTGAACGAGATAGAGCTGTACCTGTTCACGGGACCCGAGGCCGGAGAAAAGGAAGAGGCCATTGGCAACATACGTTCCGCCGCCATAAAAAAGAATGGCTCGGTGGATGACTACAGGTATTACGCCAGCGAGACCCGGATTCAGGATGTGGTGGCCCAGCTTCAGAACGTGTCCCTTTTTTCTCCCGCACTTTTTGTTGTGTACAGGAACGCGGAGCTTTTGAAGGGAAAGGGCGATGTCGAATTCCTCACCCAGTGGGCAAAGGGAGGGGCCAAGAGCAGTCCAAGCACATTGATTCTGGTCTCCGATGAAAACTCGGTGGACAAGAAGATAGACAGCCTTGTTCCGTCCAGCCACAAGAAAATCTTCTGGGAGATGTTCGACAGCCGCAAGGAGCAGTGGGTCCAGGGATTTTTCCGCAAGAATGGATTCTCCGTCACCCAGGATGCGGTCGCGCGTATTCTGGACATGGTTGAGAACAACACCGAGGTCCTGAAGTCCGAGTGCTCCAGATTCTTCTATTGCTTTGACCGTGGCTACACAATCAGGGAGGAGGATGTTGACAGAATCCTTTCCCATGACCGCGAAGAAAATGCGTTCACCCTGTTCGAGTCCATGGCCGATTCAACAAAATCTCCGAACCAGCGTCTTGAGGTTGCCCTTGAAATCCTCCAGAAAATCCGCATGTCCAGGGAATCCAACGGTGTCATGCTGATTGCGGGGCTTTCGTACTGTTTCCGCCAGCTCAGGTCCTGGCATCTTCTCCATTCGGAAAATAAAAATCCGACCGACATCCAGCTTAAGTCCGCGGGATTTTCGGGCAAAAAAAATCAGGAGAGATATAGAAATGCGTCAAAAATCTGGTCGCCGGGGTCCGTCACTGCGATAATCGCCCTTCTGGCAAGCACCGACATGTCCATAAGGGAATGTGGCGCGGCCCTGGAGGACACATATCTTTTCACAATGGTCTACTCCATAGTGATTAAAAACGGACGCTTCCGCTCTGAGTACGAAAGATTCTAGTCCTGCCCGGAGAGGTCCATGTTGTCAAGGATTTCCCGTAGCTTCAGAAGCTCTTCCCTTGTGAGGGTTATTCCCTTTCCCATCTTGTCATGCTCGGGTGCCCACGGTCTCAAATCAAACTTGGCAGGACGCTCGCTCCATGAAACCAGGTTCAGTTCTGTCTTCCAGCCGGACTTTGTTTCTGAAAGAAATCCAAATGACTTTTCGATATTGAACTTGAAATCGTCCATCAAACTCCTCCATTTTTGGATGTGGCATACATGCTTTCTTCAATAATATCCCTTTTTCCAAAAAAATCCAGTGGAAACTTTTTACCTCTTAACATAGGGCATTTCTAAAAACTCATTTTCAATGACTTTTTAGAAATGCCTGCGAGTTTAAAAGCCCGAAATTACAGGCTTTTAAACATCGCGTTTTCAGAGTTACCTCTAAAAACTGAAGTTTTTAGAGGTTCCCATAATTTAAACCTTGAAGTAAAGGGAAATCTGTAGTATTCTATTATATATAATTTTAAATCTGGAAGCCTCCGGGGATTTCGATTTTCGGGGGCAACGCTATCCATATAAGAGTTGGAGGAAAAAGTGATTAAAAAACAGCATTTTGTGGCACTTGTGACTTCCCTTGTCCTTGTGCTCTCCGGATGTGAAACCACCGACTTGGTGACGGATGGATTTTCCGCTACGGAAGAGGAAAACACTGTTATCGAGCTGGTTGGACCAAATGGAAAATCCGGGTCAATCAAGTTGCCGACATCTGATGAGCAGGAGAATTCTGACGATTCAAAATCCGAGGATTCTGAAACAGAAAACGAGAATGGTACTGAAAATCAGAACGAGGAAGAATCTGGCGAGTCTGGAACCGAATCTGGAGATACGGAAAAGACCGACGAACAGGATGATACTGCCGGACAGGATGAGACTGACGAAACTGGCTCTCCCTCTACGAACGTAAAGGACACTGGCGATGGTGAGGACACGGAGGATGAAAGCTCCGACCAGACATCTGACCAAAAGACCGACGACGAAAAGACTGAGGAGACACAGGAGACTCAAGAGTCCCAGGAGACACAGGAGACTCAAGAGTCCCAGGAGTCCCAGGAATCAAAGGAAGATGAAAGCACCGAAACCTCAGATGAGAAGTCCGACGAAAAGACAGACGAAACTAAAGAGGATGAGAAGTCCGAGGAAGGTTCCGACAAAAAGGATGATTCTGTGACCGAAGAGGAAAAGACACAGGAAACACAGGAGTCCCAGGAAACGCAGGAATCAAAGGACGAAAAGACTGACGAGACAGGTACAAAGGAAGAGGAAAAGACTGAGGAATCAGAAAAGACCGACACCGCGCCTGTTGACGAAAAGACTGAGCAGGAGTCTGGAGACAAGACCGAAGAGGAGACTGTCCCTGAAAAGGATTTCTCCGAGAACAACAAGATTCTCATGCAGAAGGTTGAGGCCGCACGTCTCGCCGCTATTGATGCGGGAGCAAGTTCTGTCGCTCCAACAGTCTGGACAGCAACCGAGGCCATCTACAAGACGGAGAAGGCTGCCGTTGACACAGGAACAAAGGCCGACCTTTCATCAGTGCTCAACGACCTGATTGCCCGCTACAATGGACTGGAGAATCTGGCCCAGGCAAAGGACCTCAAGGACGAGATTGATGAGAACAATTTCGCGTCATTCCGCCAGGCAACCTATGATGCGGGCTCAAAGATTCTTTCCGATTTGACCAGCCCGCTTTCCGTTGTCCAGTCCGGTGCCGATTTCAACAAGCAGGCCGCCACAGCCGAGTCTGATTTCCGCCTTGTTCTCCGCACTGCATACAACAGCCTCGCCCAGAACGAGCGCACAGCAGCTTACGAGGCTAAACTCAAGGCCGACTCTGTAAAGGCTTATGTCTCACGCAAGGACGACTACACCAAGGCCGTCACACTTTATAGAAACGGTGAACTCCGCCGCTCTGTGGACCCGAAGGTTGCAAACGAAAGCTACAGGATGTCCAAGGAGCAGTTCTTGACACTGTTCACAGAGATTTCAGCCGCACGTGCGCAGGCCCAGAAAGAGATTGACGAGGCAAAGAAACGTGTTGAGCAGAGTGCAAGTGCCGCCGAACAGGCAGATGTAGAGGCCCCGCTTGGAAACGAGCCTGTAGAGGGAATCGAGGCCGAGGATGCCAAGCTGCTTGAGGATGATGATTTCTCCGACGCAGGAGAGGCCGCTGTTATTGAAGCCCCAGAGGCTGACTGATTGTGAGGAGCGGAAAGATGAGAAAGATAGTATCAATTATTGCGGCTCTTTGCATTGTTGCAACAACATTGTTTGCCGTCAGCTATACCAACAACACATACCACAAGCTTGCCGAGGAGTACACCGAGAAGGCACAGAAAGCTATGGATGCCGGTTACTACGAGCTTGCCGAGGAATATGCCGCGGAAGCCAAGAAAAATGCGGCCCTGTCGGAGGAGTTCATCGCTATGATGCTCGCAAAGACCGAGGCCGAGGATGCAATCAAAAATGCTCGCGCACGTATGGATTACGCACTGGAGCAGGGAGTGGACCCCAACTCAAAGGAATACACCGACGCGCTTGCATATCTGAACAAGGCCCAGACCGAGTTTGACGATGAAAAGTATGCCGAAGCAAAATCCGACGCTGAAAAGGTGGGAACCATACTTTCTGATGACTACCTTGCGTCTGTTGCGGCAGCAAACGAAGCGAAGAATGCGGCCAAGGATGCCATTGAAAAAGCAAAGGAAGCCCTCGATGCCGCAAAAGAAGCCGGCGTTCCTGAGGATTCCGACGAGTACAAGGCCGCAAAGGACTATTACGACCAGGCCCAGAAGGATTTCGACGAAGGAAAGTATGATTCCGCCAAGGAAAATGCTGACAAGGCCGTTGAGACTTTGGGTAGCGATGCCGTAAAGAATCTGCTTGCAAAGAAGGATGCCGAGGATGCTCTCGTGAAGGCAAAGGAAGCCATTGACAAGGCGGAAAAAGCTGGTCTTGACGATTCCAACCCTCTGTACAGGGATGCAAAGAAGGCTTACGAGCAGGCCCAGAGAGATTTCGCGGATGAAAAATATCCAGAGTCAATAGAGAATTCCAACAAGGTTCTGGAACTCCTTTCTGATGAAAACATTGAAGCACAGGTTGCCGCGGCAAACGATGAGGCTGCAAAAGCCGATGCTGCAAAGAAAGCTGCGGAGGATGCAGTCGCAAAGGCAAAGGAGCGTCTGGATTACGCAAAGTCAGCCGGTCTTGATGAAAACAACAGCGACAACTACAAGGCGGCTCTTGACTACTACAACCAGGCCGTTGCCGATCTTGAGAAGGAGGACTATGACGGAGCGAAAGACAATGCCGAACAGGTTCTCGCCCTTCTTCCTCTTGATGATATTGATGGAATTGTTGCCGCAAAGAAAGCCGCTGCGGAGGAAGCTCTTGCAAAGGCAAAGGAAGCTCTGGACAACGCAAAGGACAGCGGTTTGAGCCCACTTTCCGAGGACTACCAGGAAGCTGTTGACCTCTACGCATCCGCAAAGCAGGCTTATGACGATGGAAACTACGACAAGGCCAAGGCTGATGCCGACAAGGTTCTGGAACTTCTTGACCCTGAGACCGTGAAGAACATGAAGGCGAAGGCCGACGCTGAGGCTGCTCTTTCAAGGGCGCGCCAGAAGATTATTGACGCGGTAGACAAGGGCCTTGAATCTGACAGCGATCTTTACAGGGATGCCATTAAGTATTACAGGGATGCCCAGAAGGATTATGCCGACGAGGACTATGTTTCCGCCAAGGAAAAGGCCGAGAAAGTCTGCGAATTGCTTTCAGATGAAAACATTGATGAGCTGCTTGAAAAGGCAGAAGCCGAAAAAGAAAAGTCAAATGCAGAGGGCGCGCTTGCAGCCGCAAAGGAACGCATTGATTACGCGGAGGCTGCAGGTCTTGATGAGTCCGATCCTAAGTTCAAGGCGGCACTTGACTACTACAACCGCGCTCTTGACGAGCTGAACGAAGGTAAGTATCCGGAGTGCATTGACGACGCAAACGAGGTCCTGAACATTCTGGACGATGCATACATCAACAACCTGCTTGCACGTGGAGATGCTGAAAAGGCAATCGCCGCCGCACAGGAAAGAATAAAGTATGCCGAGTCAATCAACGCACCGCGCGACTTCCCGATTGCATACGAGGCTGCAAAAGCATACTACTCACAGGCACTTGACGACTACACAGCCGAACAGTACGAGAAGGCCATTTCCGATGCAAACAAGGCAATAGACGCTCTTGCCGACATCCACGAGATGACTGTTCTTCCAAAGTACTACATCGTGCGCCCATGGGCAGAGTCAAAGGACTGCTTCTGGAACATCTCCGGACGCTCCTATGTCTACAACAACCCGTGGCTCTGGGAAAACCTGTACGAGGCAAACAAGGACAACATTCCTGAGCGCAACAACCCGAACCTCATACTTCCTGGCATGAAGATGGAGATTCCGTCAATCAGCGGCGAATACCGCGACGGAGTTTACAGCCCGGACGTAGAGTACGGAACATTCAGCACAAACAGGTAATCAACCTGCGCACTGAAAAATAATCAGCCCCCCGGAGACTTTGTTTTCGGGGGTGTTTTTTTTGCCTATAAGTGTTTCCGAAGTTTAGGCATCCTGCGCCTTACATGAAAATAGTAGAAATTCTGCATAATAATTGATAAAATGCACCCATGTGTCAGAAAACTGTTTGCGAGCTTTTTGCCGGAGTCGGTGGCTTTCGTTTAGGTCTAGAGCATTCTTCAAAGGACTGGAAAACGGTCTGGTTTTCGCAATGGGAACCGGGCAAGAAAAATCAGTGGGCGCATGATTGTTATGTAAAGCATTTCGGTGACATTGACGAATATACGGGAATAGATATAGCACAGGTAGATAAAAAAATTATTCCCTCCCACAATCTCTTGGTCGGCGGCTTCCCATGCCAAGATTATTCCGTGGCACATTCATTGAACGGAGAGAAAGGCATTGAAGGAAAAAAAGGAGTCCTTTGGTGGCAAATCCGCGACACTTTGATTGCAAAAAAATCTCCGTTTGTTCTTCTGGAAAATGTAGACCGCCTTTTAAAGTCTCCATCGAAACAGCGCGGAAGGGATTTCGGAATTATTCTTGCCTGTTTTGCTGCTCTGGGATATTCTGTGGAATGGCGTGTGGTAAATGCTGCGGAATACGGAGCGGCACAACGCCGAAGAAGGGTTTTTATTTTTGCATATTCAAAGGCCACAAAATATTTTAAATCCGTAGCAAGAAAAAAGCCGGAAGATATTATTGGTTCAGATGGGTTTTTCGCGAGGTCATTTCCGATTTCAGATTTCGGATCCCTAAAGACCTGCGATATTGATTTTCACGACATTCAAAAAGTTTCGGATGCTTTTGCTTTTCCATTTGAGAATTCCGGTTATTTTAAAGGCGGAAAAATTTATACGGCTGCAACAATTCCAAAAACGGAAAAAGCTGTTCCGCTGAAAAATCTTGTGGAAAAGAATGTCGCGGAAAACTATTATCTTACTGACTCGCTTGAAAAATTTAAATATCTTAAGGGCGCAAAAAAAATAGAGCGGACTGCAAAAACTGGATTCAAATATACATTTTCTGAAGGACCGGTCGCTTTTCCAGACAGCCTTGATTTACCGGCCAGAACAATGCTGACTAGCGAGGCGACTGTGAACCGAAGTACTCATGTAATACAGGATCCGGAGACAGGACGTTTTCGCCTTATAACGCCGTTGGAGGCAGAGCGGATACAAGGATTTGATGACAACTGGACAGACACCGGTATGCCGCAGAAATTCCGCTATTTTTGCATGGGCAATGCCCTTGTAGTTCCAATGATTACACGTATGGGAAATGTGCTGAATAAGATTTTCGATGAGGAGTAATGCAATTATGAAAGGACTTCTTTATGATGAAGCAAGCATTCATTCAATCGTAAAATATGCGCAGCTGCTTGAGAATAAATCTATTGACGAGGTGAATCAGAACCAGAGGTCCTTCGCAGGAATGAATCAAGATATTCCGAAAACTTTTTTTTATGAGAACAAAAATAATAAAGGAAAATTCGGAAATTATCTTGAGTATGTTTATTTCGGAAAGAAAAATGACAATAAATCTCAGGCTGATTTTCCGCTTGCAAATTTGGAGCTAAAAACTTCCCCGCTGAAAACTTTGTCGAACTATGAGGTCAGGGTAAAGGAAAGGCTTGTCCTGAATCATTTTACTTTTACAGACATAGATAAAGAAATTTTTGAGTCGTCGCGTTTTAAAAAAAAGAATGAGAACATACTTCTTGTTTTCTATCATCATAACACGAATACTCATGCCGGAGATTTAAAAATCGAACTTGCAGATTTGTGGCAATGCTTTAAGGAGGATGAAGCCCAGCTTCGTGCTGATTGGCAAACGATAGTAAATAAAGTTCATGCTGGAAAGGCCCATGAAATTTCAGAAGGCGACACATTGTACCTTGGAGCCTGTACAAAAGGAGCGGATGCAAAATCAAGTATGCAGGTTCAGCCGCATTCCAGTATAATGGCGAAGGGCAGGGCCCTGTGCTTTAAATCCTGTTATATAAATCATATTTTTCAAGTTCTGCTGCAAAGAAAACTCCATGGAAGAAATCTTGAGACTCGTGTTCTTTCTGAGAATGAAATTTTTGAGGAAAAAATAAATTCAATTTTCAAACCGTATCTAAAAAAATCTGCACCAGAAATATGTGAAATGCGGAACGAGAAATACAACCTGCAGAACAAATCCCGCTATGCCGACATCGCAAAACATATTGTGGGACTGCGCAAGAGCGAAGATAATCTTTATGAATTCAATGCGTCCGGCATTCAGCTTAAAACTGTTCGGGTTGAACCGGACGGAACTTCCGTAGAATCTCTTTCGTTTAAAAATATTGATTTTTGCGAAATCGTTGATGAAGAATGGGAAGAAAGCGATTTTTACAGCGCGATAACAAGCAAATTTATTTTTGTCCTGTTCAGGCGCGACTCGAAAGACATGGACTATTATTTGGACCGGGTTGAGTTCTGGCAGATACCGGAAAAAGATTATCAGATATTTAAAGATGTTTGGGAAGATACCAAAGAAAAAGTTTTGAGGGGCGATTATGAACACTTTATAAAAATGTCTGAGAACCATGTCTCACATATCCGTCCAAAAGGAAAAAACTCGGAAGACTTGATGTATACACCCCAAGGAACTTTTGAGAAGAAAAAATGTTTCTGGATAAATCAAGAGTACATTCAAAAAAATGTTCTGGATAAGTTCTACAGATATTATAATTAATCCTCACCCTTCCTCCCCATGTGCAAGATAAAGGCAGAGCGCCGTGGCCATGAGGGCGTGGGGGAAATCCTTGCTGCCCATTTTTGCGATGACTTCCTTTTTGTCCATCTCCATGTAGTTCAGAAATTCGTCAGAATCCAGGTTCTGTTTTCCGGTGAACCTTAAATCTTTTGCGCAGTAGATGTGGAAATGGTTTGCAAAAAGCGCGGGGTTCGGGTTGACGGTTCCCAGATGAATAAGTTTTCCAGCTTCTGCTCCGGTTTCTTCAAGCAGCTCCCGTCTTGCACCGTCCTCCGGATTTTCTCCGTAATCAATTACGCCGCCTGGAAATTCTATGCTCAGAGCACCTTCGCCATGCCGCCATTGACGCACCATCAAAAATTTGTCGCCGACAACGGGAATTACGCAAACCCAGTCGCGTGCCTCGTTCACAATGTATTTTCCGCACTGACCGTTCGGACCCTGGCTTTCCCTTTCTGTTACCGTAAAAACGGCGGCCTTCAAAATCTCTTTCCTGCCCAATTCTTTCCATTCAAGATTCATTTTACAACCTCAAAAAAAGTCTAGCATAATTTCCGCAGATTGTGAACCGATTAGGAAAGTCATGCTGAGGCCCTGTGTCCATATATCGCTACCTTGAAAAATATGCGGCTGTTGCTTATAATTTGGGCATGAAGACTTCCAATAAATTTACCATGGTCCGCATTGTGGCGGCTCCTATAACTTTTGTGCTTTATTTTATGCCGGTGTGGTGCGGGGTTCCGAACGGTTCGGTGCTTTCGATTGTGACGACCTGCATTCTGATTCCGTTCCTTGCGTTTTCCGAGTTTACTGACTATCTAGACGGTCACTACGCGCGCAAAAACAACGAGGTAAGCGACTTCGGAAAAATGTTCGACCCCTTTGCCGACGTTTTCCTGCATCTTTCGCTTTTCGTGTGCTTTACTTTTTCGGGCTACTGTCCGCTTCCTGTCCTTGTTCTGATTCTGTACCGCGAGTTCGGCCAGAGTTTCCTCCGCATGGTCGCCGCCAAAAACGGTACTGCCATTGCCGCAAGGAAGGGGGGTAAGCTGAAAACTGTTTTCTATATAACATCCATTCTTCTGGCTCTTGCGATTGAGTCTTTGGTACGCACGGGTCTTGCCGAAAAATGGTCTTTCAACGTTGACGTGGCGAAGATTGTGTCCATGGGATTTTTCATTGCATGCGTCGTTTTTTCTTACGCTTCGTTCATCGACTATCTGAAGAATTTCGGGAAGGTCTTGAAGGACAGTGCCGAGGACAGAGGATAAAAACACGGCTTTCTACCTCAGAAATCTGATTCTCAAAAAAATTTGGTGAATTTTGAAAAAAAAGTTTGACAAATACCCGGGGGGGTAATATATTTATATAAATCAATTTTATTTTTAGCTTGGTTTATGCAAATTTCAATTTGAGAAGGAGTTTTTTATGAGGAAGATTCTGAAACACTTTGCTGCCCTTATGGTTCTGGCTCTTAGCGTTTTTGCTCCGTGCATGGCTGCGAAAGCCGTTAAGCCTGTTGTCGTTGACGAAACCCAGCCTGTTGTCATTGTCGAGTTCAGCGCGAACAAGTATATTGACTTTTTTACCTACAAGGGGTATATAAGCAATGCCGGTAAAAAATCTGGCGGAGGACTTCTTGGTGCGATTGCGTCTGGAATTGACAAGAAGGTGATGAAGGACAGTTACACCAGCCTGCTTACAAAAAATCTGATTGAAGAATTGAATGTGGAGCAGATTGTTCTTGAGGAGCTTGCGAATTTCCCGGAAATCAAGGAGTTGGTTTCGGTGGACACGTTGCTTTCGACAAAGGACTACACGAAAATCAAAAATCCGAAGGATACGAATGAATTGCGCTACATGCCGGTCGGGAATTTCAAGTACTTTGGAAATGACAAGAACCGCCAGAAGAATATGCAGAACGCGGAGAAGACACTTGGAAAAAAACTTGGCGCGAAGGGCTTTGTTGAAATATATGTAGATTTTGGATATTACCTGTCCGAGAGCGATGATGTAAAGACCGACTTCCAGAAAGGCTTGGACAAGTTTGAAAGCGGTCTTGATGCGATTGGTTCCGCGCTTGGTGTGAAATCCCAGAAAAAGGAGACGGACACCGGATATCTTCACCCTGCTGTAAATGTCGTCGTCAGAATCTACGACCAGAATGGCGTTCCATTTTCGTTCCCCTACCGCTATGTGAATGGCGAGCAGATAAAGGGCTACGAGACGGAGAAGGAAGCCAAGAAGGCGAAGGACAGCTTTGATCTGACCAGGGACTATTATTACAAGGGCAGGGCTGTCGGGGAGCAGTCCGTCGTAATCAACAGCGGAAAGTATGATGACGAAGAATTTGCAAAGCTCTATACGGAGGAACTTGTCCGCGAGGCTGCGAAAAATGCGGTCCTGAGGGCGTTGTCAGAGTAGTCTCCGACATTGTTTGCTTATTGATTCTTTTAACGCATAAAAAAACTGCCACCGATTTGTTTCGATGGCAGCTTCTTTTTATAGTCCGGTTTGTTTGCGGCTATTTATTTTGTTGCCAAAATGGCAATCGTCGCAAACTTTGTTTGCTCTTGAATAGCTATTTTGTTGCCAAAATAGCAATGCCGGGGAGTGTCTTTCCTTCGAGGAATTCGAGTGATGCGCCGCCACCTGTTGAGACGTGGCTCATCTTGTCTGCGAGGTTGAACTTGTTGACTGCTGCAACTGAATCACCGCCTCCGACTACTGTCATTGCTCCGCGTCCGGTTGCATCTGCCACAAGCTGTGCTACTGTTGCGGTTCCCTTTGCGAATGCGTCGAACTCGAATACTCCTACAGGTCCGTTCCATACTACAGACTTTGCCGTTGAAAGAACTTCCTTGTATGCTTCGATTGTCTTTGGTCCTACGTCCATTGCCATAAGTCCGTCCGGAATGTCAACTCCGTCAACTGCGACAGGTGCTGCGTTTGCGTCGAACTTGTCCGCTGCAACATGGTCTACAGGAAGAACAATCTTGACCCCCTTTGCCTCTGCATCAGCGAGCAGCTTCTTTGCCGTGTCGATGAAGTCGTCCTCAACCAATGAGATTCCGACCTTGTGTCCCTGTGCCTTGAGGAATGTGTATGCCATGCCTCCACCGATGACGAGGGCGGATGCGTTCTTCAAAAGTGACTCGAGGACTGCAATCTTTGAGGAAACCTTTGCTCCTCCGATGATTGCTACCTGTGGCTTCGGTGGATTTTCTACCATCGGCTGGATGTACTTGACTTCCTTTTCCATGAGGAATCCGCCGACCGGCTGTGTTGACATGAACTTTGCGATTGTAGCGGTTGAAGCCTGATCGCGGTGTGCCGTTCCGAATGCGTCGTTAACGAAGATGTCTCCGTAAGTTGCAAGCTCCTTTGCCATTGTCTCGCGCTCTTCGTCAACCTTTGATGTTTCCTCCGGGTGGAAGCGCACGTTTTCAAGCATTGCCACGGCTCCGTCTGGAAGTGCGTCGATTGCAGCCTTCTGTCCGAGTGCGTCCGGGAGGAATGTAACGTCCTTTCCGAGCTTTGATGCGAAATATTCAACGACAGGCTTCATGCGGTTCTTTCCGTTGATGAACTTCTCTGAATCGGCTTCCGTCCATGACTTTCCGGCTTTCTCTGCCTTTTCCTTGGCCTTCTTGACATCCTTTTTCGGATCTCCAAGGTGGCTCATAAGAACGAGGCTCCTTGGTCCCTGCTCAAGAATGTACTTGATTGTAGGAAGAGCCGCCATGATGCGTGTATCGTCCTGAACGACACCGTCCTTCATAGGAACATTGAAATCAACGCGCATGATGATGCGTTTTCCCTTCAAGTCAACGTCTTTGACTGTCTTGATCATAAATAAAATCCTCCGTTTGGAATTGTTTTCTTTTTTAAGGCTGCGTTTTTCATGCAGATATTAGATTATACTATTGAAATACTTAAATTTCAATGACCGTTTGGCGAACCGGGTAGATTTTCCTGATTTTTGCCGCGCCCCAGATTTGAGAATCCGCTTTTAATTAGGAGCTGCACCGTGTTCTGGAGTGCGTGTCTTGCCTTGCTGTCCATCTTTGTGTATGCGGAAATGAGTTTTCCCGCCGATTCAAATGGGTTTGCCTTGATTTGGTCGTTTTCGCTGATTTTGGCGTTCCTGAATATGTCGAAAACCGCGTCAACAAACTGGCTCCTCTGTTCTCGGGAAAGTCC
Source organism: uncultured Spirochaetaceae bacterium (assembly GCA_902783155.1). GTDB lineage: Bacteria > Spirochaetota > Spirochaetia > Treponematales > Treponemataceae > Treponema_D. Next base: position 52,730 of record CACZPR010000079.1, read on the forward strand.
GTCAATCCAGCCGTTCACCGTGGAGCTTATGTACTTTGACTCCCGCGCCGTGGATTCGGTCTCCGGAAATTTTACCGCCCCTGTCTGCCAGCTGATTGGGTCGTGCTGCATGATGCCCTTTGAGCCGCTTGTTACTACGGTGACATTCTTTGTGTGGTGGAAAAGCATCCCGACTATGGACAGCCTTGGAACAAAGGTTTTGATTCTGCCCCCGACCCTGAGGTAGCCTTCCGACTTGAAAAAAGCCTCCTCGAATCCCGGACCGTCGAAATTGTAGACCGTGAGAATCCTCTTCTGGATTTTGGGTGGCGATTTGCTTGCCGCGTAGATTGAAAGATTTCCGCCCTTTGAGTGTCCGGCAAGAATTATTTTTCCATGAGAGCATTTCGCAGCCCGGAAAAGATATTCCAGAGCGTCCGCCTGTGCCGGTATTTCGTCCATACATGAAAGATGGCAGTCCTCCTTCCATCCGATTACGTTTCCGTCCGTACCCCTGAACACTACCGCCGTTGTTCCCCCGATGGTGTAGGTGAGTGCGGAAAACTGTTCCTCCCTGGTTTCGTCAAGTATGTCCACGAAAGCCCGCATTTTTATGGAAGAAAAGCGTTTTGTCTCCGCCGCGCAAAGAAAAAGCTCCATGGTCCGCGGGTTTATCCCCGTGCTGAACTGGCACCGCCTTTGGAAATCGGGAAGCAGCTGTAGATTTTTTGCCACATCCGAAAGAAATGCCGCCTTTCCCGAAAAATCACCCGGGACCGTTGAACTGAAGTCTATGTAGGAAATCTGGCTCAAAAGAAGTGCGTCCACCTCGTTGAATGGCGAGGTTGAAAAATCTATGTCCCCGCGCCATGCCAGATAGTCGAATAGGTTGGTCAAAATCTGCCTCCGTACAGTTTCACACGGTATAGAAAAAAAACGAATACTGTGATAGTTTTCTATAAATGTAATCAAAATTTTTCGTAAAGGAAAATAATTTTTGGAGTGTAAGTATGGTAAGACAGTCACTTGCGGAGGAGCTTTCTGGAAACGAGTATCCCGGACGCGGAATTGTGGTTGGGAAGTCTCCCGACGGAAAAAAGGCGGTAGCGGCGTATTTTATAATGGGACGCAGCGTGAACAGCCGCAACAGGGTTTTTGTTGAGGATGGTGAGGGAATCCGCACACAGGTTTTTGACCCTTCAAAATTGACCGACCCCAGCCTGATTATCTATGCCCCGGTCCGTGTCCTTGGAAACGATACTATTGTCACCAACGGAGACCAGACCGACACCGTTTTTGACGGAATGAAGAACGGAAAAACTTTTGAACAGTCGCTCCGCTCCAGATGCTTCGAGCCTGACGCTCCTAATTTTACTCCCAGAATCTCAGCCGTAATGCACGTTGAGGGCGGAAAGTATGATTTTTCAATGAGCATCCTTAAAAGCGATGACGGACGCGAGGACAGCTGCAGCCGCTTCACGTTTGCCTATGAGAATGTGCTTCCCGGAACCGGTAGATTTATCCACACCTACATGGGTGACGGAAATCCTCTTCCAAGCTACGAGGGGGAGCCTACTCCGGTTGACATTTCAAGCAACGACATCGATACGTTCACTGATTTGGTCTGGAAAAATCTGAACGAAAGCAACAAGGTTTCTCTTTTTGTCCGCTACATCGACATTGCGAACGGAAAATACGAGACAAGGATTGTGAACAAAAACAAATGAGCTGATCCGTGCGTAGGATTGCATATCCCGTCTTTCAGGGCGAAACGAGGGGGTGTGTAATCCGGCTGAATGCTTTTCAAAGATGGAATGCTGCCTCACGCATTTACGGAAATCTTTTCACTAAGCTCCAGGACTTTTTCCAGCGGAAGGCCGGTGCAGCGCGCAACCTTTTCCGGACTGTCTCCTTCCCTCAAAAAGTTCTCGGCGGCTTCAACTGCCTTGTCAAAAACTCCGTCCTCATAGCATACCCGCTTGAATTCTTCCATGTCAAATTCTGTAAGGCTCATCCCTATTACCTCCGCCCTTTGTTTTTTGAAAAATCCGTCCAAAAGTTTTTCCCGAATCGCCCAGTCCACGGCTTCTTCGACAGACTCTTTTTTACCGATGCCTGATTTCCGGTTTTCCTTCACACGGTAAACATAACTTATATAATCATACAACGGCCGGCAATTTTTTTGAAGTGGAAAACTGCATTTCGGGTTTATGTTGATTATTTCCGCAGTCCATTCGAAATCTCCCGACCTGTCTTCCCTGATGAAAGCGTCCGAGAGTTTCATTGACCAGCTGCCTGGTTCTCTTTCGCTTCCGTTGTAGAATACTATGAACTTTGGGGTGGGAATTTTTACAATCTTTGAACTTAAAATACTTTTCCTGTTTTCCGTCAGGTAAATCTGGTAGAGCTGGGAAAAATACATTAGTCCCCGCAAAGGCATGTTCGGATTGTATGAACTCTGCTGCTCCCACAAAACCATCTGCTCGTCTATCAGAAAAGAAATGTCGTTCTTCATTGTAATGTAAATCACGTTTTCGATAGTGTTCAAATGAAGCGCGTCGGGGTCGGTGTAGCTTGTGCCGTTCAAAGCGTTGTACAGGCTGAGCCGCCATTTTTTGCTTTCCTCCGTGTCCCGTCCGAAAATCGCCTTGAACAATCTGTCCTTGTATTGACGTTGCTGTAATGGTGGTGTGTCCAATTTTATCTCCTCACTATATAATATTCCTTGAAAATCAGAATCTGCATCAAAAATGCAAAAAAATGTGAGGATGGATGCCGCCGTCAGTCCATCTGTGGCTGTCCGGTGCTTTCCTTTATCATGTCCAGCACCTTCCTGAAAGCGGAACCCTCTTTTTTCATTTCTTTTGAGCCGCGTGTTATGTTGCAGAGGGACATTCCGTATTTCCGGGAGATTTCGCGCTGGGTCGTTCCTGCGTCAAGCTCTTTGACAAGGTGCCATCGATTGGAGAAGTCCTTCAGCTCTGCGGATGTGAAAAGGCATTTGAAAAATTCTTCTATAAAATCAGCGTCGTCCATCTTTGCCAGTATGCCGCATATTTCCTTGATTGCGTCCTTGTCCTGCTCGTCCTCTAGGGAGTAAGTGTTTTTGGTCCTCATGTTTCCGTCCGTTTTTTAATGATTCTATATATAAATACAAAATAGCAGACAAAATTAAGGTTGTCAAATGGAGATTGGAAAATCCAAAGATATTGTAAATCAGCATTTTTTTGATTATACTCCATGCCGTGTATTTCAATGGAACCAGGTCAAATGCCTGGACTGAATGCGCAACGGTAGTCCCTTAAAGGTCATGCAGTCCGAAAGGAAGCCACTGGAGAAATCCGGGAAGGTGCATGGTTTTGGGAAAGTCCGGAAACTTTGGTACACGGCGGTCTCCTGGAAGCCCGTCATCTTTTTGGGGAATCACGCAGATTTGATTCCCGGAGGTAATATGAAAAGCTTACGCTTTAACCGCATGTCCAAGATTATGGGCATTATGTTTGTGTGTGCCGCGCTCGTCTCGGCATTTGTTTCCTGCAAAAATCCTGTCAATGGTGTTTCAGAGAGTACCCTGAATGGAACTTGGGTTTCTTCGTATGGCGAAAACTTCATAATCAACACATCGGCAAAAACTTTAGAAAACAAATATAACGGTACTACATGCTATGCAGGAAACGAACTTTCCGTAGTTTTTACAAATGAGAATTCAGGATATATTTACATCAAGTATACCCAGAATGCATACATGAATGATGTGGTCGGCAAATATTATGCAGTTGCGTTTAAAGACTTAGACTTGACAAATAATTCAGTCTCATTAGCTGGAGCAGGTAAACCCGGTGGACAGTCTGCCTGTGAAACTCTGGATGCGGCGAAACAGGAATTCACCATTGCAAACGGATACTTCGGAGCTTATTCCGACTGTAGTAAATAATTCCGCGGAATAGTTTTTAGGACCGCTCATTTTCGGGCGGTCTTTTTTTGGGGACACCATGCAAAGAAAAATTAAAACCTTCTCTCTCGTTCTTTTCCTTTTTGCTTCCATGTTTTATTCCCACGCACAGGACGGAGCCGTTATTACCGATGAAGCAGTAATCGAGCAGTGGACGGAACGTGCCGGGAAAACCGTTGTGGAGCAACGTCTTGAAATCGGTGAAGAGGAAATTGAAAATGCCCATGCCGAAAACCTTACGAATTTTTTGCAGCGTAAGGGCGTGCAGATTTTAAGCTACGGTTCCTACGGTCTTGAGTCAAAGCCGTCCGTCCGTGGATTTACCGATGAGACAGTCCGCGTCGTGATTGACGGAATCTGCGTGAACAATCCCCAGTACGGTACTTTTGATTTTTCTTCTATAAATATGAACCAGATTGAAAAAATCGAAATAGTAAAGGGCGGGTTTACGGAAGGTGTGAGCGACGAAGGTTCTGTGGGAGGCACTGTCTACATCACCATGAAAAAATCAGGCGACAAAAAAGAGCTTTCTTCGGACACGAGCGTAAAAACTTATTTCAATAAAAATTTTCCGATTGACACTTTCCGTCAGACCTTAAATTTTTCTTCCCCAATAATTGATTCAAAAACTTTTTTTTCTGCCGCTGCCGGTTTGGGACTTGCAAAAAATCTCTATCTCTACAAAGATTATAAAGACGAAATCGCGCAAAGAGAAAATTCTTCCGTGTGGGATTCATCGGCATCAATTTCTGTTTCGCATTTTTTTGAAAACGGAATAAAGCTTTCTGCAAGCGACAGCCTCTACGCCGGTAACAAAAACTGCCCGGGGACGGAAACTTCTTTGGACAGCTCGCTCCAAAAAGATTACGACAACCGACTTATTTTGAATGTGTCGAATCCAAACGTGAACGACATTTTTTCATGGGAAAACAATCTTGCGTACATTACGAACATCCGTTTTCTTGATTCAAACACGGAACATTCGGCGCACTACATAAACAGCCTGGCCTATGCCGCATATTTTTCTTATTTCGGAAATTCGTTTTTCAATCAGGATGCCGGGTTCAGCTTTGACGGAGTTTTTCTTGATTCAACGGACGACGGAAAGCACAATCAGTTTACGTTTACGCTAAAATCAAATTCAAAACTTTTTTTTGATTCCGACTGGTCGCTCACGGTTCCGCTGGCATTTAAATTTCAGGGGAAAAATTTTGCGTTCGTTCCAAAAATCGGCGTGAACAAAAAATTCAGCTTCGGCGAATTCAACATAAATGCCTACAGGATGATTCAGTTCCCGAACATGGACGACCTTTATTGGTCAAGCTCCTATGCAAACGGAAATCCAGATTTGCTTCCCGAAGACGGATGGGGCGGTGAAATAGGATTCAATTCGTTTTTGGATTTTCTCCCTTTTTCCGTTTCGGTCTTTACGAATTATTATAGAAACAAAATCCAGTGGTCTTCCATAAGCGGCTCATGGCGGCCTGAAAATGTTGCGTCGGCTTTTTATGTCGGTTTTGATTTTGATTTTGAAAAATCTTTTTTCAACGACATACTCACAATCAAGTTCAACTGCGAGTTTCTGCACACAATGCTTTTGGACAAAAACAACAGTTTGACTTACGGAAAAAGAATCATGTGGACACCGGACTTTGTAGCCTCCCTGATTTTTGACCTGAACTTTGATTTGTGGAACATGAGCGTCGATGCAAACTATACCGGCCTGCGCTATATTTCAAATCTGAACGCGGCATACATGAAGCCTTATGTCCTTCTGAATGCCTCCGCGTCTTTCAAGGGATTCAAAGTTGCAACGCCGTATCTGAAGCTTGAAAACATTTTGTTCCAGGATTATGAGGCCGTGGAATCCTATCCTATGCCGCTTATGTCCATGACGCTCGGTTGTTCATTAAAATTTGAGTGGGATTGAATTCCTCCCTTTTTTGATGTGTCCGGGGTTTTAGGGGCCTGCCCCTAGGAGAAGGGGTAGCGGAAAACCGTAGGTTTGGAGCGAGGGGAAGGCTTTCCCCTCCCAAAATATGGGTTGGTGTTAGAAATTGCCTCGGATTTTGTTCTAAAGTATTGACCAAGCGGTGTGGAATCTGGTAATATACTATACGCTTTCCGTTCGTATGTTCGGGGCGTTGGCTTGTAAGGAACCCGTTACTCCTTATGGCAATGTATTTTTTAACAAATTTAAGAGGTTTAAGATGTACGCAATTGTTGAGTATAAGGGCAATCAGTACAAGGCAGAAAAAGATGCCGTTCTCACTGTTGACAGAATTGACGAAGCCAAAGAAGCAAAGCCAGGCGACACCATCACACTTGACAAGGTTCTTCTGGTCAGCGACGGTGACAAGGTGACAGTTGGAACTCCTTATGTCCAGGGCGCAAAGGTGACAGTCGAGGTCGGAAACACATTCAAGGATTCAAAGGTCCTTGTTCTGAAGTACAAGAGCAAGAAGGACTACCACCGTCTGATTGGACACCGCGAGCAGTACACTGACGTTGTTGTGAAGGATATCGCAATCTAAGTCGGTGACTGTCGGTCGATGACATCGGTTCTTTTAATCCGTGGCGTGGACGGTTGTTTCAAGAGCTGTACCGCCGAGGGTCATGCGGGTTTTGCCCCCAGAGGAAAGGACATTGTTTGTGCCGCCGAGACGCTTCTACTCAGGACGGCAGTTCAGGTTCTGGAATCAATAGAGGGAATCGATTTGTCGGTAGATTCGTCCAGACGGGGCTTCCTTTCATTTTCGGTCAACAATCTGGATTCGGATGTCGTGGCCGGAAACGGGGCTTCGGTGGAAAGACTCAGGTGCGCCGCCGATTTCATAGGGACCGGGATTCAAAGCCTGTCCGAAGAATATCCGGATTTGGTGCGGCTGACTGAAAGGTTGGGGTAGCAATCTAACCATTATTTTTTATAAAATTAGACTGGATTTTCCAGCGGAGGATTAAAATGGGACGTAGTAAAGGCGGTAGCGGCGCAAAAAATGGACGCGATTCAAACCCGAAAAGCTTGGGAGTTAAAAGATATGGTGGAGAATTGGTAAAGGCCGGAACCATCATTGTCAGACAGCGCGGAACACGTATCCATCCGGGAGACAACGTGAAGAAGGGTGGAGACGATACTCTGTATGCAGTCGAGGAAGGAAAGGTTGTCTTCGGTGAACGCAAGAACCGCAAGATTGTTTCCATCGAGCCTGTTGCAGCGGAAGCCGCCCAGAACTAAGTTTTCATAATGTCCGCTCCGGGACTGATTTTCGGGGCGGCCAAGACTTTTGTTCTGCATGGCGTGATTTTTCTACGCAGTTTTTGACTAGATGCCCGGCGTGTTTTTCATGCTGGGTATTTTTTTTAGGAAAAATTTATGATTCAGTTTGCAGACGAGGCTACCATAACGGTTGTCTCCGGTAAGGGCGGAAACGGTTGCATTTCATTCCGCCGTGAAAAATATATTCCCGACGGTGGACCAAATGGCGGCGACGGTGGTCGTGGCGGCGATGTTGTCTTCTGTGTCAGGAGAAATCTACGTGCTCTGGCGCACCTGCGTTTTCATCCAATCTTCAAGGCGAAGAACGGTGGCGACGGGCAGGGATGGAACCGGCATGGAAAGGATGGCGAGGATGTCGTTATTCCAGTTCCACCGGGAACCACAATCCGTGATGCCGAGACAGGGGAGCTGATCCATGATTTCACCACGGAGAGCGAGGACGAGCGTCTTGTTTTTCTCCAGGGCGGAAAAGGTGGATGGGGAAATGTCCACTTCAAGTCAAGCACCAACCAGGCCCCACGTTATGCGCATCCAGGAAAGCCGGGTGAGCAGAGGGTACTGAGGGTCGAGATTTCCATAATGGCGGATGTCGGTCTTGTCGGTTTTCCGAACGCGGGAAAGTCCAGCCTTCTGGATTTGTTCACCAACGCGCGTCCAAAGATTGCCCCGTATCCATTCACGACAAAGATTCCGAATCTTGGTGTGCTGAATGTTGACAAGGACACAGACATAATCATAGCGGACATTCCCGGAATCATAGAGGGAGCGTCCGATGGCGCGGGACTGGGAATCAGGTTCCTTAAGCACATTTCCCGCACGGCATGTCTTGTGTTTATGATTGACTGCTCGGACGACAACTATCTTGACGCATACGGAATGCTTCTGAAGGAGCTGGACCAGTTTGGCGGAAACCTTCTGGAAAAGCCGCGCATTGTTCTGAGCAACAAGGTTGACGTTGACGGTGCGATGGACCGTGCTCTGGAGGTCGCAAAAAAAATCAGGTCGGAGGACCCTTCCATAACTGTCATACCGGTCTCGATGCTTGCAAGGACGAACATCAGGAGCGTGAAGGAGGCCATAGTTTCCCTTGTCAAAAAGATGGAGGAGGCGAAAAATCCTGACGGCGGTTCCGAAAGTGGGAGCGGTGGTTCCAGAAAAAAGACAAGCAGCTTTCTGTCGCAGCGTTCGGTTGACGAGTCCATGGAAGAGCAGTATCCGGGCATGGAAGGCTGAGGCGGGGCTGCCGGATGAAAATTGCGGTTCTTGGTGGCAGCTTCAATCCAATCCACATAGGGCATCTGGCTCTGGCGGACGAGGTGTGCTGTGCGCTTGGCTATGACAGGATTGTTTTTGTTCCGACGTTCATTCCGCCCCACAAAACTTTTTCATGCGATGCGGGTGCGGCTGCGCGGCTGGAGATGGCGAATCTTGCGTGCGAGGATGACGGGCGCTTTGTCGTGGATTCATGCGAGATTGACCGTGGAGGAACTTCGTACACATTCGACACAATATCTTTCCTGGAGGAAAAATATTCGGACTGTCTTGAAGGAAAAATCGGTCTCATAATCGGGGACGACCTGATTCCGGGCTTCCATCTTTGGCACAGGGCGGTGGAGCTTTCAAAAAGATGCCAGCTGATTCTTGCCAAAAGGCCCCAGGGTGGTTCCGGGAAAACGGATTCCAGCCATGCGAACGTGGACAAGGGGGGCTACGCTTCGGTGGTCCATTCCACTGTTGACGGCGAGGGAAGGACGGTCTTTGATGTAAAGTCGGATTCCCTTTTCGATGGCGCGCTTTCAATAATGAATCCGGAGCTTGTGGTCAGCTCGACTGACATAAGGGATAGGGTCTCGTCCGGAAGGTCCTTCAAGTATCTTGTGCCAGAAAAAGTTTTCAAGTATATTATTGGTAGAAATATTTATGGAAACGATAAGCAAAGAGACTTTTGAGCGTGTCAGAAAATATTCACTTGCGGCGGAAAAGCCCGAGCGGTTCCAACATTCGCTGAGGGTCGCGGAGACCGCAAAAAGGATGTGCGAAATCTACGGACAGGACCCGGACAAAGGGTATTTTGCGGGAATGGCCCACGATATGTGCAAGGACCTGGACGATGCTACGCTTGTTTCTCTGGCCGGACATGACGGCATGGAGATTACAGGCGTGGAAAAAAAGAAGCCGGCCCTTTTGCACGGTAGAGCCGCCGCTGTCAAGCTGCAAAGGGATTTCGGTGTGGACGACGTGGACATTATTCAGGCCGTCGCGATGCACACTCTTGGTGGTCCGGATATCTGCCCGCTGGCGAAGATTGTTTTTGCCGCCGACAAGATAGAACCTGGACGGCCCCAGTCCTCCGAGGAATATCTGGACAGGCTTTTTTCAATGAGTCTGGACGAGCTGGTTCTTTGCGTGGTTGAGGAGAACATGGACTACCTCAGAAAACGCGGAAAGGAGATTGCCCCGTCAAGTTTCAGGTTCAGGGAGAGCCTTGAAAAGTCTCTGGGCAGATGTTAATTTAAAATAAATTTGGGGCCGCTGTTTGGGTCCCATGAAGAGCGGGTGGTTGATATGAATGCTTCGAGCAATAAAAAAGGTGTCGTCTTTCTTGCCCTGATTCTGGCTGTGATTGTGGCGGCGGTTGTCTTTATAGTTGTTTCCCTGAACTCCGATTCCTCTTCGGACAGTCTCAAGGAGAACGAAATCATTGCGACGCTGTTCGTCCTGAACGACGGAAACAATAACGCGCTGGCGACCGATGTTCTTCTTTACTATCCGGTATCAAAGAAGGGTGCGCTGTTCAGCATACCGGGAAACACCGGCGACATCTACAGGAGCCTCACCCCGGGAAGCGACAAGGGACGTACCGACCGTATCGACGCTGTATACAGGGAGCAGGGAATAGATGCGTACAACAATGAGATTGGAAAACTCCTGAAGCTGTCCATCCCGTTCAACATCGAGATAAGCCTGGACGATTTTGGACTTCTGACTGACCTTCTTGGTGGAATGAAGCTTTTCCTTGATTCCCCGGTTGACATAAAAAAGGACGGGACCGACGGTGAGTCTGGGGAAAATTCAACCGACGCTGATTCCGAAACCGATGCCGGCGGGGAGCCTGTGGTAAAATGGCTTCTTCCGTCCAGATGGCTTCTTCCGTCAGGATTTGTTACCCTCGATGGCGACAAGATCCAGACCTACATAGAGTACAGGCTTAGCGACGAGGACGACAGCGATGTTGAGAACCGAAGGCAGACCGCTATGGTTGCCATGCTTTCGGCCCTGCATGAAAAACGTTCCGTCATTCTGGAGAAAAAGAATTTTCCATTGTACTCCGGAAAGTTCAAGACCAACGTCACGGACCGTGTGCTGCACAAGCTGCTGGACTTCATCACGAACATAGACGCGGAGACCGACCGGCTTGCTCCACAGGGACTTCAGGGAAGTTTGCGTACACTTCCGTCCGGACAGACGCTCCTGTTCCCGCTTTTCGAGGGGCAGCTGATAAAGGACATTGTAAAGACCGCAAGCGACAACCTCATAAACGAGGGAAACACCACGTACAGATATGTGCTCCAGGTCCAGAACGGAACTGTCACAAAGGGAGCCGCAACGAACGCCACCTTCCTTCTCAAGGGACTTGGAAACTACGACGTGCTTCCTGCGGGCGACGCTGACAAAAGTGACTACGAGCATACAGTCATAATAAACCACATGCAGTCTCCAACATCGGACGCGCTGAACATGCTTGCAAACTTCATAACCTGCAAGAACATAGAGCACAGGCCGTCAAAGGATGAGTCGGGGGCTGATTTCACTATAATCCTTGGCCGCGACTGGGATGGACGCTACGTAAGGGGCGGATATGTGAACCCGGAGACCCAGGGCCAGGGTGAAAATGCAGGTGAGTCCGCCGAGTAGATTCGGTGGAGTAATACAGAGATTCAAGGAAAATGAAAGAAATGGAAAACAACGAAAAGACAGATGAAATCAAGGCGATGGAGATTGCCAAACTGATGGAGGAAGGCAAGGGTGAGGATGTTGCCGTCCTTGATGTGTCCGGGCTGAACAGCTGGGCGGATTATTTTGTGATTGTCACCGTGACAAGCGGACCCCACTGGCAGGGTCTTTACAGAACCGTCAAGGAATACATAGCGAAAAATGGACTTGAAATCAGAAAGACCGTGCGCAAGGGACAGAACGGCGATGACTGGAACCTGATTGACCTTGGCTCCATAGTTGTCCACCTTATGACAAGGGACGCGCGAGATTTTTATGAGCTTGAAAAACTTTGGCACGCGGGCAGGGTTCTGAAGGCTCCTTCCGCAGAATAGATGTCCACCGGGGGCTGGGAAAGTCCTTGAATGAACCATCCGGTCCCCAGTGTTTTGGATTTTATCTTGTGACGCTCAACTAGAAGTCGTCGTCATCAATGTTGTCGTATTCGTCGTCCGTGTCCGATGGGTCGCCGTAGATGTCATCCTCAAAGTTGCGCCGGCGGTTGTCGTATCCGTCCTCAATCTCCTGGTCATCGAAAGGCTCGTCGTAGTCGTCATCATCCTCCGGGAATTCATCCTCGAACTCGTCGTAGTCGTCTTCCTCAAAGTCGTCCTCTTCTGACTCGTCCATGTCATCCTGGTAGTCATCATAGTCATCGTCAATAGGAAAACCAGCCGCCTCTAGATCCAGAATATCATCGTCATCGAACATCGAAAGCTCCTTTTAAATTTTAGCACGGAAAAGTCCCCGGCCACAAACTGCCACTAGAGATTAAATGTAAGATTGGATTTTGTCAAGGCAATCTATAAAAACTCATTTTCAACGCATTTTCAATGATTTTTGGAGGCACCCTCGATATAATTTTTGTTTGACAAATGGTGTGCAGACAAATATAATGGTTTAATATATGTGAGCTGTGGACATTTTTTGAGGGGCGGTCTGGAGGTGTTGATTTTGCCGCGTTCCGTAGGTCCGTGAATTGACGCTAAAGATTTTGCGAATTTTTGCCGATAAAAAGTCAAACGGTTCCATGTAAAAGGAAATTTACAATTCAAGGAGAATTGAATGAAAAAAGGCGTAGTCATTTTAGGAAGCCTTGTTCTTGCGCTCGCATTCTGCATCCCAGCAGTAGCACAGCCAAGTGCGAAGGCCGTAGAGACAATCGTTATCGATAACTTCGATACACCGGATGAGATGGATTGGACTTGGGGTGTTCGTGCCAGCCGCTTTGTTGCTGAGGGCTATCCCATCGTAAAGTCTTTTGAGGGAATTCCAAATTCTCTTCGTCCATATCACAAGGATTCAGACCCGACAGCTCAGGTCTTGGGTTCAAAGGTTGCATTCGACCGCAAGGGAGACAACTGGTTCGAAGTTTATCCACAGGATTCGGAAGGAAAGGAATATGAGATTCCATTCGTAGGCACTGTTACCCAGGTTGATTTCTGGGTTTGGGGAGCCAACTACAACTACAGACTGGAAGTCCTTATTCGCGATGCAGATGGACGTGTCCATGTTCTTCCTGCGGGAAGCCTGATGTTCCAGGGATGGAGAAACATTGTAATCAATGTTCCAACATACATCCGCCAGCACTCACGTCTCCGCTCGGGTCGTCCAAACCTGACGTTCGTTGGATTCAGAGTCCGCACGGACACAAGCGAGGCTGTCGATGATTATGTAATCTATTTCGACCAGTTGAAGTATACAACCAACACCCTGTCCAACGTCTATGACGGCTATGACCTGAAGGACGCGGATTTCGGTGACAAAGAATAATAAGAAGAGAGGCGGTACAAAATGAAAAAATTAAGCGTAGCTATTATGGCACTCGCAGTTGTTGCTGCCGGTGCGTTTGCACAGAGCCTTTCAGATCCTGATGCTTCAAACATCGGAAACGACAGCGCTCGCCAGGCCCTCCGTGAAGTCAGCGTTGACCGCTTTGAGCGCGAGGGTTCATGGACGGTACATATTTCCCCGGACTACGGTGTTATGTCTGGCCGTCTTTTTGATGGTGGTCCTGCTGCAAAGGAGCCTCTTGAGGATGCCGGCAACCAGGAAATGGAGGATACCAAGGTATTTGGTGCCAAGGTTGAATTCTTCCGCCGTGGAGTGAACTCTTTCTTCATCAAGGCTGCACGCCCAATCGCAATTGAGGGAATCACAAAGACTGTATCAGTGTGGGTCTGCGGACGCAACATGCCTCACGACCTGTGGCTTTTGGTGCAGGACTACAATGGAAACAACTTTGAAATCTGGATGGGCAACCTTGAGTTCTCCGGATGGAAGAAGATTACAACAGCCATCCCTCCGTCACCAGATGGAGAGCATGGAATCATCCAGTCAAGCGTCTACTATGGAAACAAGCCAGGACTCCGTATTGTTGGATTCCGCGTGGATTGCAGCCCAATGGACGCACAGGGTTCATACTACATCTACATGGACGACCTCCGCGCCGTTACAGACCTGTACGATGTTGAGAACCGCGATCCAGACGACATGGACGATGCCTGGTGATAAATGATTGAGGCCGTTTGGTCTAATCACATCGGTTTTATGGGCTGCCTTGAAAAAGGTGGCCCAAATTTTTTGCCAAAAATTTTGAAAAAAAATTAAAAAATTTGCTGGTTCCTATTGACACTAATCCAGAAAAATTATACTATTAACCTACATTGCATTCCCCGATTGTGTAATGGTAGCACTTCAGATTCTGGTTCTGACTGTGGGGGTTCGAATCCTCCTTGGGGAATAGATGGTCCCTTCGTCTATCGGCTAGGACGAAAGATTCTCAATCTTTAAAGATGGGTTCAACTCCCGTAGGGACCGTGGATATTCCACTTCCATTTGGAGGTGGTTTTTTTATGCCCGCCCGGCAAAACAGTATGCCCTGGATTCTTGTTTTATTCGTACGGAGGGTGTGGTATTTCAGTGCCTCACTCGCCGTTCCTCGGTATGTACCATTCTTGCTTGCGTTCCGTCTCCAGAAAGCAGTCCCCGTCGCTGATTTTCATGTAAAGAAAGTTTGTCGAGCCATTTTCCTGCCAGACAAGCCTTTTCCCGTCGATTGAGAATCTGTTTGTGAAGCCGCCGCTTCTGTCCATGTTGATGTCGTCCCCGTCAACCATGGTGAGAACATTTCCGTCGATTTTGAATCTCCCGTGCCCTATGTAGCTGCTGAACATCCCCTCGTAGTACCAGAACTCTCCGTCCATAAAGGAGATTGTGAAGTTTCCTCCGAATCCTTCCTTCTCGTAGACAAAAGTTTTTCCCTCGACGGCATTTTCGTTTGGCTCCGCGCCACGTGTGTTTCTGCATCCGGCCAACGTAAGAGCTGCAATCAGGATGGCAATATCTTTTTTCATTCCGGCCTCCATATTGCTTAAATTTTCTATCCGGCACGGTGGTTACAGGTTTTTTGTGCTTCAAATCAAATAAAAAAGCCACAGGAACATTTGCTCCCATGGCCTGTATTTTAGCTATTGGTTGGGGTCCGGTGGATTAAAACTCCTCGTCCCTTGACCTTCTGTAGATGGATGCCCTTGAATTGCGCTGGGTGGGGGTGTGGAAGTTCGGTCTGGAGCTTCTTCCCCTGTCCCTTCCGTGTCCACCAAAACGGTCTCCACCAAAGTCATGGTCACGTCCGAAACCTCTGTCCCTGTCGCCAAAGTCGCGGTCCCTTCCAAATCCACGGTCGCGTCCGAAACCTCTGTCACGTCCACCGCGGCGGCCTCCACGTCCTCTGCCACGTCCACCTTCAGATTCCGATGGACCCCTGGTGTCAACGTGCATGTGCGGGATTGTCTCGTCCTGCTTTGACATTTCAAGCGCCCTCTCGGCTGCATCCTTTGGCAGGCTCAGCAGACAGAATTTGTCGGCCATGTCGATTGCGTCAACATCCTTTCCGCGAATATGGAGAAGGTCGGAGAAGTATTCGGCGATTGCCCTTGGACTGTAGCCATCGAACCAACCCATCTGGACATAGAGGCGGGTCTGGTTTTCTCCCATTCCCCTTGGGGAATCGTCCCTGTCCCTTGAACGTCCATCCCTGTCGCGCTCGCGCTTTCCACCGACGGAATTGATTTTTCCATAGCGGTTGCGTGCAAGCTCCTTTCCGTAGGTCATGGCCAGAAGGGAAGCGACAACCTCCCTTGGCTCCTGTCCCTCGCAAAGCTCATCGGCAAGAGTGTCGAACATCGGGTCCCCTTTGCGGAGATGTGGAACCGGCTTCTGGATTTCGTCTGATGCTTCGTCCATGTTCTCTGAATCAAGCTGCGGCTCCACATTTTCGTCGCCGCTTTCATTTTCCACGGCATTGTTGAGGCCCAGCTTTTCTTTAATCTGGTCAAAAAGTCTGGTCTTCTTTGCCTCTATAACCTCGTCGATTGAAGGAATGTCTCCCTCGACCATTTCGCCCTTTGCCGAACGCTTGACCGCGCTCTTCAGGAATCCGAGCTTTCTGCGTGTCTCCTCCGGGCGCACAAGAGTTACCGCCATACCGGCAGCACCTGCGCGACCTGTACGACCGATGCGGTGGACATAGGTTGGACCATCGAACGGAAGCTCGTAGTTCACTACATGTGTGAGTCCCTCGATGTCAATTCCACGTGCGGCAACATCCGTAGCAACAAGGACCCTTGTCTTCTTTGAGCGGAAGCGGGCCAGAATCTTTTCGCGCTGGCTCTGTGGAATGTCTCCATGGAGTGCGGCAACCTGGTATCCCTTTTCATCAAGGGCCTTGCAGATATAGTCTGCGTCTGATTTTTTCTGGACGAACACAAGTCCAAAGAAATCCGGTGAGATGTCAATAAGGCGGACAAGGGCCTCAAGTTTTTCACCCTCGCGGACTACCCAGTATTTCTGGTCAATCAGAAGTGGCTCCTCCTCGTGACCTTCCTCCTCGACAATCTCATAGTCGCCCATGAACTGAGAGGCTATGCGGAGAATTGGAGCAGGAACTGTCGCGCTGAACAAAAGCACACGGCATTCCGGGTTTGCGCATGAGAAGATTTCCTCAATGTCGTCAACGAAACCCATGTCCAGCATCTCGTCACCCTCGTCAAGGATGAAGTATTCAATCTTGCTGATGTCTAGGGCGCCCCTGTCTATGAGGTCCTGCACACGTCCCGGGGTTCCAACGACAATCTCAACTCCACGGCGGAGCGAGCGAATCTGGTCGTTGTAGGATGCTCCACCGTAAACGACGCATGTTCTTGGGAATTTTCCTGTGGAGAATGAGGACATCTCCGTCTGTGTCTGCATTGCAAGTTCGCGTGTAGGCTCAAGTATGATTGCGCGTACATGTCCCTTGTCCTCGTTGAGTCTCTGCACAAGTGGAAGGCCAAATGCGGCGGTCTTTCCTGTACCGGTTCTTGCGCGGGCTATTACGTTTGCCTCGCCGTTCAAAAGTCTTGGAATCGCCAGGACCTGGATTGGGGAAGGATGTACGAATCCCTTTTTTTCAATTGCGGCCAGGACTGCATCATCAAGACCAAGGTCCGCGAATGAGATTTCGTCTGAATCAGTCTCTGCTTCGGCTTCTTCCTCGTCCGTCTCCGCTTCATCGGAAACTGGAGCCTCTTCCTTTGGCTCTTCTGTTTTTGTTTCGCCTTCAAGAACTTCTGAATCTACAACTGCCTGGCCCTCGTTTTCAGTCAAACCGGCATCCACACCTGCGAGGACAGAGTTATCCTGTGCCTCTTCGTTCTGAGAAATTGTTTCTTCCATTTTCATCCCTTGCGCACTCTCTGCGCCACATGTAGCAGCTCTACCCGCGCAAGGGAATCTTTGTAATCCCCGGTCCCCCAGATGGAGACATCCCGTATTAGTCCCCAAAATCAACAGGTGCTAGAATCTCCCGAAAGCCCTTTTCAGTGATTTTTCAAAGGTTGCCATGTTTTACCAGATTATTCCACAGGCGGGCGCAAACTGTCATGCTTACTAGTTAAAAGTTGAGGTAGTTTAATTGTTTTAAAGCGTTTAGGCAATAGGTTTGCGCAAAAAATCCTGCATTTGTACGAAAATAATTGAAAATGTTTGAAATCTGGCACATTCTATTTTGTGAGCAGGCTTCCGTCTATGCTTATCTGCTTTGGACCGATGTACTCAATCAGATAGGAGTCCCCGGTTGCATACATTCCGCTTGTGAAGTAGATTCTGTCCTCCGCCGCAATCGAGTACGAAAATTTTTCGCTCTTGATTCCATCCCCCGTGTCTATTCCGACCTCCAGGGTGGATGTTTTTTTTGTGAAGCTGAAGATTATGTTGTTTTCGCCAAGCTTTCCGCTGTATTTTCCGTTCAGCTCTCCAATCTCCGTGACCTTTTTTCCCTTGAACGGAATGTACGCGCCCCGGAAATCTATGTCGAATCCCGAATCCGTGAGGCTGATTCTGTAATCCTCGGGCACTTCGTTGGTCCCAATCGTTGTCAGGGTTCCGCACTTCATAAGCTCAAAGTCTCCCTCGGTGGAATTTGAGTCCCCCTTTGCTACGTAGGTTCCGTTTTTTGTGTTGAACCTGATTGTGGAGCCGTCGTCGAATTTCCATTTCCCGTCAATGCTGTTCTTTTTCCCGCACGATGAGAGTACCGTCATTGCCACCAGGACAGCGGCGATAAAAATAATCTTTTTCTTTTCCATATATATGTCTCCTGTTTCCGTAAATTTTCGTTGCAAAATCAGTCTTTTCAGCCACATTTTTTAGAGGCTGCTGCAGTCAAGCGACTCCATTTTTCCAAGGTCCTCCAGATTGAAGGGGGTCTCCTGGTAGACATAGTAGTTCAGCCAGTTGGAGTAGAAAAGGTGGGCCGTACTTCTCCATGTGGACGGGGCCTTGTTCCGTGGATTGTCGTCCGGGAAATAGTTTTTGGGAATCTGAATCTCAATCCCCCTGTCAAGGTCGCGGCGGTACTCGTTTTCAAGGGTGTCTGAGTCGTACTCAAGATGCCCTGTCATAAAGATTGAGCGGTTGTCGGTGGACTTGGCGATTGTCAGCCCGGTCTCTTCGTTCATGGCCAAAAGCTTCAGGTTCCTTGTCTTGAGGATGTCCTCCGTCTTTATTAGCGTGTAGCGGGATGTCGGGACCGGAAAATAGTCGTCGAATCCCCTGAGCAGAGGTTCGGATGGGTCAACCAGCGTGCTCTTGTAGATTCCCGAAAACTTTTTTGACACGGAGTACTTCGGGATTCCATAGTGGTGGTAGAGTCCTGCCATCGCACCCCAGCAGATGTACAGGGTGGAGTAGACATTGTTTTTTGCGTAGTCCATTATCCTGCAAAGGTCCGGCCAGTAGTCCACATCCTCGAACGGCATCTGCTCCACCGGCGCTCCTGTGATAATCATGCCGTCGTACTTGTTTTTGAAAATCTCGCTGGACGGAATGTAGAAGCGCGAAAGATGGTCCATGCTTGTGTTCTTTGAGACGTGGGTTTCCATCTGCACAAGGTGGATGTTTATCTGGAGCGGAGTGTTTCCAAGCAGCCTGAGAAGCTGGGTCTCGGTCGCAATCTTCGTCGGCATCAGGTTGATTATGGCTATGTCGAGCGGACGGATTTCCTGTGTGGATGCCCTTCCCTCGGTCATAACGAATATGTTTTCCTTTTCAAGCACCGATCTGGCTGGGAGATTTTCATCTATTTTTATTGGCATCAGTAGTTCCTCCGTTTGGATGGGTCCGTTTTTTTGTGATTGCGTTTTTGTGAATATAATTATAGCATAAAAAAAACATATTTGCTATTATGGAACGATAAAGAAGAAAAAAGAATCTGAAACTGAAGTTTCCGGACAGGTTTAATTAGGGTGATTTTATGAAGGCGGATAAAAAATCGGCAGTAAAGAAACTTAGGGAAATGGTTTTCTCGGCAAGACAGGAGCCGGAGCATTTCCGTTCCAATTTTGACAGGACATTTTCGACGGTGTTTCTTCCAAACAATGTAGAGTGCGTTTCGCGTGAGTATGGCGGAATAAAGTGCGACGTGATTTCGCCTCTGGTCTACTCGTCAAAGAGGGTCATAATCTACATACACGGCGGGTCCTTTGTCGGTGGCTCGTGCGCGGCATACAGAAATTTCTGCTCGTCCTTTGCACATGCGTCGTCATGCAGAATCATTGTTCCCGAATTCCGTCTTCCTCCGACATATCCTTTTCCCGCGTCGATTGATGATTTGGTCAACGTGTTCCGCTCGGTCTATGAAGAGGAAAATGTGGCCAGGAACCTTGAGATTGCGGCATCGGGTCTCAGCAAGTCGAATTCGTCGGGGCACATAATAATTGCTGCTGACGGAAGCGGTGCGAGCCTTGCCATGGCATTGATTTTTAAAATCAACAAAAAGTACAGGTCCAACATACAGAATCTTGTCCTGTTTTCCCCGTGGCTTGATATGAGTTCGGACAATCCTCTTGTGGCCGCAGGAAAAAAAGTGAGCGACGGTGTTATGAGCGGTGAGGCCCTCCATGCTGCCGTTGACAAATACACGTACGCCGCAAACATTTCAAATCCGCTGGTCTCTCCGCTGAAGGCCCCGGTTGAAGATTTTGAGGCTTTCCCGCCGGTGTACATCCAGATGGGCCAGGACGAGATTCTTGTAAGGCAGGCCATAGAACTGAAAAACATACTCTCGCAGGT
Organism: uncultured Spirochaetaceae bacterium; assembly: GCA_902783155.1. Taxonomy (GTDB): domain Bacteria; phylum Spirochaetota; class Spirochaetia; order Treponematales; family Treponemataceae; genus Treponema_D. The sequence continues at coordinate 72,544 of CACZPR010000079.1, forward strand.
TGATGTCGAGTGTACCATGGACCTTTGGCCGGGCATGATGTACATGTTCCAGATGGCGGACGAATTTTTGCCGGACTCACATCTTGCGGTCAACAGGGTCGGTGACTTCATCAGCAAAAGGGAGGGTGAGTCTGCCGAAGAGATTGAGGAAAGACAGAGGATAATCCGCAGGAACAATATATTTCAGGTCGAGTCCTGAAAAAAGGGGAGTGACATGGAGCTTCTTTCTCCGGCTGGAAACGTTGACAAGCTGAGATACTGCTACGCCTATGGTGCCGATGCCGCATATATCGGGCTGAAAAATTTTTCTCTCAGGGTAAAGGCGGACAATTTCTACGCCGACGAGTTTCTGCGTGTCCGCAAACTGAAGGAGCAGTATCCCGGTCGCCGTCTGCATTGCGCGCTGAACATCAGCTTCCACAATTCGGAAATCGACAGGCTTATGTCCGACCTCCCATATTTCAAAGAATATCCGATAGACGCTTTCATTGTGCAGGACCTTGGCATAGTTCCAATCCTCCAGAAAAACTTTCCAGATGCCCAGCTCCATCTTTCGACACAGGCAAGCTGCATGAACCGTGAGGCCGTCAAGATGTACAGGTCCCTTGGTTTCAGCCGTGTGGTCATGGGTCGTGAGGCATCGCTAAAGGAGATTGCGGAAATCAAGGATGCCGTCCCGGACATGGAGATTGAGTGCTTCGTCCACGGAGCCATGTGCATTGCATACGCTGGCCGCTGTCTTATGAGCGCTTACCTGAATGGACGTTCGGCGCAGGAGGGTTTCTGTTCGCACACATGCCGCTGGGATTACGATGTCATGCTTCCCGGTTCCAATGCTGATTCCGGTCCGTATTCCCCTGTGGCCAAGTCCATTGCCCAGAGCGGGGAACTTGTTTTGCGGGAACACAAAAGGCCGGACGAATATTTTCCTGTGTACGAGGGAGAGAATTTTACCGCGGTGCTTTCATCGAAGGACCTCTGCATGATTGACCATCTTGCGGAGCTGAAAAAGGCCGGTGTCGATTCACTGAAGATTGAGGGCCGCATGAAGAGCGTCTACTATGTGGCGATGATTACCCGGGCATACAGAAAGGCACTGGACGCGCTTGACGGAAAAATATCCGACGCGGAGGCTGGACCCTTTGTCGAGGAGCTTTACAAGGTAAGCCACAGGCCGTATGCGACTGGATTCTATTTCAGCAGGACGGATGCCGACGTTACTGTGTCCGGTGCGAGCGAAAGCACATGGGACTTGTGCGCGGAGATTGGCGCGGCCATTTCTGAACTGGATATGGAAAAGATTTTGGAAAAGGGTTCCGCACTTGAAAAACGCCGTGCCGAGGAATATGAGTCCCTTGTTCCCCAGGCGAAAGCGGCATACGACCAGCGTGTGAAAAGTCTCCCCGACAGATATCTTCCGGGCGTGGCGAAAAAAGATGGATGGAAAATGTATCCCCTGAAAGCCATGAACATGATTGACGGGGACACAAAACTGGAACTTGTCACCCCAGACATCTCCCATGCGGAAATCAAAAAGGATGATTACGTCCTTGTAAATCCGAACACGGGAGAAATCTACAGATGGTGCTGCGACGGTCATCCTGCCGTAATCTACACGTCCAGCGAAATCCCTTCCGGGGCACTGCTCAGGTCTTTTGTCGCTAAAAACCCACGCGCCAGTGGCAAACGGTAGAAAAAAGTCGGACATAATTTTTTATATAAAGAAATTGCATTGACTTTTTTATATGATGTGATATTATTTATTTAGTTCGTGGGCTGCATTTCTATGCAGTTGTTTCGCTTGAAAAAGCCGCGGCTCTTAAATCCCCTGCTTTTGTAGGGGATATTTATTTACCATGAGTTCCAGCGTATAAACCCGCATACCGTTTTGCTTCACTTCTTTCAGCATCAAGGAAACAACACCTTCTTTTCCATCTGAAAATTCAATGTCCTTTTGAAATCTATGTACAGCAAGTACGTTTGGATCATTTTTTCTGTCGGGAAAGGATCCTATAAAATCGGAGTTCTCGAAAATGTTTTTAATATTTTTGGCCGCCTCAAAATGGTTTTCTACTGAAAATCCATTTACAACCGACTTTGTTATGGCTTTGTCAGAAGATATTTTGTTGGCGGTATTTTTCGAAAATCTTGCTTTGAATCCATTCTTGGTATTTGTGAATACGGTTCCGAACATTCCAGCTACCGCCGACAAAAAATCCTTGCGACAGGCATTCCTCAGTCTGCTTTCTTCCTGCGAGATTTTGTATGATTCATAGGCATCAGAGATTTTTTCTCCTGACTCGTTGGCCCAATATCGGATATGGTGTCCGTTTTCCAAGCAATCTTCGAGATGGTATTTTGCGTCTTTGTTTTCTTCCATACTATTTTTTCCAGAACGACGGTGAGAAGAATACCATCATTGTGAAAAACTCAAGGCGGCCTGCGAGCATGGCAAATGAGTAGAGCCATTTTACGGCATCGGGAAGCCATCCGTAGTTGCAGGAAGGACCAAGCTTGCCGAACGCTGGACCCACGTTTCCTATCATGCTTATCGCCCCGGTGAATGAAGTCAGTATGTCCACCCCAAAAATACATGCGACAAGGGTGGTCGCGAGAACCAAAATCAGATACAAGAAGAAGAAGGCCGTGACCGTCACCCCAATCTCGTTCCGACGTGGCTGCCTGTCAATCCTCAATGCGAAAACACCCCTCGGATGCAGCAGCTTCAGAATCTCGTTGTGCGCCAGCTTTGAAAGAACAATCCAGCGTATCACCTTGACACCACCGGCCGTGGACCCCGCGCATCCACCGATGAAAAACAGAATGAAGATAATCGCCTGGCTCGCCGCAGTCCATGTGGTGTAGTCGTCCGTTGCGAATCCCGCGGTGCTGATTATCGTGAGCGACTGGAACGAAGAATATCTGAGCGACTGGAAAAATCCACCGTAGCGCCCCATCTCGAAAAGTGCAATCAGGATGCTTGAACCAAATACTATACCCAGGTAGGCCTTAAGCTCCGAGTTGTCCCTTAGAGTCTTGAAGTCCCTCCGGATAAGGCTGTAGTAAAGCGAAAAGTTGATTCCTGCAAGGAACATGAATGTTGTGATAATCCAGTCCACCGCGGGAGACCTGAATCCACCTATGCTTGCGTTCCTTGTTGAAAATCCACCGGTCCCAAGAGTTGAGAGTGCATGGCAAAGAGCCTCGTAAACACTCATTCCGGCCACTTTCAGCAAAATGGCTTCCATTGCTGTCAGACCGAAGTACATGAACCAGAGTATCTTTGCGGTCGTGGTGATTTTTGATGTGAGCTTGCCTTTTTCGGGGCCTGTCGTTTCGGCGCGTATGAGCTGGAATCCACCCACACCCAGAAGCGGAAGAAGGGCTACGGTCAGGGCAACAATACCCATACCCCCCAACCAGTGCGTAGTGCATCGCCACAGGTTTATCGAGTAGGCAAAGGGAAGACCCTCTATCTCCGAAAGAATTGTGGCTCCCGTAGTCGTGAACCCGGATATGCTCTCAAAAAAAGCGTCCGTGAAATTTGGAATCGCCCCGCTTGCAAAATAGGGAATGGACCCGAACAGGGCGGACGCAAGCCATGCAAGTGCCACAACAACAAAACTTGCCCTCGTGCTGATTCTGTATTTCTTTTTCCGCCCGGCAAGATAGAACACCACGCCAACGACAAAACTTATTGCCATTGGCACGACAAAATACGGCAGCACTCCTTTTTCGCCATAGACCAGAGCGCAGATTATTGGAAGAATGAAGGTCAGACCCACGATGGCCACAATAAGAAAAACCACACGTGCGACCGTGAATGCCATTCCGGCTGTCTTAGTCTTTTCCACTTATAAGCTCCAGTATCTCTTTGCTTCCAGACTCCTGAATCAAGACAACATGGTCCCCGACATTCAGGGTGGTGTTTCCGTTCACAAGGGCATATCCATCGGACCCTGGTTTCTGAATCAGCAGCATGAGGAATTTTCCTGGCTTGGCAATTTCCTTTAGCGTCTTCCCAAGAACATGGCTCTTTGAAGGAACGTCACATTCTATAATCTCGAATCCACCGGTCGAAACTGTGTGCACCTCCCTGACATTTTCTCCACGCAGATGGCTCATTATGCTGTCAACAACCGTGTCCCTGATTGGAACCGCAACATTCACGCCCATCTTTTCCGCAATCGACGAGTAGGCGGAGTTTGTAATCAACGCGACAGTGTTCTTTACACCAAGTGCCTCGAAGTACGAAGCGACGACAAGATTCAGCTCATGGTTGTGTGTAGCGCAGATGCAGAGGTCCGACTTGTCTAGCTCCTCCTCGTGGATAAAGTTTTCGTCGGTGATGTCCTCCTGGAAAATATCCGCGTCCGGGAATTTGTTCACCGCCATGTCGCACATTTCCTTGTCGCTGTCAACAATCAGAAAGCGCTGGAAAGTTTTTTTCGTGGTCTTTTTTTTGCCCAGAATCTTTGCAAGCATCGGAATCTTTTTCTGCTTGGTGCTGTTTCCCAAAAGCATCTCCGCCACAAGGGTCCCGATACGTCCGACACCGACAAGAACGGTCTTCTTGATTTTTCTCTCGCCCTCGCCGCACATCTGCCTGATTTCGTCAAGATTGTCCCTGTGGGAAAGCACCCCGATTGAGTCCCCGGCATTAAGAATTGTGTCGCCGACAGGGAGCGAAGATGAGTCGTCCTTTTCAACAAAGACCACAATCACCTGCTTGTCCGTGAGCTTCCTCATGTCCTTCAGGGCAATGCCGTCAACCTTGCTGCCCGCATTGATTTTTATTGTGGTAAGCTCGTAGGAACCGTCCCCAAGCGGCATGACATCCGACACGCCATGCTCCACCGCATTGACTATTGCCTGCGCCGCCTCGACATCGGGATTTATCATGTAGTCGATTCCATAAAGAGGCCTGTGGTTTTTCTTGAAAGTCTCCGCATGGTGGGCGAGAGTCTTGTTTGTGTTCATGTAGTATGCGTAGTTCCGGACCCTCGCAATTTTTAGGACATCGGGATAGATTGCATCGACAAGGGAGCAGGTAATCATGTTCACCTCGTCGTCCTCGGTAACGGCAACCAGGGCATCTGCTGTGGAAATGCCAGCGTCCTCCAGAGTCTGTAGGTCGTTGCCGTCCGCGTATGTGATGGTACAGTCCAGAGTGTCCCTAAGACTGTTGACGTTCTCAATATTATTGTCTATGAGGGTGACTTTGTTTCCGGCATCGTTCAGAAGCCTCTTGGCCAGCTGCGTCCCGGTAAACCCCGCCCCAACGATTACGATTTTCATACGGACATGCTAGCACAAAATTTAAATTGGTAGAAGTAGCCTGTCAGTTACTTACAAAAACACTGCAATATGCTATAATTTTGAAGATATGAACGGAGGGCCCGCATGAAAAAAAGATTTGTGTGCTTGAAAAGCTTGGTACGGGGAGGGGTATTATTTTCCCTGCTTCTGATTCTATCCTGCGGAAACTTTTTTAACGGTGCCGACCTTAGAAAAGAGATTGAGGAGCAGGTTGCCTACGCGAACGCAAAAGAGTGTACAATCAATGTGAAATCAGATGCCGCTTACGGCTCCTTCCTTTCCGAGGGCGAAAAAAAATGCAAGGTGGGCTTCTCGATGGACCTGCAGTTTGCTGCCAATGCAAAGAATTACAGCTTTGAGGGGCTGGAGGCCGTAAGCACAGGCGGAGAAAGCCGAGAGGATTGTGTGAGCTTTGAGATTTGCGAATCCGATGAGAAAAACAATACTTACACAATTTCCGTGACTCTCTTAAAAGCCGCGAATGATATTATAATAAGGCCAAAGTGCGCCGCCCTGCCAAAGATTGTGGAGATAAAGCCAGCTCTTTCGGCTGGAGGAGTGGAGCAGGACTCTATCATAGAAGTGTCTTTCAACAAGGCGATGGACGCGGAAAGCTTCGGGGATTTTTCCTGCCTGACCATAAGCTCAGATGGCGAAGATTTGGCCGACTTGTTTGACACGCCCCATTTTTACGACGGTAACACAAAGATTGGCATTGTTCCCCTGTGTGCGACGAACAACACAAAGCTTCTGCTTGAGCCCAGCAAGAACATTTCTTACAGGAACATCACCGTCAGCTTTAGGTTTACCGGCAAGGAAAAAGACAGTTACGGTCTTTCTCTTGAAGAAAACACACAATACACATACAAAATAAACAGGGAGCTTTCCAACTCCCTTCCTTCCATTTACGTGGATATTTCCGGCAGCAAGGGAAAGCTTTCTCCCTCAAAAGGAAGCTACAAATGCATCAAGACTTACATCTATCCACTTTCATTTGATCCTGACTTAAGCTATGAGTTCATCCGCTGGAAGATTCTTGACCCGGAGACAGGCCTTGAGCTTCAGAACGGAAATCAGGTCACTCTGGAAGATCCCTACGAGCAGTCAACAAACTACAGTCTTGCTTCCGACGTGGACGGAGAGCGTAAGGACGTTGTGCTTTTCCCGGAAGTTGCCGAGCGTCCTCAGGTTATTTCCTATGCTCCAATGACTCTGGGGCAGCTTAAGGATTCTACCATTCAGGTTCTTTTTGACAGGGACATGGATGAAAACTCAATTTATTATACAGAAGATGAAATTGATGAGCTGAAGAAGTCCGGCATTTCTAATTCGAATTTCCTTCCTCCCCTTGGAAGCTCCACAAAGCATTATGGCTATGTAAGCGGAGGAAAAACTTATTTTAAGAACATAGTGCTTACAAACAACAAGACCGGAAAAAATATCAACGACCGGTTTGCGGCTCCCTTCTTTGATGATCCACGGACCCTTTCCATTCCGGCAAGTAAAGAAAGTGGACATATACTTGACGATTTCACCCAGGTTCTTGTTTCAATTGAAAAAGAGTTTTTTTACAGTGAACAGCTTACCGACACAACTTTCAGGCCGGTAACTCTTTCTCAGAGCAAAAAATGGATGTACCAGGTGAACAACAGGACCGATGACAAGCCGCTTGTAATTGCGAAATCAGGCAGCACTGAGTTGTTTTCGGCGAAATTCAAAAGCGACAATACGAAGTTTCAAAAATCTGCACCCTTCACTCTGGGCAAAAGTGGTTTCGAGGGCATGAAATTCATCAAGAACGGAAACTTTAAATTTGATTTGGACATAGAGGTGCTGGAGCAGGAGGGATCTGGTCCCAACTCATATTTCACGGTCACAGTAAAAAAGATTTACGGAGCAAATTACGCTACTTCGAGTTATAAGAAAAGCTTTACGCCTTACTATCAGACTGTCACATCGGACACCGCCGTATTTAGTGGCATCGTGGATTTGGAGCAGGAAGGGGTTACCCTTGGCGACGGTGTTTACGAGGTGGTCTTTGACTTCATGGACAGGAGCGGCAACCACTTGATATATCCTTCGGGCAGCCATTTTTATTTTGCAGTTGACACAAAGGCTCCTGAAATCAGCACACCGACAATAAGCAGCACGAACAGCACGACATACACCCTTAACTGGTCTGATTATGTTGATTTGAAAACGGCTGAAATCATAGTGACCGGCTCCACGACAAGCTCAGAAACGATAACGAACGGAGCTTTGTCCAAAAATATAACGAACATTCAGCCTGACAAGACTTATAATATGAAAGTAAAATTTACCGATTATGCTGGAAATTCGGTTGAAAAGACGGTTCCGAAATTCCTTACAGGATATACTTTTACAGGCTCCCCTAACTTTATGGGAACTAACGCAAGTCATGCCCAGAATATTTTCTTTGTGGGAGACAAAATCTCTGATTACGGAATTACTGCTAAAAAGTATTATTCGGACGGAACATCAACTACGGTGGGCTTGACTTCAAACGATACCATTCCGACAAGAAGCGCGTATGATTCAAGCTGGACTTATACATATACATATTCTGAGGACAACATCTCAAAGAACGCGGATTTGTCCGGCTATTACATCGCCAAAAAAGACTCTCTCACGCAAAAGCCTGTTTATGATAAAAACTACCATGAAAGGGACGACAATACCAATAACGACAAGCATTACAAGTTCGGGGATTTCCCTCAGACTGTTTCTAAAATTTCAAATTACACAAGCTCTACTGTATATAACGGCTGGTATTTGGGACGTGACGGATATTTTTACGAAAAACAGACGGCAAATAATTCTGCTGACCGAAAAAAATTTTCCAACGGAAATACAATTTCTAACGGCACCAACTATTATTTTAAGGTTGAGCCAATTTACTGGCGTGCTTTGACAACGAATTACGACCATGATCAGAAGAGCTCAACGGCAGGAAAAACTCTCTTGTTTGCAGACAAGGTTTTAAAAGGAGACATGCCATTTTATCTTTCCCAGTCAACAAGGACAATCGGTGTCTCTACGGTATATGGCAACAGCTGGAGATACTCAACGATGAGGGCATACCTGAACGGCAGTTATGAAAGCGGCGACACGCAGACAAAAACCTACTCTGGAAAAGGATTTTTGCAAAAGGCATTTACTTCGAGCGCACAAAATCTGATAGCCACGACAAGCGTAGACAATAGTAAAAGAAGTACAAATCCATATAATGATGCAACTCTTTGGAATAGCGGAAATAATCCTTATGCTGAAAATAATCCAACGTCTGACAAGATTTTCCTTTTGAGCATATATGATCTTACAAACACAAGTTCAAAAACAGGCGACTATTATCATTTTAACGGAACCTGTAGTGCTGGTGGGGCTGGCAGTAATAGGGGACGAGATCCAAGCGACTATGCCTTGTCTGTCAGTGCATATGTTAGTTCGGATGATGGATGTGGGGCTTATTATTGGCAACGTTCTTCCACTTATCACTCCCCAGGAATCAACGTTAGATTTTGTGATACGGCCGGTAATGCAGCCAACAGTAAAACTGTTGAATTAAAGATGGGTGTAGTTCCAGCCCTTGTGCTTGTAAATGCCCCATAAATGTGAGTGCAAGCGATTTTGCTGTAACTGTCGTTCAATTTACTTGACGACACTGGTAAAACAGTGGATTTTCTATTGGCTGTTTGATATAATATGGTTATGAGGAGGTGAAAAATGATTGTTGTTTCTTATGCTGATTTTTCGGCAAACATAAATAAATATTTACCGGCAGCCTCTATTTCGGGATTAAAAATTTTACCGCAGAAAAAAGATAAAAAATATTCTCGGCATTTGAAGTTTGTGCAGGCCATTGAAGCTGCATCAGGAATTCTGCCTTCTGACATTGATGTTGAAAACGAGAAAACAGAGGCGATATTAAAATCATGAGAGTTCTTGTTGATACAAATATCTGCCTTGATATTCTGCAAAAGCGACCGGAGTTTTATAATCTTTCAAAAAATGCTCTTTTTCTTGCCTCTTCCAAGAAGTTTAAGTTATTCATAGCAACAGCAACTGTTATGGATATAATGTATATTACAAGAAAACATTTTCAAGATAACTCGTTTCAGAAATCAGTCGTGCAAGAATTTATTTCAGCCTTTAATCTTTTGAAGGTTTCAAAGGAAAATATAAAATACGCATTTTCTGGAGTGATGAAAGATTTCGAAGATGCGGTACAAGCTGATTGTGCCAAAAGACATTTTATAAATTTGATTCTTACCAGGAATATCAAAGACTTTGTTAATTCTCCTGTAAAAGCATTGTCTCCAAATGATTTTATAATGCAGTTCAACAAATGATGATTTTTACATTATCCTGCCCAGTGCGAAATCCCAATCGACCTGCCGTAACTGTCACCCACTTACAAAACATGCGCAAAATGGTATAATTGAAAAAATCTGGAAGGAGCTTGGCATGAAAAAAAGATTTGTGTGGTGGAAAAATATTGTACGGGGGGGGGTATTATTTTCCCTGCTTCTGATTACATCCTGCGAAAACTTTTTTAACGGTGCCGACCTTAGAAAAGAGATTGAGGACCAGGTCGCACTTGCAAACGCCCCATATTTCCAGATTCTCCTTGAAGGCTCCAGAGGAAAATTTTCACCGGCAAAGGGGCAGTACCAGCTGAAAGTTACCCAGAGCATGGACATCTCATTTGAAAGCGACACCGATTTTGCATTCATCCGCTGGGAAGTTTTCAACGCGCTCACAGGCAGGACACTTGAATCCTCCGAATACATCGAGATTGCGGACCCAAATAGCGACGAGACCAGCATAAAACTTTTGAAGGAACCAGCCCCGGGTTTGTCGCTCGGAATAAGAAGCATCGTAAGCGCGAGGCCGCAGATTATTTCATATACACCAAGTGTGCTGGGAATGCTCAAGGACTCCACCATCCAGGTTCTCTTTAACCGCGACATGGATCCCGACTCCATTTACTACAGCAAAAACGAACGCGATGAACTGAAGAAAACGGAAGGACTCAGCGACAATGATTTTATTCCCACTACGGTTGGAGGAGAGACAAAATATTACGGCTACACAAAGGACGAAAAAAAATTTTACAAGAACATAATGCTCACCAACAATAAAACCGGAGAAAACATCAACGACAGGTTTGGAATCCCTGTGTTTGAAAGTCCGCGCACACTTTCCATTTCCGCCAGCAAGGATGCCAGATACATACTTGACGACTACACCCAGGTTTTGGTTGAACTTGAAAAGGGATTCTTTTACACGGAGCAGAAAAAGCCGGTGGAGATGGCAGGAAGCAAAATGTGGATGTACCAGGTGAACGACAAGACCGACGACAAGCCTCTTGTAATCACGAAATCCGGCGGCAATGATTTGTTCTTTGTAAAAGTTGATGAGGCGACGCAGATTTTAAAATCAGCATCCTTCACCACGGACCAAAGCGGATTTGGGTCGCTGAGATTTACGGATGACGGAAAGCTTTCCCTTGACATTAAGGTGCAGGAGCAGGACGGAGGTTCGGGACCCAATTCATTTTTCACTGTCAACGTAAAAAAATTGTACGGAGAAAATTATGCGGCCCTCGACCAGCATATTGAGAAAAGCTTCACGGTAGATTTCCAGAATGTCACCTCGGACAACGGAGTGTTCAAGGGCAGCGTGGATTTGAAAAAGGAAGGAGTTCCCCTTGGCGATGGAGTTTATGAGATGAACTTTGAGTTCAAGGACAGGAGCAACAACTCCATGACGTATCCTTCTGGCGAAAACTTTTATTTCGCTGTTGACACAAAGGCTCCAGAAATCAGCACGCCGACAATTAAAAGCGAGAACAGCACGGCATACACATTTGAATGTAATTCTGTTATTGATATTGCAGACGCACAGATTGTTTATTCAAAAGACGGAACGGCAATGACTCCTGTTATAATGGAAAAAGATTCTGGTACTGGAAAATATAAAGGTGAAATTCCTTCAGTCGCGAAAAATGCTGTCTACGACATTAAAATCAAATACACGGATTATGCCGGTCACACAAGTGAAGAAAATGTTCCTAAATTCCTCACGGATTTTGAACTTGCCGGAACACCGAATTTTACCGGAACAAATGCAAGCCACGTGGAAAATATTTTCTTTGTTGGTGACAAGATTTCTGATTATGGAATTGTTGCGAAAAAATATTATTCAGACGGAGGCTCGGTGGATGTGAACTCAAATTATTCGGTTCCGACAAGAGTGACGTATAATTCAAGCTGGTCTCTTTCATATACATATTCAGAGGGCAATATATCAAAGAGTCCTGTGGTTTCCGGTACATATTACATTGCCAAAAAAGACGCGCTCACGCAGGCACCAACATTTTATCAGTCGTCCAGCGGCACGTGGTACTGCAAATTCGGCGACTATCCGCAGGATGTATCAGTGATTTCAAGCTATACTTCAAGTCCTGTTTATAACGGATGGTATCTGGGAAGTAACGGATATTTCTATGAGAAGTGCCATACAAATATCTCTGGACTGGCGAAGACGAGAGCCGGGGGAACTCTTACGAATGATGCAGACCGTTATTTTAAGGTTCAGCCGATTGAGTGGCGATTGGCCAGTGGAAGTTACAACGGAAAAAGACTCTTGATAGCAAAAATGAATCTTGACGGAGTGCAGTATTATACTTCAACCTCAAACAGGTCGGTAAACGGCACTACGATAAAGCCAAACAATTACGAGTATTCTACATTGAGGGCATTCCTGAATGGCAAATACGCAAGCGGCGACACGCAGGCAAAAACTTATCAGGGGAACGGTTTTTTGCAGAGGGCGTTTACTTCAAGTGCGCAGTCTTTGATTTATGAAGGTGCTGTTGATAACAGCAAGGAAACGACAAATCCAAAAAAGTATCCCAAAAAATGGGGTGAGGGTGAAAATGCAAATACGTGCGGCACGACTTATGACAAAATTTTTGCATTGAGCGTTCAGGAGGCTACGGACCCGGACTTTGGTTTTAACGAGGATTATTCCTTTGAGAGGTGGGGGCGGCGTCTGATTCATACGACAGACTATGCAAAGGCAAAACATGTGTATGAAAGTCCTAGCGGAGATAATAGCGGTACCACTGAAACTTATGCCAGTAAATATTGGCTCAGAAGCCCGAGTCGAACAAACGATGAAAGAGGAAAGGTGCGTTCTGTTGATACGGATGCCCATATTCATGACAAAGATTTAAACGGTACCGACAAAGGTGTTGTTCCGGCTCTCTTGCTGGAATAATTTCCATGCAGCCGGTGTAAGTCCGAGCGACCTGCCGTAAGCCTGGGGTGGAAAATCAGGTTGAAAAAATCAGGAAAATTCGCTTGACAATTCCACATTCCTTTTATACATTTAAAGCAATTGGGCTGGTCAACATGCGACCCAGGTCCAACCTACTAAGGCGGGCAAACTGTCCCGCCATTTTTTTCCTTTGAACGCGGTGCTTACAACGGAATTGTCTCACTATGATGTTCGAAGAGTTCTTCCAAAGGATTACAAACTTTTTCAAGCCGCTGATTTAATATGCACATTGAAGTTGCTTAGTCTGAAATGTGAACATAATGAACTCTCTAACTCTGAACTTTTACTTTTTCATAATGAACGTGATTTAAAAAAGCAATTCTTGAAACCCATAAAAAAGAAACAGTTTGATGAGTTAAAATAACTCTCGTATATCAATTCGCCCTGTGCGTAAGCCCGAGCGACCTGCCGTAACTATCTTTCAATTTACTTGACGACTGCTGTAATTTTGGATATACTACAGTTGTAATCGAAAGATTACATGGATAGGATGCATGCGTCCTGGGTCCATCGACAGGCGGGGATATACCCCGCCAATTTTTTTGAGGGGAGTGGGATTGTGCCTAAGAGAATTCTGAGCATTTTTATTGATGAATCCGGCGATTTCGGACCTTTTCAAGTTCACTCCCCAAATTATTATGTTGCAATGGTGTTCCATGACCAGTCAGAGGATATTTCCGAATACATTCGTACATTAGATTTTCAATTGGAGAATATCGGATATCCAAATCACACAATTCACACAGGTCCTATTATCCGAAAAGAATTAGTTTACAGAAATGATTTAATGGAGAATCGCCGTCGGCTTTTCAATGTTTTTCTTCACTTTGCCAGAAAAGTTCCAATCAATTATATTTGTCCAAGAATTGATAAATCACATTGTGAAGATACGGAACTTGCATATATTTCAAAACTTTCAAAGTCAATGGCAGATGAACTAAAAAAACATTTCGATTATCTGAATTCTTTTGATTTACTAAATGTTTATTATGATTATGGTCAGCCCAATCTCACGACAATCATAACTTCGGTGTTTAATGCACTATTTTCAAATGTCGAAATGCGAAAAGTCCAGCCCGCCGACTACAAACTTTTTCAGGTAGCCGACTTAATATGCACGATGGAATTGACAAAGGATAAAGCCGACCGGAATGCGTTTTCAAAATCGGAACTGGAGTTTTTTCATTCCGCAAGATGTTTTAAGAAAAATCTGTACAAGAATCTTGAAAAGAAAAAACTTTAGCCAATGTTTCGCCCAGTGCGAAATCCCAATCAACCTGCCGTAACTGTTGCCCACTTACAAAACATGCGCAAAGTGATATAATTGAAAAAAATCTGGAAGGAGCTTGGCATGAAAAAAAGATTTGTGTGCTTGAAAAACTTGGTACGGGGGGGGGGTATTACTTCCCCTGTTTCTGATTCTATCCTGCGAAAACTTTTTTAACGGTGCCGACCTTAGAAAAGAGATTGAGGACCAGGTCGCGCTTGCAAACGCCCCATACTTCCAGATTCTTCTTGATGGCTCCAGAGGAAAATTTTCACCGCCAAAGGGACAGCACCAGCTGAAGGTGACACAGAGCATGGACATCTCCTTTGAGAGCGATTTGGACTTCCAGTTTATCCGCTGGGAGGTTTTCAACACAAAAACAGGCGGGACCATAGACTCCACCGAATACATCGAGATTTCCGACCCATACAGCGACAAGGCATCTATAAAACTTTTGAAGGAACCGACCCCGGATATGCCGCTTGGTGTCAGGAGCGTGGTTATGGAGAGACCGCAGATTATATCGTACACGCCAATCACGACGGGAATGCTTAAGGACACTACAATCCAGGTTTTGTTCAACCGCGACATGGATCCGTCTTCCATCTATTATACCGACAACGAGATTTCTTCTCTGGAGGATGAAGGTGTTAGAACCTTTCTGCCAACTGATGGCGCAAAAAAATACGGACACATAAAGGACGGCAAAACCTATTTCAAGAACATATTAATCACAAATAAAAAGACAGGCCAGAACATCAACGACTGCTTCGAAGGTCCGTGTTTTGATGACGCAAGCACACTTTCAATCTCGGCCAGCAAAAACGGAGGGCATGTCATTGACGACTACACGCAGGTTCTTGTCCGGCTGGAGAAGGGATTTTTCTACACGGTGCAGGGAAAGCCTGTCGAGATGGCGGGAAGCAAAATGTGGATGTACCAGGTCAACAGTGAGACCGACACACAGCCCCTTGTGGTTTCAAAATCCGGTGACAATGATTTGTTCTCTGCAAAAATCGACGGCACGGTGCAGCTTTCAAAAGAGGCATCCCACACAATCGGCACAGGCGGAACTGGATTTGACACTTTGAAATTTTTGAAAAACGGAAAGCTAAATCTCGACATCCGTGTGCAGGATCAGATTGGTGGATCGGGACCAAACTCTTTCTTCATGCTAAATATAAAGAAAATCTACGGAGAAAACTATGCGGAACTGGAGGCTGCCAATCAGACGGAGCATAGCCTGAAAATTGATTTCCAGAATGTCACATCGGAGGAAGGAACTTTCAAGGGGACCATAGATTTTGCGGAGGAGAAACTGAGCCTTGACGATGGAGTATATGAAATGAATTTCGACTTCAAGGACAGAAGCAACAATTCCATGACATACCCGAGTGGCGGAAATTTTTATTTCGCTGTGGACACAAAGGTTCCCGAAATCAGCATACCGACAGTAAGCAGTTCGAACAGCACCACATACACTCTCGCCTGGTCCGACTATATTGATTTGAAAAATACGGAAATCATTTACGGTGAGACAGGCTCCACGATGACAAGCTCGGGACCGATTGCGAAGGGAACTGTGTCGGGAGACATAACGGACATTAGATTTGGCAAGGCTTATGATGTGAAAGTAAAATTCACTGACTATGCAGGAAATGAAGTTGAAAAGACCATCCCGAAATTCCTTACAGGATTTGAGCTTACGGGAACTCCAGATTTTACAGGCGTGAATGCAAGCCACGCAGATAACGTCTTCCTTGTTGGAGACAAAATTGCTGATTACGGAATTACAGCGAAAAAGTATTATTCGGATGGAAGTTCGGTTGATATAACTTCAAATTATTCTATTCC
>CACZPR010000080.1 GCA_902783155.1 uncultured Spirochaetaceae bacterium
AAACCTTTCCCGAAGATTTTCCGTAGCGGTAAAAGTCAACGCCATCAAGACTGTCCGGATTTTCTGGAATGTCAGGCAGATTTACCGACGCAAGAAATTTTTCCCACGCCTCGCCCAAAGAAAATCCGTAGACCTTTTTGAACGCATGTTCGTAAGTCACCGCCCCCATGTTGATTCCGGTGTACCAGAATTTTGAATAGCTCTCCATTCCATACTCTTTTTGGAGCCAGTCCGAAAATGGTCCGCCAAAGGCATAGGAAAGATTTCCCTGCGGCCAGATGTCCCTCGCCCCGGTCAGCTCCGTATACGACTGAAACTTTTTTTGCAAAATGGACTGCCGGAGGACATGCAGATAGAATCCATCGTTGAGCCTACCGCCGCCGCCCCTGCTTTCCTCGACAACGGACGCGCCCTCCTTGATTAAAGTCGGCATGGTGATGTAGCAGCCAAAATTCCATGAGTCGCCAAGAACAAAATCCAGGGCCTTCCAGAACGGTGAACGCATGTTGATTGTCACGGCATGTGTAAGCTCGTGCCTGAACTTGTCCTCCATGTTGTTGTTGAAGACGGCAAGGCTGTCAGGAACAGGGCAGTCGTAGATTACGATATGGTTTGAGGGAAAATTTGTGAAGTAGGCATTCAGCGCGTCGATTGCCGGGGTTACTGTCACCGTCATCCTGAACTGGGGATTTATTCCAAGATTGGAGCAGACCTCCTCATAAACACGGTCGGCACAATTGTACAGTTCCAAAACAGATTCAACGGACCTGGACGGATAGATTATGTCGAACCAGCGGGTCGAGACCGTCCTGATGTCTTTCTCACCCCAAAGAACTCCCGATGCCGAAAAAATCCGGGCGGAAAAAAGCATTGTGAAAAGGACTAGCGAAAAAAACTTTTTCAAGGTGGACCCCGCAAAAAAAAATCCGGCTGTCTGGTGGATTTGCACAAAACAGTCGGATGAAAGGCGTCTGACGGAATCGGACCGTCCAATAATGGTTTTGCAGACCATCCCCTTAGCCACTTGGGTAAGACGCCATGATGGTATGTACTATATCAGCTGCGGCCCTAAATGTCAATAGACTTCCGAAGATTTTTCCAATTCAAACATTTTTCTGATAAAGAAATAACAAATTTTATAAAAAATGGGAAAAAACAATTTTTGAACTAGCATAATATATATTTTTGGTGTATAATAATAAAAAACAGGGGGAACTTTGTCTCCTTGACTTTAGTTTCTCCATTTAATATTCTTTAAGAATAAAGTGCGAGCCGTAAATACGGTTCAAGGAGTATCTATGAATTTTACAAAAAAAGGGATAGCCGTTGCGGTAGCGGCTCTTGCTCTGGGTGCTTCAGCAGCATTTGCGGAAGTGTCTTTCACAAACATCCTTAAGTCTGACCTTGTTCAGCTCACATTCAGAGAAGAAGATGCCGACCCGGCTGTGGATGTGTTTTTCGGTGGAATCACAGAAAGAATCGAAGCCGAGTACCTCTCAGACAAGCTCAACTTTGGTGCAGTCGGTGAACTGACTTTGGACGCACAGCCAGGTCCACAGTATATCTATAACAACAACTTCTCCGGAAGCATTGATACAACATCATTCTTCCATTTCATGGACCTCAAGTGGACAGACCTGGACTTCTACCTCGAGTTCAGCCCATGGAACTTCCTCACAATCTTCCTGAGCGATGACATCTATACACCTGGTTCATATCTTCCTGTAGTCGGATTCCACATGGGTTCCGGAAACCTCGGAAGCGACTTTGGTGTTTTGGTAAAGCCAATCAACGGACTCAGAATTGGTGTCGGTCTTGATGTAATTTCATACTTCGGTGGAGACCCGGCAAATGACCATGACGTTTGGCTGACAGACGAGCTGATTTCTTCAAAGCTGCCAAAGATCAACATCGGTGCTGACTATACCTACAAGAACATGTGGTCCGTCGGTCTCGTTGGACGCAACATCCTCAACTGGGGAGACTTCACTGTCAACGATCCTTGCGATGCTTCCATCGGACTCTTTGGATCATTCACAGGATTTGAGGGCTGGGCGCTCTACTCCGGCTTGATGTTCAACCACAACTACGACTGGTACTGGGATGTCAACGACCAGTATCCAAACGCAAACATCATTGGATTCATCGGCGAGTACAGAGTTGAAGGACTTGCTCTCTTTGACTTTGGCCTGAGCTGCTGGAACGACAAGATTTCCGTGGACTTTGACCTTTCAACAAACTTCGGTCTGAACAGGTCTCCAAACTTTGACAGCCGCTATGTAACATTCTCCACAAAGGATAATGGAACAAAGGCAACAGCAGAGGAAGGACCGCTTGGAAAGGACACTGGATTTGAGAATGTTTCAAACAAGGCAAAGTACTACAAGCACTTCTATGACGCATTCGACTTCTATGCAGGTCTCCGTGGAAAGTATCAGTTCACAAAGGCATTCAGCACAGACATCACTCTCAAGGGTGTTGCAGACTTCAATGCAAAGCTCAGCCGCGTGAACAATCCAAATCCAACAACTTGGGAAGATGGAAATCTCCCTGATGAGGAAAAGTATATTGGACGTGGAGTTATCTTTGAAGCCACACCAACATTCGCATACACATTTGGCCGCCACACAATCTCAACAGGTGTTGACCTTGTATTCGCAGATCCTTATGTGACAATCACCTTCCCAACAACTTGGACCTACCGCTTCTAAGTTATTGCCAGGCGTAAAGAAAGACCGTCCAGAAATGGGCGGTTTTTTTGTGGTGTATATTATAATTTACAAGTGAACTTTGTTCATAAAACACTAATTTTACAAGGAAAACGACATGAACCTTCTTGACCGATTTATAAACATTCCCGAGAATGCCACCTACGACCAGATGAAGGACTACAGGGTTACGGTCCCGGACAACTTCAATTTTGCGTACAACGTTGTCGATGTCTATGCCCGTGAATGTCCAGACAAAAAGGCCCTGGTCTGGTGCGACGACAACGATGGTGACGAGACCTTCACCTTCCGTGAGATTTCACAATGGTCAAAGCGTGCCGCAAACTTTTTTGTTTCAAAGGGAATCAAAAAGGGCGACCGTGTAATGCTCTTCCTTCGCCGCCGCTATGAGTTCTGGTGGATTATCCTCGCGCTCCACAGGATTGGTGCAATAGCAATTCCCGCGACAACACAGCTTCTGAGCGAGGACATAGTTTACCGAAACAATTCCGCCGACATAAAGATGATTGTGTCCGTTGACGACGGCATGATTCAGCAGAACATAGAGGAGGCAATGATAAAGTCCCCTTCCGTGGAATACCTTGTCTCAGTGCAGGGCGCACGCAATGGATGGATTGATTTCCACAAGGAACTGGAATCCTGTTCCACCGAATTCGAGCGTCCGATTGGCGAAAAGGCCACACACAACGACGACACAATGCTCCTCTACTTCACAAGCGGAACCTCCGGCTATCCAAAGATGGTCATGCACAATTTCACCTACCCTCTTGGACATATTGTCACCGCAAAATTCTGGCAGCACGTCCAGGATGACGGTCTCCATCTCAGCGTGGCGGAAACAGGATGGGGCAAGGCTGTCTGGGGAAAAATCTACGGACAGTGGATTGCAGGCTCCGCTGTTTTTGTGTACGACATGAGGGCATTCACTCCGGACCTTTTTTTCAAGAAGATTTCGACCTACAGGGTGACGACCTTCTGTGCACCGCCTACGGTCTATCGCTTTCTGATACGACAGGACCTTACAAAATACGACATCTCATACCTGAAATACTGTGTTACGGCAGGAGAAGCCCTGAACGCCGAGGTCTACAACAAATTCTACGAGAAGACCGGAATCAAGATGTTCGAAGGCTACGGCCAGACCGAGACCACCATAATCGCAGGAAACTTTCCGGGAATGGAACCAAAGCCAGGCTCAATGGGAAAACCCGCCCCCGGATATGACGTGGAGATTGTGGATGAACTTGGAAAACGCTGTCCACCAATGCAGACCGGACGGATAGTAATCCATCTGGAGCGCGGAAAACCGCTGGGTCTTTTCTGTGGATACTACAGGAACGAGGACCAGACTGTCGCGGCTCTCTCGGGTCCAGTCTATGACACAGGGGACACAGCCTACTATGACGAGGACGGATACATCTGGTTCGTCGGTCGCTCGGATGACATAATCAAAAGTTCGGGTTTCAGAATCAGTCCGTTTGAAGTTGAAAGCGTACTCCAGCAGCATCCATCCGTGCTTGAATGTGCCGTGACAGGTGTTTTTGACGCAAGCCGTGGCCAGCTCGTCAAGGCGACAATCGTTTTGAACAAGGGCTACACACCGGGCAAGGAACTGGAGATTGAGATAAAGACATTCGTGAAGGAGCATCTTGCGGTATACAAGATTCCGCGTATGGTTGAATTTGTGGACGAGCTTCCAAAGACAATCAGCGGAAAAATCCGGCGCGTGGAAATACGGCAAAAGGATGCCCAAAGCACTTCCGAGGCATGATGCCGGTGGACTAAAACAAAGGGGTTGCCCGTTTTTGATGGACAGCCCCTTTTTTGTTGTCTTGATTTTAGAAAACTATTTTTCCGTGGCCTGTATGAAGCCCTGCCAGTTTTCCGGTGGATTTTTTATCAGCATGGCGCACTTGTCCACATATTTTGAGGAAACAGGGTCGCGGTCGGCTATGGACTCGAACAGTTTTTTTGCCTCAACAAAATCGCCCTTCTCAAAAAGTCCGTATGCCTTGAGGAATATGTCGTTGAATCCATCCAGAACGGATTTTTCTGCCGCGCTCAATGGATTGTAAATCAGCACGGGCTCCTTTCTTCCGACAACGGCAACCTTTCCGACGTTTCTGAAATCAAAAGTGCATCCGTGTTCAATGGCCGAATCCATCGTGGACTTGGAGCACATCGTGTACGAGCCGTACTGCTTGTTGATTCCCTCCAGGCGGGACGCAAGGTTAACGGTGTCGCCCATCATCGTGTAGTCAAAGCGGTTCCGTGAGCCAAAGTTTCCGACCGTCGCAATTCCTGTGTTCAGACCAATCCTCTGCTTGACAGGTTTCCCGGTGATTTTCATCAGCTCGTCCTGCATTTCGACCAGTTTTTTCTGGCACTCCATCGCCGCCTCTATTCCACGCTTGGCATGGTCCTCCTCAAAGGTCGGTGCGTTCCAGAATGCGATGATTGCGTCTCCCTCATACTTGTCGATTGTTCCGCCATGGTTCATGATTATGTCGGACATTTCGCTCAGGTAGAGATTCAAAAACTGTGTCATTCCCTCCGGTGTCATGCTCTCGGAAATTGAAGTGAATCCCTGGACATCGGAGAAGAAGGCCGTAATCTCACGACGTTCGCCGCCAAGATTAAGGAGGTCAGGATGTTCAATCAGGTTTTCGATGACCGTCGGACTCAGGTACTGTTTGAAAGCCGTCTTCAGGAAGCGCCTCTGTTTTCCTTCGCTCAGGTAGGTCTCAATCAACGAAGCGATGAAGGCCGCAACAAAAGCAAGGAGCGGAGAAGCGAAAGGCATTATCAGTCCCGGAATGAATGCCGCTATTGTCGAGCCGATGTACACACCGAGCACAAGCAGGAAAAGCAGCACCTCAAGCACGACGGATTTTGCGTTGGCCTGTTTTGTAAGTCCACCGATGCAACTTCCCAACAATGAGGCAAGCGCTATAATCAAAAGCGTAAGCCAGAGCGGGGATTCAAAAAGATAGGACTCGTTCAGGATTGTGTCCAGCTGGCAGATATGCACACCAACTCCCGGATAGTTCGGGCTGATTGGGGTTGTACAGATATCAAAAAGTCCTGGCGCGTACAGTCCAAAGAAAACATGGCTTCCCTCAAACTGCTCAAGCTCCAGATACTCGTCGCCGGTCAGGTCGATTTCAACACCGTTGGCCTCGGCCTCCTCAATTGCAAGCTCCGTGCGGATAATCTGCTCCGCGTTGTACGGGATGTAGTTGTCCAGCGATTTCTGGAAACGGATGTACATTCCACCGTCGCTCGCCAAAGGAATCTTCTTCAGGTCGGGAAGGTCGTCCCCAACAATCAGACTGGCGACCGCAAGACCAGGTTCCGCAAGTGGAGATGTCGAGTAGAACCTGTTGCGCCGGGCCGTTCCGTCCTTGTCAAGGGAGCTTGTGACGTTTCCAAGTATGGCCGCGTTGTTCTTGATTTCATCAACAGGATAAAGCGGATCTGGATATTCGACAACGCCGTCATCATTTATCTCACCATCCTGCAAACCATAGTAGACGGTCTCAATCACACGTCCAAAATTTCTACAGGCCTCGCCCAATGCCCTGTCGTCATCGGGACCATACATTGAAGGCTCCGTGTACAGCATATCAAAGGCAATGGACGCAGCGTTTGCCCTGTTGAAAAAGTCTATTATCTTTGCATAGGACTCCCTTGGCCATGGATAGGACCAGCCAAGAGTCTCGCTTGCCCAGTCCAGACTTGCCTGATCCAGAAGAACCAGAGTTATGTCCTCGGACGGCGAAAAATTGTCCGCAGTTGCAGTCATGCGCATGTCGTAGGACTTGTTCTCGAACCATCCAAATAGTCCCGCCACCTGCATTACGGAGACCGTCACAAAAACAGCGGCCACCGTTATAAGCAGTCTGACAATCTTTTTGTTTGTCTTCATCAGTTCATCACCCAGTCGTAGCGGTCCTCGCGGTACTCCATCGTGTTCTCCAGATTCTTTTCAGCCTTGCGCACGAAGGACTTGAGATTTGAGATTCTGCTTGAAGGACTTGGATGCGTCTTGAAGAATCCCTTGTTGGAGGACTTTCTTTCGTAGGTCTTCATCTTTTCAAGCATGTCTATCATTGCGGAGGGCTGATATCCCGCGGCGGCCATCAGTTCAATCGCCTTTTCGTCAGCGTCGTACTCCTGTCCCTGTGAGAATCCGCTTCCCATCATGGATGAAAGGATGTCATCCGAAACATCGCCCATCTCGTCGTCCGAGAACATCTGTCCCACGGCGTTCATGGTGTCGTTGAAGCGGCTCGCCTTTATTGATTCAAGACTGTGCTTCAGCTGGATGTGTCCAATCTCGTGTGCAATTACGGCGGCAAGGGCATCCTCGCTTTCGGCGCAGTCAATCAGTCCCCTCGTGACAAGTATGTGTCCACCCGAAGTTGAGTATGCGTTGACCTCGTTTGGGGCGTTGAGGATTTTGACATGGTAGCCGTTGTACAGATACGGATCCGACGAGTTGATTACAAGTGCCTGGCAGATTTTGTTGAGATAGTTCTCCAAGTCCTTGTCCTCGTACACACCGTAGTTCGACAGAATGTTTGCAGCCACGGTGCGACCGATATAGTAGGAATCCTCCGCGCTTATGTCCTCCGCAAGTTTCGCGACAGACTGGACAACGTTCACAACATCATCAATTCCGGTGTCCTCAATAAACACCTCTCCAATACTCAGCAAGGCCTCCCCGAGAGCGCATCCAGAGAAAAATGGAATGGCGACGGCAGCAAAAACAGCCGCATGAAAAAACTTTCTAACCTTTTTCATTCGTCAGCTCCTTTGAGGTGTCCTTCTGAGATGAATTTCTCCAGCTCGTAGTCAGAAACGTTGATTGACTCTATCCTGTCAACCAAATCAAAATTCAGATTGGAATGTGAGGCGGCATACACACCCTCGCTTTCCTCGTCAAAACCTTTTCCCGCAAGGGCAAGCTCCTTTGTTGACGCAGAGACCTTTCCACCGCTGGATGTCTTGGTTATCTTTTTCTTGGTCAGGCTGCCCTCCGTGACCCACCCGCTTGTCTTTGAGTTTGTCGAAAGCTGGACCTGAACCTTGGAGCCGGACACCGCAAGAACCTTCACCTGGTCCCCATAAGTCAGGGTGCCGACATTCTTCGCAAAATTACCGGACCCATCCTTCAATGTCACCGTCTTGGTCGAGACATAGAGGGTCTGCCCCTTTTTGAATTGACCCGCAAAAGCTGATGCCGCAATCATAAAAAGACATGCGGCCAAAAGAAGTTTTTTCTTCATAATTCATCTCCTATTTTTGAAAATCACCACTTCCCTAAGTCTATTATTTGCCATGATTGCAAAAAAGTCTAGGGAAATCTTTTAATTCGCGATTTTTGTAAACCTGTTTTTTCTGAAAGACATTGTGTCATTGACCTTAATGGATTTCAATGTCTTCTTCACTTCCTTGATTCTGTCCTGTGGCTTCGGATGAGTCTTGAACTCGCCCACCTTCTGCATTTTTTCAAGCATGGTAATCATCTCGGACGGTGAATATCCAGCGTCGGCCATCAGCGAGAGAGCCTTTTTGTCCGCGGCAAACTCAGCCTCCTTTGAATATCCGTTGACAAGAAAATCCACCACGAATCCAGAAAGATTGTTCAAATCAATACCCATGTCGATTTCGGACTCGTCGAAGCCTGCCTTGGAAAGCATTGATTTTGTCGAGTCACTTATCTTTGTGATGTACTCCATCGTCTTCTTGTATCCGGGCATATTTGAAAGGGCATTCTCAAGAACATCCACACTCGACTCGTTGATTCTCTTGTCCTTGATTGCCTCAAGACCGTGCTGAAGCTGGATGTGAGCAATCTCGTGGGCAATTATGGCGGCCATTGAGTCCTCGCTTGTGGCACATGAGACCATGCCCCTTGTCACAAGAATGTGGCCCGCCGGAGTGGAAAATGCGTTGACCTCATTGGAATCAAGGACCTTGACATGGTAGCCGTTGTATGGAAGGGGCTCGTCCGAATTGGCAACGATTGTCTGGCAGATTTTGTTCAGATAGGATTCCAGAGCGGCATCCCCGTAGAACGAATATTTTTTTAGCATGGCAGCTGCGGAGGCACGACCGATGTAGTAGGCGTCCTCGGCAGAAAACTCAAGAGTGTATGCCTTGTAGACCTTGCCCAGGTTGCTGTCACCAAACAGGCTGTCCAGACCATCCAAGTCGTCCAAATCGTCCAGACTATCCAAGTCGTCCGAACTGTCAAAATAGCTGCCCTTTCCTATATTAACAAGGCCACCAAAATCAAAAGCAAAAACCCCGGACGCAGAAAAAAGCATCGCCATGGAAAATATGGCCGCGGCAAAAGCTCTTACAGTCTTTTTCATTTTCCTGCCCCCTGCAAATGTCCGTCGATTATGAACGACTCAAGTTCGGAATCTGAAACAGACACGCTTTCAATCGCGTCAACCTTTGAGTAGTCCATATCTTCGTCCGCACTCTCAACGACCTTCTCGCTTTCCTCGGTAAATCCTTTTCCCGCAAGGGCAAGTTCGCTGCTTGATGCAGAGACTTTTCCACCTCCCGATGTCTTCACGATTTTTTTCTTGGTGACAGTGTTTGCGGAAATCCATCCGGATTTTTTTTGATTTGACGCAAGCTGCACCTGGATTTTGTTTCCCGAAACAGACAGAACCTTAAGCTCGTCTCCATAGGACAGGTCCGCCACATTTTTCGCTCCACCGCCGCTGGTGCTCTTCATGGTCACGGTCTTGACAGAAACATAAACCTTGTCACCCTTTTTGAACGACGCGGCAAAGACAGACACAGACATCAGCATGAACAAAAACAACAGAATCCTCTTTTTCATATATCCAGCTCCTTTTTTATTATTTCTATCCATTATATAGAACATTTTAACCGCTTTAAAGGTAACAATCAATATCAAAAACCTTAGCAAGCCAGGTCCGGGAGGTTTCAAGGCAAGCACCGGAAGTTTTTTGCTACAGCATCTGGTACATGAAGATGCAACTTTCGTCGTAGTCAGGCTTTAAGTGCTTGTGAATGTACTCTTCCATTTCCCGAGGCAAACGGCTGAATCCAAATGTACTGTAATGCTCCAACAGTTCATCTTCGGGGAGTGCATATATATGAAGGGCCTGGATTCCAAAAAGTTCCGAACCATATTTTACTGTAGGAATAATGAATCGGCGGAAAACCAATTCTCCCAAGCCTTTGATTTCAGGATGTCCCTTTCTATATGTTGAATTCACTGCAAAATTTGAAAGTTCAACTGATGGAACTGTATACTTACTGGCATCCTCGTCACTCTGATTTGAATCTTTTAGGGTAAAAGAACCTGTGTGTAACGAAAAATATGCCGCAATTTCATCCGTAACTTTGTCACGAACAAGATAAGTCCTGTTACTTCCCTCATACTCCTCAGATTCAGCAAAATCCTTTATGTATCGTTCAAGACCTTTTCCTGTTTGTTTTTCAACATAGAATGATTTTATGTCGTTAAGCGAGTTTGGAGATGATAATAAATGCTCCAGACGAAACTTTTTGTCTTCAATTTTCGCAATAAGCATTTTTCCCCCTAGTATGACGGAGTAGCCAATACTTGGTGACGTGTTTTTTCATCAAGACTAGCCAACCACTGTTCTTCCTCTCTTTCAATTCGCTTGTCCAGTTCGGTAAAATCTGGCTTCGGAGTATTCAAAATATGAAGCATTATTTTTTTCACCATGCTGTCATCAGGCAGCTGGGCGAGTGCTTCTCTTTGTGACATAGTTCTCATATTGTACCTCCAAATAGCAATATACCACATTTTCCTAAAAAAGACCACCGAAAAAAAATCCCCGCCCAATCAAACGGCAGAGCGGGGAAAATTTACAGCATCTGGTACATGAAGATGGAGTTAACAATAGAATCTTAACTCACCAAAAGTCTCTTTCCAAAGAGAAAAGACCTGCATATATTGAGTTTCTATAAGTCTTACAATAGACGAACCGAAGCTAAAAACCTGAGGCACTATCAAATCCTCCCGTTTGAGAAAATTCCAAAATCAGGTGGGCCATTGACTTTACTAGATTTTTTAGGTAGATTTGCTCCTCTTCCGAATATCCAACAATGTCTTCCCATTTATAATCTGGAAGCCAACAGGTTGCACTTTTAAAGCAGAGTTTTTCATCAGGAGTTTCTATGCGAACTTTAACCTTACCATTTTCAAGCATTTCTGAATGAACAATCTCAGTACCGTCATTCAAAGTCATAAGTGGGTATAACATTCTAAAACCTCCCTAGTTTGCAAAAGCCTCTTACA
>CACZPR010000081.1 GCA_902783155.1 uncultured Spirochaetaceae bacterium
CAAATTTACACAACCCAAAGAAAATCGATACCGCCAATATCGACACCGCAATCATTATATCCGACGATGCGGGCGTTATTTCCGACAGAACCGCACTTGAAACTTCCCTCAAACGCTTTTTAAACAAGACCGGAATTCCGGCTGCCGTAAAAACGCTGAACAAGGATGACTGGAGTCAGGACTACACCTTGAAAAACCATGCCTACAATCTGTATCTGAAAATGTTCAAGGACGAAAAGCACTGGCTCATAGTATATTCAAGTGACCCAGAGGGAGAGGCGGAAGGTTTTGAGGATTGGGAGTGGGAAGGTATGCAGGGTAACGACACCGACCCAATTCTTGGAGAAAAAGAGACCGGCCTGTTTAACAAAACTCTCCAGACGGCACTCCTTCAGCGTGAAAAATATGATGTTGGAGCAGCCATTGCACTTGCATTTGATACGCTCACACCAAGAGCCATGGATTCGTATATTGAAAATCCCAAGTCTGCAATTTGGGGAACTGTAATTCTGGTTGCGCTAAACATTTTCCTTATCATTATCATAATTTCAGACAATATCAATGCAAAAAAATATCGTACGGCTGAAAAATGTCCGTACAAAATAACCGATCAAAAAACCTGTCCATATTGTGACGGCATGTACGTTCCAATAGTTGATATAAAATGCCCGCACTGTGGTGCACCAGTTAAATGAGGAAAAAGCAGATGGCCCGTTATGTATATTTTAAAAATGATGAAACTTTTTATGTGTATTCCAAGCGTGATATTACAAAGCCAATAAACCCTGTGCTGAAGATTGGAGGACTAATCATATCGCTTGCAATTTTGGCAACACTTGTGTTCGTCACCATACGCGCTCCCCAAAAATTAGTCTCCACGGAAAAAGAGTTTTCGGCTTACCCAAGCATTATGGACAACGCACAGATTATAAATGAACCGAATGTTCTTGCTGATTCCATCGCGCAGTTTTTTGAAAAGACCGGCATCATTGTTACAGTTGCCACCGTTGATGAATCTGCATGGAAAAACAATTATGACTCCTTTTATCCTTTTGTCAATGAGCTTTATCTAAAAAGTTTTAATGACGAAAAACATTGGCTCATTGCCTGCTCGGTGTCACAAAAAAATGTCAGTCTGGAAACATACCGTGGAATCGAGGCCGACAAACTTCTCACACAGGCACAAAACAAGATGGAAAAATTTTGGGAAATACTCAATAAATACAGACAGGCAGACAGAAGCGATATTGGCAAGACCATTTCATCCACACTCAATGATTTTCCCAAAACCGTCATGCATAAATATCTACCGACCCCGGCATTCATCGTATATGCCATTTTGCTTTTCGCAATAATCGCTGTTTACCGGAGCATTTGTGAAAAAGAAAAATTATACAAAAATGCAAAACTTTGTCCTGAGGATTTCAGCACAGAAGAAGAATGTACCTACTGCGGCGGAACCTACATCATCGGAGTCCACTCTTCCTGCCCCCACTGCGGCGCACCAATAAAAGCCCACGACTACACAAGCGACAAAAGCGGCAAAATCACCGGAATATTGAATTAATCTGTTTTAACGGCACTGTAACAAAATCCAAAAAATTTTGTATACTATTATAAGGGTCGGCTCTGTTTCGGGCAGATTCTTTTAGTGCACGCGAAACTTTGAAAAACTCTCGTGCAAGCAGGGGGATTTATATATGAAACTAAAGTGGTTCGGGCTTCCAGTGATTTTTTCCATGGCAATGTTTTCTGCCTGTAATTCTACGGATTCTTCATCGATGGCATCAAATTCAACAATTTCGCGCAGCTCGACCGGAAGCGGAGGACCGGAGGGTGCGACAGATTTTTACATTGCGTCCTTCACACCAAACGAAGAACTTCCGTCATCGACAAAATATCCTTCCATACAGATTCAGTTTTCGGAGCCGGTTGTCGCTCTTGAAAAACTTGGAGAGCCAATCACCAAGACGGACATTGTTTCAATCAGTCCAAATCTGAACGGCGTTTTTAGATGGTACGGCACAAGTCTTTTAAGTTTTGACTGCACGGACTCTCTAATTCCTCAGAAAGAATATCTTATCCAAATCAACCCGGATTTAAAATCGACCAAGGGAACGGAGCTTTCCGGGAACAATGTTTTCAGCTTCCACACAGAAGAGCTGAAAATGCTTTCCATACAGCCGGGGTACAGCGCGTCAAAAAATCAGAAAATCTATCTGAACCCGAACGACATTGCGCCGGAATATGTAAAGGACATTGCGGTAAAATTCAGCAACAAGGTCAACCCGGAATTTATTGAGCAGTACCTTGCCGTCAGGGATGCAAAATCAAAGTCCTACAATTTTAAGACAAGCGCGGTCGATGAAAAAACTGTGCTGATTACTCTGGACGATTTGCTTCCGAAAAACCAGCAGATTGAAATCAGCTTGAAGCCGGGAGCCATGCCCGACAAAGATTGCTGGCCGACATCGGATGAGCAAAGAAAAACTTTCCACACGCTCAGACCATTTACGATGACGGACATCACTGGAACAAGCGGACTTGCAATCAGCTTTAACCACAGAATCAAGGACGGAATTGCCGAATCCATTTTGAATGCGCTTTCCTTCAAACCGAAAATGGAAATCAGCAAGGAAAATATTTCTGTAAGCGGCAACGTTATCTACATTGAAAATCTTCCGGTCGAATATGGCGACAAATATTCTTTCTCTCTTGCGGCAAACACAGTTCAGGATGCGTTCGGGCAGATTTATGAAAAAGAGATTTCAAAATCTGTTTCCGTTCCCGATGCAGACTCTTATTTTACTTTCCGCGACTACGGATTACAAATTCTTGAAAGCCAGTTTGAACCGAAGCGGGTCATTGAATTTCAGAACATAAGTTCGGAATACACTTTGACTGCAATCAGCGGCGTTACGGAAAATTACAAGCCGGGCAAAAAACAGACATTCAAAGTAAGCCCTGACAAATCGCAGAAAAACAAGCGGATTTTCAAAACCATCGAGCTTAAGGACTTCCTTGAAAAAACAGGGGACACTTACAGGGGCGCGGTTTTCTTTGAGCATCCGACCAACAGAAATTATTCCGAAAGCGGCTACATCCAGGTGACAGATTTGGGGCTTACCGTTACAAGTTCATGGAACAAAACCGATGTCCTTGTTGCAAGCTACGAAACAGGTGCGCCTGTAAAAAATGCAGTGGTTTCAATTTTTGAACTCCCGACAAACGACAACAGCAGGGAACTGAAAATGCTTCAGGGAGCCGGGACAAAACTTGTCGAATCAAAAACAGACTCCAACGGTCTTGCAGAACTTTATTTTGATACAACAAATCCATACCTCACGTACAGATATATAGAAGTAAAAACCGACAGCGACAGGGTTGTTTATTCTCTTGGCCCCAGTTATGCGGACAAATACAAGGGCTCCGATTTGGTTGACGGAAAGATTTTGGCAAACGACGGCGGAAAAGAAATTGAGCCGGAATCTGTCAAATTTCCTGTTGCAAAGACAAAGATTTTCAGCGACCGTGGACTTTACAAACCGGGCGAGACAGCCGTATTCAAAGTAATCGACAGGAATCTTTCGCTCGGACAGTACGAAACCTACAGGGGCGACTACGAAATCAATTTTGTTGAGGCAAATTACTGGAGACGCGACCGCAAGGTTTACGGAACTTTGACGGGAACTGTTTCCGAATTTGGAACCGCATCTGCAGAGTGGGCGTTGCCTGAAGATTTGGCACCGGGTACTTATTACCTTGAATACAAACGCAAGGGAAGCAACAGTGCAGTATACTCATCGATTTCGGTACAGTTTTTTGAAAGAGTCCGTTTCCAGGCTTCCGCACAGATTGCTCCATTGACTTATTTTGCAGGCGACAGTCTTAGCGCGACAATCTCCGCATCCTATCTTGGAGGTGGTTCACTTGCAGGTGGAAATGTCCGTGCTGATTGGACTCGCTACCCAACTTCATTCTATCTTCCCGATGAAAAATTCCAGGGCTACACTTTCGGTCCAATGCTCTACAATTATCTGTGGGATTTTTACAAAGAAGATACGGATGATTACGACAATTTCCACGAAATCTCAAACGAAAATATGAGCGCGGAGGGAACGGCACATGTTTCTGTTGCGACCGGTAAAAATCAAAAAGACGGCACGCCATACGTTTACAATCTGTCCGCGTCCGTAACAGATGCCGGAAACCAGATGATTGGAACGAGCGCAAGTGCCACAGTCCATCCCGCAAGTTTCTACATCGGAATCTCAAACATCACGAATGTAAAGGGATTCCCGAAGAAAAACGAAAAGCTGAATTTTGATTATGCGCTTGTCACACCTGAGGGCGAAAGTCCAAAAGATGCTCTGCTCGGCAAAAACAAAAAAATCAGCTGGGAACTTCTGCGCTCTTATTATGACGAGGTTGTTACTGTTGATGAATGGGGATTCGAGCACACGTCATGGCAGAGAAAAGCGGATGTTGAGCAGAGCGGAACAGAATCAACTGGGAGCAAGTCACTTACAATCAAAACGAAGGAAGGCGGCCAGTATCTTCTCCGCATGAAAACAGAGGATTCCGCGGGCCGCGCTGTCATTACGGAAAAAACTTTCTATGTCACAGGAAGCGACAATTATTTCCCGAATCAGGACGGACTGGAAATCCAGTTGACGGCAGACAAGGAAAGATATGAAGTCGGCGACACTGCCCATGTTCTGATGAACACAAATCTTGAAAAGGGAACTTATCTTGTTACAATTGAACGCGAGGGAATTATTGACGAACGGATTTTGACTTTGAACGAATCTTCGTCCGTAATCGATTTGGACATAAAGGAAGATTTTGTCCCGGTTGTCTGGATTGGGGTCTCAACCTTCTCGCCAAGAAAAGAAAACCCGCCGTCAAAGTTTGGTGATAAAGACATCGGGAAACCTAAGTACGTTTACGGTTCGACAAATTTGACCGTAAGCACAAAGACCCGCACTTTCGACGTTGACGTAAAAATGGACAAGCCGTCTTATCTTCCGGGAAGCAACGCAAAAATTGATTTGACTGCGACAAAAGATGGAAAATCTCTTTCAAATGCGGAACTTACGCTGATGGTCGTGGATCGCGGTGTTCTTGATTTGCTCGGTTACAAAGCAGGTTCGCCGGTGGACTTCTTCTATGCAATGCACAATTTTAATCCGCGCACAAGCCATTTTGATTCCCGCACTTCTCTCGCTACACCAGTCACTTATGGCGATTACGAGCTGAACGCAAAGGAACTTGAATATCTGTACTCCGACATGAAGATGATGAAAACAACCGCATCATCAAGGGCATCGGAAGCTGCTGGGATAGATTTCGAAAGTGCCAAAGCGTTCAACCTCAACATGATGGATATGGACGACATGGTAGCATTGTCAGAAGATGAAGCCGTGATGGAGGAAGACGGTGGTACAGCCTTGCAAATTAGAAAAGATTTCCGTGCAACGGCAGTGTTCCTCCCGAATCTTGTAACTGATGCCAACGGAAAAGTTTCTGTTGATTTCAAGCTCCCGGATTCTTTGACCGAATATGTCGTTACCGTGGTCGGCGTAAAGGAAAATACTTTTGCATACAAGGAAGAAAGTCTGACCGTCGCAAATCCAATTTCGGTGCGCGATGTTGAAACAAGAATCCTTCGTCCGGGTGACAATGGTGAAGCCGGTGTTGTGATTACGAACATCGGCGACAAAGATGAAACCGTCACTGTTGATTTTGCTGTACTGAGCGGTCTTGAAAAAACAGATTACGAACGCCGTCCAGGTGACATAATCAGACAGAACGGTGAGGCTGTTGTTTCCGGTGAATCAAAAAAATCCATCGTGGTAAAATCTGGCGACACACAGACGCTCATGTTCTCGGTGGATGCAAAATCTGCCGGATGGATTACGCTTGCGTTTACGGTAAGGTCGGCTCCGGTCAACGAGATAATCTACAAGGGTCTGGAGATTGAAAAACCGTACATCTATGAAACGGTCACAACGGTCGGACAGATTGACCGCGATGAAAAATCAGCGGAAGAAAAAATAATCTTCCCGGCAACAACCGATGACGGACGCGGCACATTCTATGTCCAGCTGGATTCAAGCCGCCTTGGAACACTGCGCACTGCCGTTGATTATGTGTTCCATTATCCTTATGGATGCCTTGAGCAAAGGTCTTCCGCAATAATGCCGCTTGTTGCGTTTGGCGATTATATTTCGGTTCTCGGCCTTTCAAGCAAAGTTGACGATGCAAAAACAGTTGCGTCCGAGGAGATTGCAAAATGGGGCGACCTTCAGAAAAAAGACGGAGGATTCCCGTACTGGCCGGATGGAAGTGAATCAAGCCTTGCTGTCTCACTGAGGATTGGCGAAATCATTGCGCTGGCTTCGGAACACAAGATTCCTGTAAGCTCCAAAATCAATAAAGCAAAACTGGTTTCATACATCAAGAGCGAGCTAAAAAAGCTGGATGAAAAGGGATGGTATTATCCAAGGGCGTACAGCTATTATGTCATGGCACGTCTTGGAGAAAAAATCAGCACGTCAGATTTGACAAAGATTATTGAATCAACCACAGGTGCAAGCGAATATGCGTTTGCCGGACTTGCTGCGTTTGAAAATGGAAATCAGGATACAGCAAAACAGGCTGCGAAAAAAATCAAAAACCTGATGGCCCTCACGACACGTGGAGTTTCGTTCCAGACAACTGCACCATGGGAGTCATGGTATTTCTACAACAGCGATGCCGAACGTTATGCACTTGCGCTCCATCTCTTTACAAAACTTGATGCGGAGGATTTGTACAACGGTCATCTGGTCTGGCAGATTCTGGAAATGGAAAAGTCCGGTCAGGGAAGATGGCAGTCCACCGCAACAACAAGCCGTGTGCTGATTGCACTTGATTCATACATCCGTGCGAATGATTTGACATCAACAGATTTCTCTGCCGAGGCACTTTTGAATGGAAAATCAATTCTCGATGGAAAATTCAAGGGTCTTGGTGCAGAGCCTGTTGATTCAAAATACCGCTTCGGAAATCTGAACGAAAAGTCAAAGGCGAAGGACGACAAATTCTCAGCCGACCTTCCAAAACTTGATGTGCCTCTGGAAACAAGCGTTCCTCTGGAAATCAAAAAAGACGGTGACGGCATTTTGTTCTATACTGCATCAATGAGCTACGCAATCCCGGCGGCGGAACAAAAGGCAAGGGACGAAGGACTCTGTGTCTATGTTGAAATAACGGATGCCCGCACAGGAGAAAAAGTTGAGGGCAACAAACTTGAGTCCGGCAAAATCTACAAAGAAAAAGTCTATGTCACGACGACAAAGAACAGAACCTTTGTAGCAGTCCGCGCTCCAGTTCCCGCAGGAGCAGAGATTTTGAACTCGGCATTCGAGACGACGGCTTCAGTAATTCCAGATGATGTCGGAATGTCAAAACGAAGCTACAATTACAACTGGAGGATTTCACATCAGGATATCTACGATGCGGAAATCAGATGTTTCTGGAACTCCATGCCGATCGGAAGCCACAGCTTCGAATTCATGTTCAGGGCACAACGCTCCGGTGAATACGAAAGTCCAGCGGTTCTTGCAGAATGTATGTACGAACCGGAGGTCTTCGGTCGCAGCAACGGAAAACGGTGGACCATAAAATAATGCACTGGAATTTCTTATGCCTGTTCAAAAGCACAAAGCTTGACTACAGGCTGAACACAAACAAAGCTGATGCGGAAAAAATTTTGCTTTCAAAAATCGATTTGATGGACGGGAGCAAGATTTTACCGCATTATGTCTTTGGCTACAGGGACCGTGCGTTGGCCGGATTTCTGTATGACGGAAAATTCACGCTCAGGGCGAACAGAACTTTTTATAGAAATTCCTTTCGCCCGATAATCAAGGGAAGCATTGTCTCTGAGTCTGAGTCAACAAGCACGGTCCATATAAAAATTTCCATGCATATTTTCGTAAAAATCTTTACGCTGTTTTTTTTCGGGCTAGGACTTTTCATGACGCTTTCATCAATATTCAGAAATCTGCTTTCCGGTCTATGCCTATTTTTTGTTCTCTTTGTTTTTTTGGGAATAATCATCGGAATCTATTCTTATGAAGAAACAAAATTGATAAAAACCGTTGAAGCAATTTTCACGCCGCACATAAAGCAGCCCCATTTCGAGCGCAAGGAAAAATCAAGCCCGACCGAATAAACTCGCGATGCAAATGTTTCATTACGCCCAAAATGATTTAATCAGATTTCTTGTTTGCTCAATAAACTCTGTACTGATACCCAAGCGCGACCATGGGCTGAATGTATGCGGATTCGGGTTTTGAAAAAGTAAAATCAGCGCACAAATCTATCACGACTTTTCCGGGACCGGCTTTAAATCCTAAAAAAGCATCCGCCGTAAATCCAAAACCGCCTTTGAAAAATGAAAACATGGGACCTGCCCCGACACCCAAATCGATATAAGATTTTGGCTCAAAAATCCAAACAAGCGGAAGTTTTACGGTCAGCGGACTGTATGCAAATGTCGTTGAAATTTCCGGACGCACCGCAAACTGGTTCTCAACAAAATCACCACCGATAAAACCAATTTCACAGTAGCCCGAAATTCCAAAAACAGGTTGTCCAGAATGGTTCCCGCCAACATCAAGACCATAGCCTACAGAGGTTCTTGCGCCCACCGTGATTGACGCATAGCTCATCGAAACAAAAACTGATAGAACGATTAGAAGAAATTTTTTTTTCATTTTTAACCTTGCCTGTAAAAAAAGGGGGAAAAACTTCCCCCCAAACCGCTTTGCCAACAGAATTAGTTGTAGTCTATGGCGATTCCTGACATTACGTATGTGTTGCTCTTGAACAGACCGAAGAAAAGTTTTGTCTGTTTTGCGTCAACAGTAATGTTCACGACATCATCTGCACCTGGGTAAATTTTTTGGGCTTCCTCAAAGAGCCTTGAATAGCCGGAACGGGTCTTGCTTGTCTCAACCCGTACGTGGCCAAGGATTTTATATTTTGAACCGTCCGCCGGGAATGAGGAATGCTCACTTATAGGAACCATAGACATACATCCCATGAAAGTTGTAACTGCAACAAGCAGAGCCGCCACAAAAATAAGTTTTCCCTTATTTTTTTTCATAAAAAGCCTCCTTTTTTTGCTTTTAAGCACACTATACAAAAAAAAAGTAGTCGGTCAAGTTTTGAAGCACGTTTTCCATAAAAAAATAAAGTTTTTGATAGAAAACATTATAGTGTCTGATTTGAAAAATCATGGTAAAATAAAATATCAGGAGGCGGTCATGGCTCTATTTTCACCCGAAAGCAAACTGTACAAGGGGATTTCTTTTGTCGGAAACATGCTGTTGTTGAATCTTTTTTGGGTTTTGTTCAGCCTGCCGATTATCACGATTGGGGCTTCCACTCTGGCACTTTATTCGACCTTTTTCAAAATCATGGAGGGAACTGAGGGCTATCTTTTCAGGGATTTTTGGAAAGGCTTCAAATCAAACTGGAAACAGGGTACGATTCTCTGGCTGATTACTCTTGCTGCGGGCTACGGATTTTATCTTGATTTTCAGATTCTTAAAACCGACCCTGGCATTCCTGTAATCGTTGCGAGCATCGTCGCGTTTGTGTTCATCTGTTTTTCACTGCTTTACGCCTATCCGCTGAGCGCACGATATGAAAACAAGTTTTACATGCACATAAAAAATTCATTTTTGTTGAGCACCCGGTATTTGGGAAAAACATTCTTCCTGATTCTGATTCTGGCTTTTGAAATCGGGCTTTTTATCTGGAACCAGCACACTTTGATTTTTCTGGTAGTCATTGGTCCTGCCGTCCTTGTCTACACGATTGCCGGTACAGCAAAAAAAGTTTTTCTTACAAACGACGAAAAAGTCAAAAACGATGCCGCCATGGAAAAAGCAAAAGAAGAAGGCCGTGAGTATATGGAAAATCTTTCACGGAAGATTCTGGAGCAAAAAGCTGAAGAAAAAGGGTGCGAAAATCTGGAAAATGGGGACAAATCAAGCGATATTGATGGCAAAATCGAGCCATAATCGACAAATTTTTCACAATCTTGAGCAAAAATCATAAAAAAATCCTCAAAATCTTGCCACAGTGTAACATTTTTTAAATTTGACCGATGACTTTTTTGTATTTGTAGGTTATAGTATATAGGGAAACATAGGTCTAATTTGTGTTTCCTTAGCAAACTCTTAAAAACTTTTGTTTTTAAGCACTACCCTTGGAGGAAAATATGGAAAAGGATGAAATCAAGGCAAAGCTCAAGGAGTTCTTCATTTCTAACCTTGGTGTCGATGGAAGCGTACTGAACTATGACTCACCTCTTTTTGGTGACGAAATTGGTCTGGATTCTGTTGACTCTTTGGAAATCATCTCTTTTGTTGATGACGAGTTTTCTGTATCAATGACAGGACAGGGAAAGGAACATTTCCAGAGCATCGACACAATCACCGAATTTATTGTCGCAAACTCATAAGGCAACTTTGGGCGCGAAAAATTCAACGGAAATCTAAAGACTCACTTTTGGAAATCCAGAAGTGGGTTTTTAGACTTTCCCTCAGGCATTTTCATCCGGCGGTTTTGGCTTTCCGTCCACAATCGGTCGAGAGTTTTGTTTTAAACGGAAAAATATAGTAATAGTAAGGGAAAATAAAAATGACATCTGATAATAAACGCTGCGTAGTGACAGGTCTTGGTGTTATCTGCGCTATTGGAAATAATGTTGAGGAAACTTGGAAGAATGCACTTGCTTCTGTTTCTGGAATCCACAAGACGACTTCTGTTGATACCACAAACTGCTATGCTGATTTGGCTGCGGAAGTAAAATGCGACACACTTGATGAAATTGATGCGCCGGAAGAAAAAGACCGTGCCTCAAAGCTCTGTATCAAGGCTGCGACCGAAGCTCTCAAAGATGCAGGTCTCGGTGATTTCGGTGGAAGCGACCGTGTAAGCGTAATCACAGGTTCATGCTGCGGTGGTGTTTTGAGCGTAGAGCATTATTACAAGACCGGTAGAAACGTGAACGACATTCCAAAAATGCCGATTGCTGCTGTTGCATCACAGGTTGCTGAATCTTGCAATGCGGGTGGTATCGTAACGAACGTTGCAAATGCATGTGCTGCTGGAACAATCTCCGTTGCCTATGCCTGTGACCTTATCCGCGCCGGAAAAGCCGATGTGGTCATTGCCGGTGGAGCTGATTCATTCGCGTCAGTTCCGTACTCTGGATTCCTTTCACTCCATGCCCTTGATGAAAACGGATGTTCTCCGTTCAACCGCTGCAAGGGAATCACTCTTGGAGAAGGTGCAGGTATCGTTATCGTTGAGTCTTATGAACATGCAAAGAAACGCAATGCAAAGGTTTACTGCGAAGTCCTTGGAGCAAGCGTAACAAGCGATGCCCACCACATTACGGCTCCACGTGAGGACGGACTCTGCCAGATTGAGGCAATCAACCGCGCAATCAAGAATTCTGGAATCAAAAAGTCAGACATCGGTTATGTCAACGGCCACGGAACTGGAACAGCCAAAAACGACAATGCTGAATTCCTTTCACTCCACACTGTATTTGATGAAGAAAATCCACATATCAGCGCAAGCTCCACAAAGGTCCTTACCGGTCACTGTCTTGGTGCTGCCGGAGCTATCGAAGCGGTATTCAGCATAAAGGCTCTCACGACAGACACGGTTCTCCCAACGCTTGGCTACACCGCTGAGGATTCTGAAAAGCTCAAGGAAAAAGCCGGAAATCTTGATTTTGTACAGAACAAACCGGAGCACAAGGAACTCAACAGCGTTATGAGCAACAACTTTGCTTTCGGTGGAACAAACGCAAGTATCATCTACTCAAAACAGGCCGGAGACGTTTCTTCACAGTCCGCAAAAGACAAGAAGATTGCAATCACAGGTCTTGGAATCGTAAGCCCGCTTGGAAACAGCAAGGACGCTTATCTTGCTTCCGTTAAAAATGGATTCAAGCCAGAAAGTGATTCAATCCACTCGACAATCACCGACACGGACTACAGCGAGCTTGGTTTGAAGATGGCATTCTACCGCAAGCTCGACAATCTTGGTCAGCTCCAGTCAGTTTCTGGAATGAGAGCACTCCAGGATGGAAAATTCACAGTTACCGAAGAAAATGCAAAATCTATCGGTATAATAGTAGGAACCAGCGAAGGCGGTCTTGGCTCAACCTATGACTTTGCTGAACTGATTTCTGAAAACGGAAACGCAAAGGGAAGCGCATTCAAGTTCCCGCACACAGTTTACAATGCAGCCGGCGGATATCTTTCAATCT
The DNA here is from genome assembly GCA_902783155.1 of uncultured Spirochaetaceae bacterium. GTDB lineage: Bacteria > Spirochaetota > Spirochaetia > Treponematales > Treponemataceae > Treponema_D. Next base: position 12,347 of record CACZPR010000081.1, read on the forward strand.
GCTCTGGAATCAAGGGCTACGGTGTCACTGTAACGACAGGCCCAATCTCCGGTCTCCAGTCAATCGGCTATGCGGTCAACGTTATGAAAGACGGTCAGGAAACTGCAATGCTTGCAACCGGCTGTGACGAAAACATCCCGATAATCACCGAATTTGCTGAAAAGCTTGGTCTCAGGAACGGGAAATTCACAATCAGCGACGCAAGTACTTCAATCCTTTTGGAAACTGAGGATACTGCAAAAGCCCGCGGTGCAAAAATCTACGGATATGTTCTTGGATGCGGAAACGGACGCAAGAATGTGAAGTTCGGAAAACTCGCAGGTTCTGACGAGGCTCTGGACATAGCAATCAACGATGCTCTCAAAGATGCAGGTCTTACAATCAACGACATTGACGCGGTGTTCGGATTTGCAGACGGAAACGATACCGTTGATTCAATCGAAAAGAATTCTTACATCCGCGTGTTCGGCGACAAACTTGCTTCTGTTCCGGTCGTGCAGATTAAGGAGCGCACTGGTGAAGGTCGTGCAGGAACGGCAACACTCCAGGCAGCACATGCGGCACTTCTTTTGAGCGGTGAACTTGAAAACGACGATGCAACTTTCATTGCAAAAGACGGAAGCGTTTCAAAGAACAAAGTTAACGGAAAAGACCTGAAGAAAGTCCTTGTCACATCATTTGCAAGCGGCGGTTCATATTCAGCAGTCGTAATCGGGAGGGAGTAATACATGAAAGTAGCAATCGTTACAGGCTCATCAAAAGGAATCGGAAAGGCTTGTGCAATCAGACTGGCGAAGGACGGTTACACGACTGTCGTCAACTATTCTCGCTCGGATGATGAGGCAAACAAGGTTCTGGAGCAGATAAAGGCGGAAGGCGGAGACGGAATGGTTTACAAGGCCGATGTTTCCGACCCGGTGCAGGTAAAGAACATGGTCCGCGACGTTTACAAGGCATACGGAAGAATCGACGTGCTTGTGAACAATGCTGGAATTGTACGCGACGAATATCTTTTGATGCTCAAACAGGAGACTTTGGACAAATGCTTCGACCTGAACGTAAAGGGCTACATATATTGCGCACAGCAGGTCGTTCTCAAGATGTTCAAGCAGAAATCAGGCGTAATAATCAACATGTCTTCGGTAAGCTCCAAGTTCGCGCTTCCGGGACAGAGCGTTTACAGTGCAACAAAGGGTGCCGTAAACTCACTGACACAGACACTCGCAAAAGAACTGTCCGGTTATGGAATCAGGGTTAACGCAGTTGCTCCTGGCTTTATCGCCACGGAAATGATTGACGCAATCCCTGAGGAAAAGCGTGAGGAATATCTCAAGGCAATTCCGCTCAAAAGGCTTGGGACCGCCGATGACGTTGCAAATGTCGTTTCAGCACTTGCAAGCGATTCATTCTCTTATGTTACCGGTCAGACAATCGTTCTTGATGGAGGACTTTCATTATGAGCGAAGCACAGACCATGAACATCTACCAGATCAGCGAAAAGATTGCACAGAGACCGCCATTCCAGATGATTGAGCGCGTAATCGAGATTGTGCCGAACGAAAAGGCAACGGGAATCAAGAATGTTTCCGTAAACGAGCCTTATTTCACCGGTCACTTTCCTGGCACACCGATAATGCCGGGAGTCCTGATTGTTGAAAGCTGCGCACAGCTCTGCTCACTGGTCATCGAAAAGAGTCCTGAAGATTTGAACGACAAGCTCTATGTCCTCCTTAAAATCGACGGATTCAAGTTCATAAAACCGGTCATCCCGGGCGACAGACTTGAAATCACCGTAAACAAGACAAAGGGCGGCGGAGTTCTGGTTGGATTCGACTGTGTCGTAAAAGTTGATGGAGCCGTTTTTGCAAAGGGTGCACTCACTTTCACGACAATCCCGAAAGAAGCGGTCGGACACTAAGAAAATGGAATCTGGAAAACTGTAGATATGAAAAAAATTCTGGTAATAAACGGCAGTCCAAAAAAGGAACAGAGCACGACAATGGCTGTGACGAACGCTTTTGTAAAAGGACTCTTGAGTTCCGGTAAATACGAAAGCGAGACGCTGACCGTTTCAAGCATGAACATAAAGCCGTGCCTCGGTTGCCTTGGATGCTGGGGAATAAGCGAAGGAGAGTGCATCATAAAAGACGATGACATTCCCATGCTCAAATCCAAAATCCTTGCGGCGGACATTATTGTACTGAGCTTCCCGCTGTTCTATTTCGGGATGCCCGGTTCAATGAAATGCGCGGTTGACCGTCTTCTGAGCATACTCAACACCTATGAGGGACAGGATGTGCCGGAAAACAAATCATTCCATGGATTCAGATACGATATGACCGGAAAAAAGCTGGTCCTGATTTCTGGATGCGCGTGGAATGATTTCCGTGTGTTCTCCCCGTTGTTGCAGCAGTTTGATTGCATAGTCGGTCCGGGAAAATACACGGCCCTGTTCTGTCCGCAGATAAAGGCAATCGTTGATCAGGGAATGCGTCCGCGACTGATTCGGTATCTTAAAAGCTATGAGGATGCCGGACTTGAATTTGCGGAAAACCTTGCACTGTCGCCGGAAACTTCTGAAAGACTGAAGAAGACGCCGTTCTCAAAGGATGTCTACACCCAGATTCTCAAAATGAACTGGCAGCAGGAAAGGGAAAAGGGAAAAAAGCATAGTTAGTGTCAATCTACGAAAGTTTTTCAGCATTTTCGAGGATAACACCTATGGAACGCTGAAGGAGCTTGGTATGGTGGTCCACAATTTTGATTGGATCATCTACCATGCCGTTTTTTATCCATCTAAGTATGGACGAGGCTACAACATCGGAGACAAGTCCGGCAATGACTTTCAGTTCGGAATCAGCAACTTTGAAGGGTTCTGCCGTGCGACAAATATTGTAGTAGCCAAAAGGTTCAATTATATTGAAAAGCGTTTCCTCCAAATCAGTGTGGAGAAGCGATGTAAAAATATTTTGAACCAGACTTTTGTTTTCATAAAAAAAGCGGAGAATGCTTTTTAGGGCCACATCCCAATTGACTTGCAGAAGTTGTTCTTCTGTAAAATCTTCACTAAGGCCCATAGACTTTTTTAATTCGCTGGCAATGTATTGAGTCACGAGACTGTATTTGTCAGTGAAATAGTAGTAAAAGGTTTTTCTGTTGATATTGCACTTTTTTACAATATCCTTGACAGAAATTTTGCTAAATTTTTCAGTTGAAAGCATCTTTATGCAGGAGTCCATTATTTCCTGCTTGGTTGTGTTTGACATAAGAAAATTATACCATAATTTGGAGAAGATATAAAATGTCCATTATTTCTAAAATAGCATTCGGTCTTGTAAAGGCATACATAAAGGTCGCCTACCATCCGACTTCGCTAAGGGTTCGGACCCCGGCAATCTACATAGCAAACCATACCGCACTCAAGGACCCTCCATTTATGCTGACCATGCTAAAGGGAAAAACACGCATTGTCGTGGCAAAGGACTGGTACGAAAAAAAGAACCTGAACTGGATTATGCGCGGTGGAACATGTATACCCTGCGACAGATATTCAATGGACACGGAATGGACCCAGAAAGCAAAAAAGTCTTTGCAGGAAGGCTATTCCGTCATAATCTTCCCTGAAGGAAAAATCAGAACGGATGGGGAGTTGAACGAGTTTAAATCGGGATTCGCGTTTCTTGCCAGATACACGGGCACACCTGTCATACCGATTGGAATCAGCGGAATCTACAAATTTGGGCGCAAGACAAAATATGTCGTCGGGGAGCCAGAAAAAATTACAAGAACTCCGGGGGTTCCTTCTTCCCAGGATTTGGCGGAAAAGAGCGAACATTTCAGACAGATTGTCAAAGAATTAAAAAACAGAGCATTGGAGAAGTAAAATGAAATTGGGAATTGTTTTTGAGGGCGGCTCCAGAAAGGTAATGTTTTCTGCTGGCGTAATCGATGCCCTGATTGAAGAAAATCTTAATTTTGATTATGTCCTTGGTGTTTCTGCCGGGGCGCACTGTGCATTGAATTTTGTCACACGACAAAAGGGACGTGTCTTTCAGATTCTAAAGCCAAGCAAAGTCCGTGAGGGGAAAAAAGCACACCCAATCAGAGATGGAATTGAAAAGGAACTCCACATCCTGAACTATGAATCCCCATACGGAGAATATCCTTTTGATTTCAAGACACTTTTCAACTCGAAAACCGAATATGAAATCTGCGCAACATGTGGCGAAACCGCAAAACCGGATTATTTTACAGAACGACAGGATGAAAAACATCTTTTGGACATATTGAACGCAAGCTGCTCCCTCCCAATTCTGTTTCCATTTACGGAAATCGGTGGAAAACACTATGTCGATGGCTGCATTTCAAATTCCATTCCATTCGACCGGGCTTTTGAAAAAGGATGCGACAAGGTTGTAATTGTTTCAACAAAATACTGGGAAGACAAGCCCACTGATTTTGAGCGCTACAGTCTGCTCCTCCAGCCAATGTACAAAAAGAAGTACCCCGAGCTGTACAAGGCCCTAATCAACCGCTACGACGAATACATGAAGCAGACCGGCAAAATCGAGATGCTGGAAGAACTGGGCAAGGTTTTTGTAATCAGACCGCAGCAGGCCCTTTGTGGAGTGTTTTCTGTCCATGATGATGAGTTCCAGAAATCCTACAGGCACGGAATGGACTACACAAAATCAGTAATGGACAAACTCAAGGCATATCTGGATTCCCCAGTGAAATAATTTCACATTTTCTTTAAAAAATCCGTAAAATGGGTTATAATCTAGGTATGTTAAAAATAAACGTAAACGCAAAAAATACGGCCGCAATAAATACGGCTATGCAGAATGTAAAAGAGATGATTACGTCCGGCTCTATCTCTAGGGACTCTCCAATTCACATTGTACTTGGAGCGGGGACTTATCGCGAAAAAGTTAAATACAATCTGCCCAACCCGATTATAATTGAGAGCGCACCCGGTCTTACGGCGAAGGACTGCATAATTCAGGCGGACAACTGCGAGGCTTTCCATCAGGGAGTCGAAAACAGGGCAATTTTTTACTTTGGTCCGAACGTGACAAATGTTACCCTGAAAAACTTTTCGATAATCAACACGCACAATAAATCGGTTATTGAAGGAAACACACAGGCAGATGCCGGGGAAGCCTTGGTCTGGAGCAGCACAACGGGAACCCTTATGGCGCGTGGCATGTCGATTGAAGGGCGGCTGAACACTCTGAGTCTCAAAGGATTTTCATGGTTTATGGGATGCCATATTTCCGGCGACATGGATTTTATCTACGGCGAAATTGATACAGCGCTTTTTGAAGAGTGCGAAATCCATCTGAGGGCAGACAACCGTGGTGATTATCCAGGCTTTGCAATAAAGGGACAGGTCCTTGCAAACAAAATGGGCATTGTGTTTTTGAATTCTAATTTCACTGCGGACAAACGAAAAAAGAACGAAATCTACATCTACAAAACCGAAGGCAAAGGTTCCGCCACATCCGCAAAAAATTGGGACTCGGTGGCATTCCTAAACTGCAAGATGAGCGAATACTACAATCCCGAACTTGCATGGGATGACGACATGTCGCTGGAGATTTATCCACGTGGAAACGCAAAGTCAGGAATACGCGAGTACGGAACACAGATTGTCTCAAAAACCGGAAAGATTTTGGAAACCGATACGACTCGTCGCAATGTGAAGTCATATCTTTTGACCGAATCTGATTACTTTGCCGATTATGCAAGCCGCTATCTGATTTTGAAGGACACACCGTTTGCAAACAATGCAGAGTAAAGACTGCTGATTTTACGAGTCAACTCCTAGACCAAAGAGTGCGAAATCGCCGCGAACCGGATCATCGGGGAAAACTGTTTTCATAAAATCAGTGAGGGCAAGTGCGTTTTTCATTGTGGCTCCGGGGATTTTTCCGCTTGGGCTTTTGGGAAGAAGTCCGAATTTCACAGACTCCTGAATAACGTGGGTGTCCATCGGCATGAGCAGATTTTTTTTGTCGAACCAAGTCCAGAGTCCCAAATCAACAGGAGAAGAATCCCTGACCATCCAGCGGAGAAACATGTTCAGCCTTTTTGCGGCAGAAGTTTTTGTCCGTGGAATCAGCGTACATTCATCTGGAAAAACGGACGAAATCAACCGGCAAAGATGTTCGCTTTTGTCTGAATCTTCATAAATCTTTTTAAAAAATCCACCGAGGCTTTCGTTTTTTTGAAGGATTGAACGAAGGGTGTCGAAAAAAATCCGCATGGTTTTAAAACTGAACATTCTGTAGAACGATTTTTCAGATTCGGGAAAAACAGATTCATATCCGCCGGACAAAATCCATTCCGAGGGATTTTCTGATTGCGACAGAATAAAATCCACATGCGAAATAATCTGCTCGCGGCGACCGAACGAAAGATTTGCAGCAATAAAAGCCGCCACTTCCTGATTCTGCACGTCCGAATATCGGTGCATGAACTGGGACGGATCGTTTTTTATAAAATCAGCTGTCTCATATTTGTCGGCGAGAAAAATCAGCTGCGACTTTAATTTTGTGTCGGGCATTTTATCTTTTGTTCCTGTTTGAAACCAGAATCAGACGAATCAATGAGCCTATCGCAGTCAATGCAGAAGCAACGTAGGTCATGGCAGCCGCCCACAAAACCTTTTTTACTCCGGAAAGTTCTTCTGAATCCAGAGTGCCGGTTTCTTTTAAAATCTTCAGTGCACGGGAAGATGCGTTGAATTCAACAGGCAGTGTTACGACATAAAAAAGAACCGCCGCAATATAAAGAATGATTCCAACTTTGGTTATTATTGATGCAATTGCCGCAAAAGATGTATTGTTTACGCTCGCCGATGCACCGAAAAGGATGCCGAGAATTGCAAGTGTCGGTCCAAAACGTGAACCAATGTTTGCCACAGGATAAAGCGAGTGCCTGAGACCAAGCGGAGCATATTTTGTTTTGTCCTGGATTGCGTGTCCCGTTTCGTGAGCTGCTACACCCACCGCAGCAATCGATGTGCTTGCATAGGTTGAATCGCTCAGATTAAGTGTCTTGTCGGTGGAATTATAATTGTCGGTCAGGGAGCCGGAAATGTGCGTAATCTGAACGTCGTCAATTCCGTTTGCCTGCATCAGGATTTTCGCCGCCATCGCACCGGAGATGTTTTTTTTGCTTTTGATTTTATCGTAAGTTGCAAAACGGCTTTTCACCATGTACGAAGCTACAATGCTCAAAATCATTGCGGGAACAACCAGAACCAAATAATACCAGTCCAAACCAATCATGCGCAAAAAATTCATATATGCCTCCAAACTGATTCTGTATTAATTTTCAATCAGCCACTCGGTCATGTGGACAGTATAGCATGGAAACGGAGAAAGGGAAAGTTTCTTACCCCAACCCCTCCAGCTCTTCATCCGTGAGCGAGCGGTATTGGCCGGGGAGGAGGGAGGCATCAAGTTTTAGATTGCCGATTGAAATCCGCTTCAGAAAAATCACTTCGTTTCCCACCGCAGAAAACATCCGTTTTACCTGATGGAATTTTCCTTCCGAAATTGTCAAAAGGCAGATGTTGAAATCAATCTTTGCATTTGAACTAACCAGATTGCAATATTCGTTTTCACCGTCGAGCCAATCAATCGTGGCGGGCTTGGACAAAAACTCGGCGCCGTGTTTTTCTTTTTCCAGATAAAGTCCTTTGGCAAAAGCTTCTATATAATCCTGACGTTTTTTTTCATCGCAATAGTCGCGGAGATAAACAAGATAAGTTTTTGGAACATGGAACTCAGGAATTGTAAGTCTGTGCGAAAAAAGTCCGTCGGTGGTCAAAATCAAAAGGCCCTCGGTGTCGATGTCCAGGCGGCCAACAGTGTGCAGTTTTCCCAATCCATCCGGGTGCAGATATTTTGGATCAACATCAGCCCAAATCCGTGTGTTCTGTCCCTCGGAAGATGTGCAGACCGTTCCCTGTCTTTTGTTCATCATAAAATAAAGGTCGGGAACCATTTTTACAGGCTCTCCGTCCACGCACAAAATGTCATGCCTTGTATCGACCAGAGTTCCGGCATCGACTATGCGCTTGCCATTGAGAGTGACGTTTTTGTTTTTAAGCATCTTTCGGACTGTCCTAAAACAGTGCATCCCATGACGGACAAAAAGCTGGTCCACGCGCAGACAATAGGGCCGCCGCTTGTTGTTAAAATCCATGCGAACTAATTTGCCTTAAACACAACAGTTGTCTGTGCCGGAACATTCAATTTTTCGCCGGATTTTTTCACATTGTTTCCCTGGAAAATCGGGGTGGATGAATATCCGTCGGGCAAAGAAAATTCCTGAGCTTCCATCGAAACGTTGTGGATTACAAGAACCTTATCGCTTCCGTTCTCCATGGTCCAGGAAGAAAAAGCTCCGTTCCCAGTATCAAATGCAGAAAGAGTTCCGTTAAAGGCCGGCTCACTGTTTCTGAAATTAATCAGGCGACGGTAATAATTCAGGAGAGAATCCTTGTTTTTCAGCTGGTCCTTGATGTTCACAGTGTTTGTATTGTAAACACAGTCAGCCTCGGCGGCCCAAGTTGTTTCATAACGGTCGCCATTTCCCCAGAGGAGCGGTGTGCGTTTTGTTTCATCTTTTGTTCCACTCATCATGCCGATTTCCTCACCATAATAGACAAACGGAACTCCCTGCGAAAGAAGATACATTCCGGCAGCAAGTTTCAGAGACGCAACATCACCTTTCAGATTTCCTGCAATACGCGGCTGGTCATGGTTCGTCAAAAACGGTGCATCGATAAAACCAGGATTATATTTTCTGTATGCGACAAAATCATTTTCCAGAACGTGCGCAAGATTGTTGTTTCCGGCAGAATGTTCCCTTATGGCACCGAGAATATAATTGTCGCCCATATCAAAATGGAAGACCGAATCAAGACCGGCAAGCGACTGTGCACGAACACTCGTATTGTCCCAGACCTCGGCAACGTTATATGTCGAAGGATTTATTGATTTTAGATAGTCCAGCATTTCTTTCCAAAAGTCTGCGGCGCTTTTTGTTGAATCGGTAAAATCGGCTGGCATCTTAACCTTGTCATAAATATGTCCTGCTGCATCAAAGCGGAATCCAGAAACACCTTTTTCGGTCCAGAATTTCAAAACCTTTTTCAACTCTTCACGAAGCTCCTGGCAATCAAGATTAAAATCAGGCATTCCGTCGTGGAATTCACCGGCATAATAAGAGCCGAGACATTCGTTCCAAAGATTGTGTCCCCACATTTTCTGATTCAGATTGTATCGTCCGTCATCCTTGGAAATCCAGTGATACCAGTCGCGGTGCGGGTCCGATGGATTTTTTGACGCAATGAACCATGGATTTGTCGATGACGAATGGTTGAAAGTTATATCAAGCATGACGGCAATCCCGCGTTTTTTACATTCGCTAACAAGATTTTCAAAATCCTGCATCGTGCCGTACTGTGGATTTACACCGTAATAGTCGTCCACATCGTAACCATGGTATGAGGGCGACGGATAGATTGGAAGCAGCCAGATTCCCGATATGCCAAGTTTTTCAAGGTAGTCCAGTTTTTCGCTAATTCCATTGAAATCGCCAACACCATCTCCATCACTGTCAGCAAAGGAGCGAACAAAAAGGCTATAGTACACCCCGGTCTGTGGATGAATTTCCTTTGCCGCCCCGGAAGACTGCGAGCCATTTTTTTTGCAGGACGGAATCAGAACCAAAATGGCCAGAACCATCAGCAGGACGGAAAAACATTTTTTTGTGCCATGAAAAATTGTCATAAAAGAACCCCTAAAAAAAACAAGGGGCAAAGAAAACTTTACCCCATGCAAAATTGATTGGATTTGATTACTCCTTTCCACCAGTAGCTGCAAGAGACTGGAGAAGAGCTTTCTGTCCAAGGATGAACAGGATTGTAAATGGAACCGCAACAAGAAGAGCACCGGCTGCGAACATTGTAAAGTGGTCCGCCGAACGTCCGTTAATCATGTCGAAAAGTCCAACGGCAAGTGTCTTTTTGTCGTCCGCACGAAGAACAAGCCTCGGGAAGATGAAGTCCATCCATGGTCCGGTGAAACTTGTGAGCGCAAGGAAAACAATCTGCGGTTTTGCCGCCGGAACAACGACCTTTATAAATGCACCAAATGGAGTGGCACCATCAATATAGGCCGCCTCGGCAATGTCACGTGGAACCGTATCAAAGTATCCCTTCATCAGCCATGAGTTGAACGGTATGCTTCCGGTTGCGTAGACAAGAACCAGTCCCCACAATGTATTCAGGGCGTTCAATTTCCAGAGGATAACATAGGTCGCTATCATTCCGATGAAACTTGGGAACATCTGGAGAATAATCATTGAGGCCATGACCGGTTTTTTGAACGGGAACATGAAGCGGCTGAAAATGTATCCACAGAGGCTGCACACAGTCACCGTGATGACAGTATTTGCGGTAGCGATTATCAGCGTGTTGAGGTACCAGTGGAAATAGTTGGTCTGGGTGAACAGACGCATGTACTGGTACAACGAAAATTTCTGCGCAAATGGCACTATGCTTGTTGACGCAAGGGAGTTGGACTCGGAAAACGATGCACTGACTGTAAACGCCAACGGATAGAGTACCAGCAGAACCTGAATCACAAGAATGACTGTTATCATTACAACAGCCACTGTACTTGAAGCTGAATTTTGTTTCTGTTTCATTACACTTCTCCATCCTTGAATGCTTTTGTGCGCATGAAGTTATACAACGCAAATGGAACCAGAACTATGAATACCAATATGGAAAGAACCGATGCCATCTGGTACTGGTTCGGGGTGTTCATCGTCAGCTTGTAAATCCATGAAATCAGAAGGTCCGTGGAACCGCCCTGTGTGGATATGGTCAAGTTTTCGGTTCCCATCATAAGGTTCGGTCCGCCGGATGTAAGGAAGAACACCGCTCCGAAGTTGTTGATGTTTCCTGCAAACTGCATGATGAGTGTCGGTTTAAGCTGGTACATTACAAGCGGAAGTGTTATGTGGCGGAACTGCTGCCATCTTGATGCGCCGTCAATATTCGCAGCCTCGTACTGGGACTGTGAGATTGCGGTCATGGAGCTTGTCGTCAAAATCATACTGTACGGGAATCCAATCCAGATATTCACAAGAACGAGAGTCAGTTTTGCGAGAGTTGGATTTGAGAGCCACGGTATGTTTTCCTGGATTATGTGCAGATACTGGAGCGTCCTGTTGATTGGTCCGAATGTTCCGTTAAGAAGGTTGGCCCAGACGAACAGTGAAAGCATCTGCGGAATTGCGTAAGGAAGAATGAAGACCGTGCGGAAAAATCCCGGAATCTTGATTCTTTTGTCGCGAAGGAATACAGCAAACATGAATCCGACAAAGAAGCATGTGAGCGTTGAAAGGAATGCCCAGATTACAGTCCAGATTGCTACACGGGCAAACGCTTTTGGCCAGTTGGCTCCACCACCGATACCACCGGCAAACATGGTCTTGAAGTTTTCAAGTCCCACCCAGTCAACGAGGTTCTTCGGAGGAATATGGTCCGGTGAAGAATAGTTGGTGAAGGCAATCAAGGCGGAGAACAGAAGCGGAATCAACGTGAAGATTGCAAGCATCAACAGTGCTGGTGTTATGCTGATTATTGGGAATGCCTTTGTGGAAAGATGATTCCTCATCTCCTTGTTGTTGAAGAAATATCCACGGTGGATTATTTCGTCAGCTTCCTTTCTTGCTCCCCTTATCTGTGCAACATAGAGGATGAGAAATATGCCAATGATTACAAGCGTGAAGATTCCCTCAATCATCATAAAGATTGAATGGTCAAGCTCTGTGATTGGAGTCCCGGCCGGTTTTGGAGAACCAAGTGTTATCAGACCTCCAATTGCCTTTGGGATGGCAAGACCGAAGACCGGTGTGCAGCAGAGAATCATCAACGTTTCGAACAGCATCATAAACAGACCACGGACACGCTCCTTCAGGAAGACAAAATGTCCCAGACCCATGAAACATGCGGAGGCAATTTGTGCCTTGCGTTTCAAATCCGGGTCGATTGCCGTGGAAACCGTTTTCTTTTCGGATGTTTGTGTATATTCCATTAAAGAACCTCGTTTTTTTCAGAAAAGACTGCCGGAAAAAATATACACAAGACTGCCTGAAAAGGTCCAAGCCTTACAGCCACCCCTTAACAGACAGTCCCGAACCTCTAAGTCAGAGGCAAGTTTTCCGGCAGAGCCGTTCGATTGTTATTTTGCAGCTTCCATTGCGGCAGCGGCAGCATCCAGATCCTGCTGAACATCGTCGCCGTCCCAAATTCCACCGTAAGCAGCACCCATTGCTGACCAATATGTTCCCATCTCAGGGATTGTTGGCATTGGGAATGCATACTGTGCCTGTGCAAGAATTCCGTTTGAAAGTGGATCAGTGATTACGATGTCCTTGCGTGGTGGAATCTGATTTGTGATTTCAAAACGCTTCTCAAGGCTGCTCTTTGTCATAAGGAACTTGGCGAAATCCTCAGCTTCAGCAACATGCTTTGAATATGCGCTGACGAATGCGATGCGGACACCAGAGAATGATGTTGCAGGCTTTCCGTCGCCAAATCCAGGGAGTGTTGTTACACCGTAGTTCTTTACAGTCTTGTTGAAATCAGAAATCTTCCAAGGTCCAGTGATTACCATAGGAGCGGTTCCAGCCTCGAATGCAGAGTTGCAGAAGTCGTCTGTCATATCGGCAGATGGAACATCAAGAATCTTTGCCCTGAGGTCCTGGAAATACTTGAGACCCTTTACAGTAGCAGGTGCGTTGATTCCGTGCTGGCTCTTGTCAGATCCGTTCGGTCCGAAAAGTGATGTTCCGTAGGCTGCCATGAACATGTATGAGTAGTATGCGTTTCCTACACCCCAAACCAGAGCGTACTTGTTCTGTGACTTGTCGTTCCATGTCTTTGCATACTCAATAACTTCATCCCAAGTCTTTGGTGGATCCTGGATGATGTCCTTGTTGTAGAACAGAGCATAGGTTTCAATGGCGAGTGGGTAGCCATAGAGTTTGCCGTCATAAGTTCCAGCAATACGTGCAGCATCGGCAAAGTCATTGATGAAAGATGTGTCTGACACAGGGAGAACATGGCCACCCTGAACCAAAGCACCAACATGGTCGTGTGGAGCGACAAAAATATCAGCACCAACTCCAGCAGGTCCGTCCAATTCAATCTTGGCACGGGCATCAGGTGAACCTACAGGCTCATAGACGATTTCAATGTTCGGATGATCTTTGGTGTACTCAGCGGCAGCCCATTCCATGAACTCACGCTCAGGACCATCAGATTCCCACATCTTGAGAGTGACCTTCTTTGCAGCGCCACCCTTGTTGCAGGAGCACACGAACAGGGAAAGTCCCATCAAGGCTGCGACTATTCCGATTGACTTTTTCATAACAAAATTCCTCCATAAAATATTTTGTTTGGCTTTCTGATTATAATTATCATGTTGCCAAAAAAAATTGTCAAAAAAAATTTTTCTTCACTTACTATCTTACAATTTTAGGTGAAAAATCTTTTAATTGAATACCCAAAAACAAAAGCTTCAGGTCCCAAACCGCGCCAGAAAAGGCGTCTTCATTCTATCCCCATCACCTCCTTACTTTGCCTCGACAATCACGACACCGTCAATGTCAAGACAGATTCCATCAAATCCATTCGCAAACAGGGATTTTGAATCCCCAACAATGCTGGCTACATTCTGTTTCTGCCCCGAAAAATTGGAGACCACAAGAATTCTTTTTCCACCGGCATCCTTTTTTTCAATGCAGAGCAAACGCTCGTTCCCATCAGTATGCACAAAGCGCACACTTTCGGACTGCATGGCGGAATTATTTTTCCTGAGCGCAATCAGATTTTTCACCATCTCCATGCTTTCGGTATATTTTCCGCTTTCAATTTCCTTCCAAGGCATACAGCGGCGACAATCAGGATCCTTTCCACCTTCAAGGAATGTTTCCGTTCCATAATACAGACATGGAGAACCCGGCATGGCAAACATTACAGCAAGCATCTGTAGCGCGCGATTTTTATTGCCGGCCTTTGTCACAAGACGAATTGTGTCATGGCTGTCCATCAAATTGAACATGACCCTTTCTGTCTGTCTCATGTAATCAGTAAGACAGCGGTTCACATCCTGCTCGAACTCTTTTGTGGAAACCTCCGCATCCAGACCAAAACGATAAATCGCATTCTGCAGCGGATAGTTCATAATTGCGTCAAACTCATTTCCACGGAGCCACGGCAAAGAGTTGTGCCAAATCTCTCCTATTATATAGAAATCTTTTTTCAACGCACGCATACGGACCTGTAGTTCACGGCAGAAATCATGGCAGACCTCGTTCGCAACATCCAGACGCAGCGCATCAATATCATATTCCTTGACCCAATACGCACAGGCATCAATCAGATATTCGCGCACCTGTGGATTGTTCGTGTTGAACTTGGGCATGTAGTCACAATAGGCGAAGGCAAAGAATTTATTTTCAATCGCATTTTCGGAAGGCATTGCCGTAAAGTTCCAGTCGTTCACAATATACCAGTCAGCATATTTTGATGCCTGTCTGTTTTTTACAACATCCTGCCACGCAAAAAATTCCCATCCCGAATGATTGAAAACTCCGTCAAGCATCACGCGGATTCCATGTTTGTGGGCCTCGCGGACCATGTTTTTCATGTCTTCCCTGGTTCCAAACTCCGGGTCTATATCAAAATAATCTGTGGTGTCGTATTTATGCTGGGTCGTTGAACAGTTGACCGGATTCAGGTAGATTCCAGTCACACCCAGATTTTCAAGATAAGAAAGTTTCTCAGTGATTCCATTTAGATTTCCACCAAAAGTCTGGTCGTTCACAACCTTGTCATCAGGACCAGCCCAGGGGAGCAGTCTTTTTTCCAAATCAGCATTCTGGACAGACTCTTTTCCACGGTAAAATCTTGATGGAAAAATCTGATACCATATTGTGTTCTCAGCCCATGCCGGTGGATTGCAGATGTCGTTTTTGTTCATCCATGGGAAGATAAATGCGTACCACTCGTCCTCTTGATTTTTAAATTTTTCCATTGGGCAGAGTCCGCTTTCGCCATAAACATAGGACTCACCCGCTGACTCTATCTTAAAAAAATACTTGCATCTTTTTGCCTTGGGCGCAACTGTCACCGACCACCAGAAATGATTCGTCAGTTCACATCTTTCGGTAACGGGAATCTCCGTATACTTCCAGTTGTAATTTGAAGCCTCGTCCTTGCCCCAGTCAAATGGGTCTCCCCACATCAGGCTGACCTTATCCACATCCTTTCCGGTACGCAGATTTATGGCCAAATCATTTTCGTTCAACGCATAACAATAATTGTCAAAAGCGTGGTGTTCTATAGCTCCTAGGTTCATCATAACTGTCCCCATCTCGTTTTCTTTCTAAGGCAATGGTAATATTGATTTTTTATATTGGAAAGTATTATAATTATTTTAAAGTGTGATAATAGTTACTTTTTCAAGGAAGGTGCTATGATTAATTCAAAAGGCCAGGAATCCAGACCACGCGGAACAATATCGTTCCCGATGGAATATTACAATATCGACACATCGGTTCCAGACTACAATCTCCCCTACCACTGGCACACCGAATTTGAATTTATCCATATATTGCGCGGGGAATACACAATTTTTGCGGGAACAAAAGAATACGACCTAAAGGCTGGAGATTTTTTTCTATTGTCAAGCAACGTGATTCATGGCGACAGTGAGGAATTCCGTGGCGAATGTGTCTACGAAAGTCTTGTGTTCGACCCTTCCATGATGCGGATTGCAAACTATCTCACAGAACCGTTTATCGAAAAACTTTCTGAAGGCGAACTTTTTTTTATTCTGCGCCCCAAAACAGACGAGCCTGATTTTATACAGATTCTCATGGATTTATTCCACCTTGTAAAAATCAAGCCGACCGGATATGAATGGGAAACTATCTCCACATTGTTCAAGGTGATGGAATACATAACCACCAAGAGACTCTACGAACGGAACGAACATTTCCTCAAGGACGACGGAAAGCTAATCTGGCTCAAGTGCGTGATGAATCTGATAAAGCAAAAATACAACCAGACTTTGACCCTTGACCAGATGGCATCGAGCGCGGGATTTTCACCAAAATATTTTTGCCGCATATTCCACGAAGTCACCCACTACACACCGATGGAATATCTGAACCAGTACAGAATTAACCGGGCATGTGAAATGCTTCTTGATGGAAACGAAACCGTCGAGGACATTGCCTACTGCTGTGGATTCAACGACATGAGCTATTTTATCAAACTGTTCAAGCGTTATAAAAACACAACACCCCTACGCTACAGAAACGACGCTTCCGCAAAAAAACGCGGCTACGACATGCTCCACGCAATCGGGATGTAGGGATGCAGAGATACCAATGAGAGTTTTATGAAAAAAATTCACCTGTCGATTTTTGCCGCTCTGATTTCATTTCTATTTTTCTCATGTGCGGCTCAGGCGAAATTGATTCCAGACAGGCTCCCGGAAGATTCCATCATAATGTTTGAAAACGGTGAAGAAGTTTTTTATGCCGATTCAAAGGAATCCATTGCAGAAATTGCTGTCATCCTGAATCTAAAGGCGATGGGATTTTTCGAGTCCCTGAAATATTTTGAAACATTCGGCAGAGACGTGTCGGCATATATAATCAGTGGCGGAAAAATAATCTGGCAGGCCAATTTTATTTTGAAAGACAAAAGCTGCAGGATGATGCACGGTCCTTCCGAAGGTCTATACTACAAGATTCCCGATGATTTCATGGAAAAGATTCAAGCAAAATCGAAAAAAGGAAAATATGTCTACACAGCATACGATAATCTTGAATCTGCCAGGGATGCACTTTCTAAAATAAAAGCCGATGAATCTGTAATTTATTGTGAACCGGTTAATTGGGAAAAGTTCGACGGATATTTTGAAATCAGCATTGAGTCAGACAGAAAGGAAAATCTGGATGCCGAAAAATTCAAACGGTCGATTGCAGAAAAATATGGACAGTCCGGGAATGTATACGAAATTTCTCAAGGCATTGCGTATGAAACTAGCAATCATCGTTTCGGCTATGATTTTTACATCAACTGCAACAGGGACTTTCAACAGGATTTCGACATGCCGAATCTACATGAAAAAAGCAAATTCCATCCTTATGATGTGGTTTCCCCAAAAACAAAAATATATTACAAATAATCTATCCTACCTCTCACCTGTAAAAAACAACCGGAGTATGCTATCCGCTTTCAGACTATTCAGTGTTTTCAATAATTTTTTAATCTGATTTTTTTGCAATTTTGTTTACATCGGTGATTTTCACGGAACATATATAAGTAAGGAGAATTCTATGAAACCATTGGACGACCTTACTTTTATCGATGACTACATGTTCGGCGAGGTGATGAAAAACAAGGACATCTGCAAGGGTGTGCTTGAGCGGCTCA